>NC_021294.1:1099017-1465356 GCF_000402035.1 Caballeronia insecticola
ATCGCGCACAGGCCGCCGAAAATCTCATCGCGCCCGCGCAACTCGAACAGACGCAAAACGCCTACGCCGCCGCGCTCGCCCAGCGCAATCAGGCGCAACAGCAGGCGGGACTCGCCGGCGACCAGTTGCGCTACGCGACGCTCACCGCCGATCACGCGGGCGTCATCACTGCCGAGCAGGCCGATACCGGCCAGAACGTGACGTCGGGGCAAGCGGTCTACACGCTCGCATGGAGCGGCGATATCGACGTGACCTGCGACGTGCCCGAAGCCGCGCTCGCCGCATTCGCCGTCGGCCACGAAGCCAGCGTAACGCTTCCTGCCCTGCCCGCGCGGACCTTCAAGGCGCGCGTGCGCGAACTCTCGCCCGCCGCCGATACGCAAAGCCGCACCTGGCGCGCGAAGCTCACGCTCGAAGCGCCGACGCCCGACGTGCGCCTCGGCATGACGGCCAACGTCGCGTTCGCGGCAGTGAACGGCACGAACGGCACGAACGGTGCGCAAACCGCGTTCACGCTTCCGTCGACGGCGCTCTTCCACGACAACGGGCATCCCGCCGTCTGGATCGTGAAGCAGCCCGGCGACGCGCTCGAACTGCGCCGCGTGGAAGTCGCGCGTTATGGCGAGCGCACAGTGACGATCGCGAGCGGCATCGCGGCCGGCGAACGCGTCGTGTGGCAGGGCGTGCATACGGTGTCGGCAGGAGAAAAAGTGCGCGTCGTGGCGCCGCTGCATCCCGAGGACTTTGCGTCATGAGTCGGACGCAAGACTCCTCATCCGACGACAACGCGCATCGCCACGAAGAAGGCCGCTTCAATCTCTCGGCCTGGGCGTTGCGGCATCGCGCGCTCGTCGTGTTCCTCATTTCGATGGCGACGATCTTCGGCATCCTCGCGTACACGCGGCTCGCGCAATCGGAAGATCCGCCGTTCACCTTTCGCGTGATGGTCATTCGCACTTTCTGGCCCGGCGCGACCGCGCGTCAGGTGCAGGAGGAAGTGACCGATCGCATCGCGCGCAAGCTGCAGGAAACGCCGTACACGGATTTCATGCGCAGCTACTCGCGCCCGGGCGAATCGCTGCTGTTCTTCCAGATGAAGGACTCCGCGCCCGCGAAGGACGTACCCGACGAGTGGTATCAGATCCGCAAGAAAGTCGGCGATATCGCGGCGACGCTGCCGCCGGGCGTGCAAGGTCCGTTCTTCAACGACGAATTCGGCGATGTCTACACGAACATCTACGCGCTCGAAGGCGACGGCTTCTCGCCCGCGCAACTGCACGATTACGCCGATGCCTTGCGCACGGTGCTGCTGCGCGTGCCGGGCGTCGCGAAGGTCGATTACTTCGGCGACCAGGAAGAGCGCATTTATGTCGAGATCGCCAATACGCAACTGACACGCCTCGGCATCTCGCCGCAGCAGATCGCGCAGGCCATCGACGGACAGAACGCCGTCTCGCCCGCCGGTGTGCTCAACACGCCCAACGACCGCGTGTTCGTGCGCCCGAGCGGCCAGTTCAAAAGCGTGGCCGCGCTCGCCGATACGCTCATCACCGTGAACGGGCGCTCGTTCCGTCTCGGCGATATCGCCACCATCAAGCGCGGCTATATCGATCCGATTGCCACGCAGATGCGCTCGGCGGGCACGCCCGTGCTCGGCATCGGCATCTCGATGCAGCCGGGCGAAGATGTCGTGCGTCTCGGCAAGTCGCTCGATGCAGAAGTGAACAAGTTGCGTGCGCAACTACCCGCTGGGCTGAAGCTCAACGAAGTCGCCAGCATGCCGCATGCGGTCTCGCATTCCGTCGACGACTTTCTCGAAGCCGTCGCCGAAGCGGTCGTGATCGTGCTTATCGTGAGTCTCGTGTCGCTGGGCGTACGCACGGGCATGGTCGTCGTGATCTCGATTCCGATCGTGCTCGCCGTCACCGCGCTCTTCATGTATCTGTTCGATATCGGCCTGCACAAAGTGTCGCTCGGCACGCTGATTCTCGCGCTCGGTCTGCTCGTCGACGACGCGATCATCGCCGTCGAGATGATGGCCGTGAAGCTCGAACAAGGCTGGAGCCGCGCGCGCGCCGCTGCATTCGCGTACACGAGCACCGCATTCCCCATGCTCACCGGCACGCTCGTCACCGTCGCGGGCTTCCTGCCGATCGCGCTCGCCAAGTCGAGCACCGGCGAATACACGCGCTCGATCTTCGAAGTCTCGGCCATCGCGCTGATCGCTTCGTGGCTCGCGGCAGTCGTGCTGATTCCGTTGCTCGGCTACAAGCTCCTGCCCGAGCGAAAGAAAGAAGCGCATCTGCCCGACGATCACGAACACGACATCTACGACACGAAGTTCTACGGACGCCTGCGCCGCTGGGTCGGCTGGTGCGTGGAGCGGCGCTTCATCGTGCTGACGATCACGGTCGTGCTGTTCGTCATCGCGATGGCGGGCTTCACGCTCGTGCCGCAGCAGTTCTTTCCGAGCTCGGACCGGCCCGAATTGCTGATCGACGTGCGTCTGCAGGAAGGCGCATCGTTCGATGCAACGCTGCGCGAAGCGAAGCGCCTCGAAGCCGCGTTGAAAGGCCGCGAGGAAATCGATCATGTCGTGAGCTTCGTCGGCACCGGCGCGCCGCGCTTTTATCTGCCGCTCGATCAGCAATTGCCGACGCCGAACTTCGCGCAATTCGTCGTCACGGCGAAATCGGTGGAAGCGCGCGAGGCGCTCGCCCGCTGGCTCGATCCGATGCTGCGCGAGCACTTTCCCGCCGTGCGCACGCGTTTGTCGAGACTGGAGAACGGTCCGCCCGTCGGCTATCCGGTGCAGTTTCGCGTGAGTGGCGACGACATCGGCACGGTGCGCCACATCGCCGAACAAGTTGCCGCCGACATGCGCGGCGACGCGCGCACGACCAACGTGCAGTTCGACTGGGACGAGCCTTCCGAGCGTTCGGTGCGCTTCGAGATCGATCAGCAGAAGGCGCGCGATGCGGGCGTCACGTCGCAGGACGTGTCGAGCTTTCTCGCTATGACGCTCACCGGCACCACCGTCACGCAGTATCGCGAGCGCGACAAGCTGATCAGCGTCGACTTGCGTGCGCCGCGCGAGGAACGTGTCGATCCGGCGCGCATCGCCACGCTCGCGATGCCGACGCCGCATGGCCCGGTGCCGTTGGGCGCGCTCGGGCGCGTTGTCGATACGCTCGAATACGGCGTGATCTGGGAACGCGACCGGCAACCCACCATCACCGTGCAATCCGACGTGAAGGGCAACGCGCAAGGCATCGATGTAACGCAGGCCATCGACAAGAAGCTCGATGCGATTCGTCGCGCGCTGCCGGTGGGCTATCGCATCGAAGTGGGCGGGCCGGTCGAGGAAAGCGGCAAGGGTCAGGCATCGATCAACGCGCAGCTTCCGGTGATGGTGATCGTCGTGCTGACGCTGCTGATGATTCAGTTGCAGAGCTTCTCGCGCGTGATGATGGTCGTGCTCACCGCGCCGCTCGGGCTGATCGGCGTCGTGGTGACGCTGCTCGCATTCGGCAAGCCGTTCGGCTTCGTCGCGATGCTCGGCGTAATCGCGATGTTCGGCATCATCATGCGCAACTCGGTGATTCTCGTCGATCAGATCGAGCAGGACATCGCCTCGGGGCACAAGCGTTTCGACGCGATCATCGGCGCGACGGTGCGGCGTTTCCGTCCCATCACGCTGACGGCCGCCGCCGCCGTGCTCGCGCTCATTCCGCTTCTGCGCAGCAACTTTTTCGGCCCGATGGCGACCGCGTTGATGGGCGGCATCACGAGCGCCACCGTGCTCACCCTCTTCTATCTGCCCGCGCTCTATGCCGCGTGGTTTCGCGTGAAGCCGAACGAACGCGAAGGAGCATCGTCATGAATCGCACGCATGCGTTGATCGCCGCATGCGCCCTGCTCGGCGCATGCTCATTCGGCCGCGACGGCAAGCCGCCCGCGATGCCACAGCCCGCGCACTACGGCGCGCAGCCTCAGCCCGATACGAGCGTGACGGCCGAGGGCGCGGCGCAGCGCTTCGTCACGGGTGCGAAGCCGGTGCCCGAATGGTGGAAGCTGTATCGCTCGGATGCGCTCGATGCGCTCGTCGACGAAGGCTTGCGCGCAAGTCCGAGTCTCGCTGCCGCCGACAAGAGTCTCGTCGCCGCGCGCGAGCAATTGCGCGCGCAGGTGGGATCGTCGCTGCTGCCGTCCATCGATGCGGGCGCGCAGGCAACCCGGCAACGCGGCTTGGGCATTCCCGAGGTCGGGCCGCCGACCGTGCTCTACAACCTCTTCGTCGGGCAGATTCAGGCGCAATACACGTTCGATATTTTCGGGGCGGCGCGCTTTGCGAATGCATCGCTTGCCGCGCAAGTCGACCAGCAAGCCTTTCAACTCGATGCCGCGCGCCGCGCGCTCGCCGCGAATATCGTGACGGGCGCGATCGGTGCGGCGGCATTGCATGCACAGATCGACGTGACCGAACGCCTGATCGCGCTCGCCGCCGACGATGCGCACGACGCCGAACGCCGCTATGCGCTCGGCTCGGCATCGCGCGCCGAGATGTTCAGCGCA
The DNA here is from genome assembly GCF_000402035.1 of Caballeronia insecticola. GTDB lineage: Bacteria > Pseudomonadota > Gammaproteobacteria > Burkholderiales > Burkholderiaceae > Caballeronia > Caballeronia insecticola. The sequence goes on from NC_021294.1 coordinate 1,103,593, forward strand.
CAGCAAAACGCGGCGTCGCTTGCCGCCCAATTGCCGGGCTTGCGCGCGCAATGGCTCGCGACACGTCACGCGCTCGCGGTCCTGCTCGGACGCACGCCCGACCGCGCCCCCGACGACCTCGATCTCGCGAGCCTCACCGTGCCCGCCGATGTGCCCGTGGTCCTGCCCTCCGAGTTGCTGCAGACGCGCCCCGATATACAAGCCGCCGACGCCGCATTGAAAGCGGCCGCCGCGCAAGTGGGCGTGGCGACGGCGCAGTTGTTCCCGAGCTTGTCGCTCTCCGCGTCGATGGGCAAAGGCGGCTTTAGCTGGCCGACGGCGCTGTCCGGTGCGGGCGCGTTATGGAGCGTGGGCGCATCGCTGTCGCAGCCGATCTTTCATGGCGGCGCGCTACTCGCGCAACGGCGCGCGGCCATCGCCGCTTACGACGCCGCCGTCGATCAATACAAGCAGACCGTGCTGGCCGCGTTCCAGAACGTCGCGAATACGCTGGCCTCGCTCGAAACGGATAGCGAAGCGCTCGCCTTCGCCGATACCGCGAGCAGCAAGGCGCGTGATGTATCGGCGGATGCGGCCGCGCGCGTGCGGCTCGGCGCGATCCCGCCGCGCGCCGCACGCGGCAGCGAGCAGCAGTACCTCAACGCGCGCCTCTCGACCATCCGCGCCAGCAGCGCGCGCATGAGCGACACGGCTGCGTTGTTTCAGGCGATGGGCTCGCCGCTCGCGTCGGGCGCGAGTTTGTCGCAGGCGGACGGCGCTGATCGCTGATCGCTGATCGCTGATTCTCTCGCCTAACGCGCGATGCCGGCCGCGACACTCGGCGGAACGTACTTGAGCTTGGATATCTCGCACGCCTTCGCGCCATCGCCGATGACCTTGAACTGCTGGCCGCTCAGCAAGGTGTCGGCGTGATTGTAGTCGGCGAATCTAAACGGACTATCGATCAGCGTGCTTTGAAACTCCACCAGAAAGGGAATGTCGGCTTCGGGCCGAAGCGTTGATTCGGGCAGCATTGCGAGCACGCATACTTCCTTGTTGAAGGCTTCGACGGCCAATTGCTTAAGCCAGTCCGACCTGATCTCCTGGCCGCGCGCCTTGTACCAGAAAGTGATCTTCGCCCAGGCCCATGAAACGATGGCGTCATGAAGCGGACCGGGATAGCGTTTCGCAAGAGGCTCGATTGCCGTTACGTCGTTACTGTGGCTTTTCTTGTCGGGTTGCAACGCGTCAGCGACTGCTTGCGTGTTGATCGACTCATGCCGCATGAAGCGATCGACGTTAGGCTTGGTTTCCGACGCAGCAGCCGGAACGTTCGCGCCGGAAGCCCTGGAAAGCGCATCCTTGTTGCATGCGCGCATATGCAGGGCGCATGTCGTCACATCGGTGAAACGCTGATTCGTCGGAAACTTCTTGTTCAGATAGATCGTTTCGAAGCCGTGTCCGGCAATGGCTTCCAGAAGCGGCGTATCGCTCCATGCAAGCCCGAACGGAACGGTAATGTTGCCGCTCAAAGGCCGAGGAATTGGCTCGCTTCGCACTTTATTCATCTTGCGAATCATCCAGTCGAGCCCGTCGATTACGCGGTCCTTCTTGTTCGTCACATAGCTCGTTTTGTCGGTCCCGCCCGTCTCTGTCGCGATCCAGCCCGCCGCAACGCCAAGTCCCACGACTGCGAGCCGGCCATCGAGGGAAATATGCTCGTCCCTCAAGGTTTTGACAGTGCGATCGACTGCCGTATTTGCGTAAAGCGTTCCCTGAGAGTGAGCTACGATCAGAACATCGTGACCATTGCGTAACGACCGGGTGAGATCGGTTTTGTCGGCGGCATTCTGCACGCCGATCGCTTCGCTAGTTGGCATATGGTCGAGGATCTCCTGAATCGGTCCCTGCGACCGATAAAGCATCTGCTCTTCGAGCAACTTCCTCTTCTCGTAGGCTCGGGCCAGATAAATCGAAAACAAGGCTTCGGCTTCGGGCTTGATGGTCGATTCCGTGCGGTCACGTTCTCGGGCCTTCTGAATGAACACCTCTTCGAGATTGCTGTACTTGTCATGGTGATACAGCAGAATCATGTCAATCGACAATTCCGGAGCGCCCAACGTCACGAGCCGGTCCCGTGCCAGCTTCGCGTGAGCGACGGCTTCATCGGAACGTGTCAGCACGCCATTCGAAAACGCGAGGTCCAGCGGTCTTGCGTTTGCATCCAGCACGAGGAGAAGAACAATGCACACGAACCATGACCCATGCCTGATTGTTCGCATTGCGATGTCCCCCGGAATAGACAGCAAGAAGAAGAGAAATTCTTCCGACGAAATCTGGACCGACGCGATTGAGAGTTCTTTATAGAAGCATCGTCGGGCCGGTACCCGAACCGGCTGCTCGATGAAAGCGCATTCTATTGAGTTATCGTTCGATTGACCATCCAATCCGCCGAACGTCTTTAGACACGCCTTTAACCGGCGCGCCGGATCTACACTAGGCGCATGCCATTCGTCCACGACACCATGCTGCATCGCGAAGACGCGTCCCAAGCCCCGCAAGACCCCGCCCTTCTGCGCCGATTGTTGCGCGCCAAGGATCGCATGGATGCCGCGTCGCACGAAGCGTGGACGGTCAGCCGTCTCGCCAGCGTCAGCGGCGTCTCGGAAGCGCATTTCGCGCGCTCGTTCAAGCGCGCCTTCGGCATTCCGCCGCATCGCTATCTGCTGACGCGGCGCATCGAGCAGGCGACGACGCTCCTGCGCGACACCGATCTCAGCATCACCGACATCGCCTTCGCAACCGGCTGGGAAAGTCTCGGCACGTTCGGCCGCATCTTCCGCGACATCACCGGCCGCAGCCCCGGCGAGATGCGCACCGAAGCACGTGCCGAGGCGCGCGCCGGCAACGCACAGCTTGATCGCGTGCCCGCGTGCGTGCTCAAGGCCGCGCAGCGCCCCGATCTGACGATCGCAGTTTTGGAGAAGCGGCGCCGCGTGAAGAAAGATAAAGTCCGCCCATCAACCAAGGAGGCGATATGAACGACGGTATCAGCGTAGTGGGCTTGTATGTCGACGATCAGGACGCGGCGCTCGCGTTCTACGTCGATAAACTCGGGTTCCGCGTCCACACGGACGTGCGTAACGGTACATATCGATGGCTCACGGTCCAGCATCCGGACCAGCCATCGTTCCAGCTCGGCTTGTTCGCGCCGGGTGCGCCCATCCATGACGACGCCACCGCGCAAACCCTGCGCGCGATGGTCGCCAAAGGCGCGATGCCGCCGCTCGTGCTCGCGGTAAGCGATTGCCGCGCGGCCTACGAACGGCTCGCGGCGAAGGGCGTTGAGTTCACGCAGGAGCCGGTCGAGCGCTTCGGCAGCGTCGATGCCGGCTTCCGCGATCCCGCGGGCAACGGCTGGAAGATGATCCAGGCGCCGCGCCGCGAAAAATAGACGCGCTCAGTTCTTGTCCGCGACGACCTGATCGAACGTGCCGCCATCGGCGAAATGCGTCTGTTGCGCCTTTTGGAAGTTGCCGAACATCTGTTCGACCGTGAACGTCTTGAGCGGCCTGAACTCGTTCGCATGTTTCGCGAGCACGGCGGCATTACGCGGACGCAAATGATGTTGCGCGATGATCTCCTGCGCGGCGGGCGTGTACAGGAAGTCGAGATAAGCCTGCGCCTGCTTGCGCGTGCCGCGCTTGTCCACCACCTTGTCGACGATCGACACCGGCGGCTCCGCAAGCAGACTCACCGACGGATACACCGCCTCGAAATCCTTCGCGCCGGGTCCCGCGCTCATCAGCCCGACTTCGTTTTCGAACGTAACGAGCACGTCGCCGATGCCGCGCTGCGTGAAGGTCGTCGTCGCGCCGCGTCCGCCCGTGTCGAGCACCGGCACGTTCTTGAAGATGGCTTTCTCGAAGTCCTGCACCTGCGCATCGCTTGCGCCCTGCTGCTTCTTGTAACCCCACGCGGCGAGATACGCATAGCGGCCGTTGCCCGAGGTCTTCGGATTGGCGATCACCACTTGCACGCCCGGCCGCGCGAGATCGCTCCAGTCCTTGATGTTCTTGGGATTGCCCTTGTGGACGAGGAACACCATCGTCGTGGTGTAGGGCGCGCTCGAATCGGGCAGGCGCGTGCGCCAGTTCGCGGGCACGAGCTGGCCGCGTTCGGCAAGCAGGTCGATGTCGTTGGGCTGGTTCATCGTCACGACGTCGGCTTGCAGGCCTTGCGTCACCGAAAGCGCCTGCGCGCTCGATGCACCATGCGACTGCCGCACCGAAACCGTCTCGCCCGTTTTCTTCGCGTAGTCCGCGACGAATGCGGAGTCGATGTCCTTGTAGAGTTCGCGCGTCACGTCGTACGACACGTTGAGCAGCGTGGTCTCCGCATGCGCGATGCCCGCCATGCTCGTGATTGCGAACGCGACTCCGACCAGAAGCTTTTTATATACCGCCATTTTTTCTCCAGTGACAGGGAAAACATTACACAACGAACAAAGGCCGCGCGAAGGCGGCCATTCATGCTTTAGATCCTTCGCGAAGAAGGCGTCAACCGTAGGCGCGATTCTCCTCTTCTTCATATTCCGGCGATACCCGCCGCGCCAGCGTCTCGACGAAGTGCCGCGCAAGCGGCCACGGACCGAAGCCCGCCGCCGTGTTGATATGCCCCGCGTCGCCAAGATTCACGAACGCGCTGTTCCAACGCTGCGCGAGCGTGCGCGCTTCGTCGAGCGGCATCCACGGATCGGTCTCGCTGCCGACGACAAGCGACAGCGTATCGAGCCGCCGCGCACTGAACCCGCCCGCGAAACGGAACTTCGCGGGACTCGCCGGTGCGACGAACAACACGCCCTTCACGCGCGACATCAACGAAACCCTTTTCGCGTGCGTGAGCGCATGCGCCGTCGCGAGGCATCCGAAGCTGTGCGCGGCCAGCACGACAGGACCGTCGATGCGCGCGAGCGTATCGTGTACGGCATCGCTCCATGTGTCGAGATGCGGCACGTCCCAGGCGCGCTGCTCCACGCGCTGCGCAGCCGGCATCTCGCCTTCGAGCCAGCTCTGCCAGTGCGCATCCTCGCTACCGTAAAGACCGGGCACGGTCACGAGCGTGACGGACGACAACGATGACACTCCTTCTCGTGCATGCTCCGCGTTGCGCTCGCTCATGATGGTTTCTCGCCGCGACGTGAATCGACGCAAATTGATCAGCCTTCATTCTCGGCGAGCGCAGGAGCGTGGCTAACCAATATTTCGTCATTTGTTTATGGGAATCGCGCCGCCGCGCGCCGCTATAATCGCTGCACGCCGTAACCGGACGTCCATTCTTCCTCCATGCCTACCCGCCGCCCCGCCCGCCCGGCTGTCTCGCCCGATTCGCCCATTCCGCTCTACGCGCAGATCAAGGACACCTTGCGCGCGGACATTCTCGATGGCCGTTACGCGCCGCACAGCCGCATGCCATCGGAAAGCGAATTGCAGACGATGTTCGATGTCAGCCGCATCACCATTCGTCAGGCGCTCGGCGATCTGCAAAAGGAAGGGCTCATTTTCAAGGTGCACGGCAAGGGCTCGTTCGTCTCGCAACCGAAGGCGTTTCAGAACGTGACGTCGCTGCAAGGCTTTGCCGAAGCGATGTCGGAAGCCGGTCACGAGATCGTGAACCGCGTCGCGCATTTCCGCTTTGCACCCGCATCCGCCGATGTCGCCGCACGGCTCGACGTCGCCGAAGGAAGTCTTGTCGCCGAGATTCATCGCGTGCGGCTGCTCAATCGGTCGCCCGTTTCATACGAAGTCACCTTTCTTCCCGAAGCGCTCGGACGGCAACTGAAACGCGCCGATCTGGCGACGCGCGACATCTTCCTGATCCTCGAGAACGATTGCGCCGTGCCGCTCGGCCACGCGGATCTCGCCATCGACGCGATCGCGGCCGCGCCCGCCATCGCGGATGCGCTCGAGCTGAAAAAAGGCGCGCCGCTGTTGCGCATCGAACGCCTTACGCACGATGCGCAGGGCCGTCCCGTCGATTTCGAATATCTCTATTTCCGCGGCGATACGTTTCAGTATCGCTTGCGCATCGATCGCGAACGGTTGTCCACGAACGGCGCGCGCGAGTCCACACGCGTTATTCGAAACGCGCACAAGCAAAGCAAAAACAATTGATTCCCCTGGGTTTCGTGCGTCTTTAGAATCTGGTTCTGACTTGTCATAACAAGTGACGTCTCCACCAGATCATGCAAACCCACGAACTCGAATACGACATCGTCGTCGTTGGCGGCGGCACGGCCGGTCCGATGGCCGCCATCAAGGCGAAGCAGCGCGACCCGAGCCTGCGCGTACTGCTTATCGACAAGGCGCACGTGAAGCGCAGCGGCGCCATTTCGATGGGCATGGACGGCCTGAACAACGCCATCATTCCCGGACACGCGACGCCCGAGCAATACACGAAGGAAATCACCGTCGCTAACGACGGCATCGTTAATCAGGCCACGATCTACGCGTATGCGCGGCACAGCTTCAAGACGATCGAAGAGCTTGATCGCTGGGGCGTGAAGTTCGAGAAGGATCACACGGGCGACTACGCGGTGCGCAAGGTGCATCACATGGGCGCGTATGTGTTGCCGATGCCCGAAGGCCACGACGTCAAGAAGGTGCTCTATCGTCAGTTGAAACGAGCGCGCGTCGAGATCACGAATCGCGTCGTCGCGACCAGACTGCTGACCGGCGCGCATGGCGAGATCGCGGGCGTCATGGGCTTCGACTGCCGCACTGCCGACTTCTACGTGATCCGCGCAAAAGCCGTGATTCTCTGCTGCGGCGCGGCCGGGCGGCTCGGCTTACCGGCCTCGGGCTATCTGATGGGCACTTACGAGAATCCGACCAATGCCGGCGATGGTTACGCCATGGCGTATCACGCAGGCGCGGAGCTGGCTAATCTCGAATGCTTCCAGATCAATCCGCTCATCAAGGACTACAACGGTCCGGCGTGTGCGTATGTGACGGGACCGCTCGGCGGCTATACGGCGAACGGCCGTGGTGAACGCTTCATCGAATGCGATTACTGGAGCGGGCAGATGATGTGGGAGTTCTATCAGGAACTTCAGAGCGGCAACGGGCCGGTCTTCCTCAAGCTCGATCATCTCGCCGAAGAAACGATTCAGACGATCGAAACGATCCTGCATACCAACGAGCGACCTAGCCGAGGCCGCTTTCATGCGCGACGCGGCAACGACTATCGCACGCGCATGATCGAGATGCATATCTCGGAGATCGGCCTGTGCAGCGGTCACAGCGCGTCCGGTGTATGGGTGGACGAGCACGCGCGCACCTCCGTGCAGGGGCTCTATGCCGCCGGCGACATGGCCGCCGTGCCGCACAACTACATGCTGGGCGCGTTCACGTACGGATGGTTCGCCGGTGAACACGCGGCCGCGCACGTTGCGGGGCGCGCATTGCCCGCGCTCGATGCATCGCAAGTCGAGCAGGAACGCGAACGCGTGCTCGCACCGCTTGCGCGTGAACACGGCCTGCCGCCCGCACAGGTGGAGTACAAGCTGCGCCGCTTCGTGAATGACTATCTCCAGCCGCCGAAGGTCACGCGGCGCATGGAGATCGGCCTGCAACGCTTCGCTGAAATTCGCGAGGACATCGCACATCTTGCCGCCGCCGATCCGCACGAACTGATGCGCGCCGCCGAAGTCTCCGCGATTCTCGATTGCGCCGAGATGGCCGCGCGCGCGTCGCTGTATCGCACGGAGAGCCGTTGGGGTCTTTATCACCATCGCGTCGATTATCCCGAGCGCAACGACGCCGAATGGTTCTGTCATGCGCATCTGAAGAAGGATGCATCGGGGCGCATGACCTCGTTCAAGAAGTCCGTGGAGCCGTATGTGGTTCCCGTCGACGAGTCCGAGCGCGGCGCCTATTCGCGCCTGCGTGTGGCTCGCACAGCGCAGCCGGTTGCTGCATAGGAGAGAGACCATGGCCCTCGTGCCCCGCGAAGCGCGTCAGCGCTCGAGCCTTCCCGTCATGATCGACGAAGACAAGTGCATCGCCGACAAGGGCTGCACCGTATGCATCGACGTATGTCCGATGGACCTGCTCGCCATCGATCCCGACACCGGCAAGGCCTTCATGAAGTTCGACGAATGCTGGTACTGCATGCCCTGCGAGCGCGACTGTCCGACCAATGCCGTGCACGTCGATATTCCTTATCTTCTTCGCTGACGAGGACACACGCATCATGAAACGGACGCTATTGTTGGCCCAATCGCTGGCCTTGACGGCCGCGCTCTTCGCAAGCGCCGCGCATGCAGAAACAATCCGCGTGGCCATCGGCACGCAGGATACAACCATCAACACCGCTGCGGGCGGCGCGTTGATCCGCGAACTGCATCTGCTCGACAAGTATCTTCCGCACGACGGCAAGTACAAGGACGCGCAATACGATATCGAATGGAAGAACTTCACGAGCGGCGCGCCGATCACGAACGAGATGGTCGCGGGCAAGCTCGACTTCGGCTCGATGGCGGATTTTCCCGGCGTGCTCAACGGCGTCGCGAATCAGAAGGCGGGCAAGGGCAGCATCTTTATCAGCGTGCTCTCGGGCAGCGTGCGGGGCAGCGGCAACGGCATCGTCGTGCCGACGGATTCGCCCGCGCAATCCATCGCCGATCTCAAGGGCAAGACGATCTCGGTGCCGTTTGCTTCGACCGCGCACGGTATGCTGTTGCGCGCCGTCGCCGCACAGGGATGGGACCCGGAGCGCGACGTGAACATCGTCACGCAAGCGCCCGAAGTGGCCGGCCCCGCATTGCAGACGCACAAGATCGACGCACACGCCGATTTCGTGCCCTTTGCCGAGCTGTTTCCGTATCGCGGCTTCGCGCGCAAGATTTACGATGGCTCGCAGGCCGGTGCCGCGACGCTGCACGGCACGCTCGTCGAGAAAGAGTATGCGCAGAAGTATCCGGAGGTCGTCGTTGCGTATCTGCGTGCGGTGATCGAAGCGAATCGGCTGCTCGCGGCCGAGCCGGAAAAATACAGCGAGCTGATCGCGAAGGTCACGGGCATCGAACCGGAAGTGGACTATCTGTTTCATGGCCCGCTCGGCTTGCAGACGCGCGATCTCACGTGGAAGCCCGAGTATCGCCAAGCCGTGCAGACCTCGTTCGATACGCTCAAGCTGCTCAAGCGCGCGGACGGCGATCTGAACGCGAACGCATTCATCGACGATAGTTATCTGCGCGCCGCCTTCAAGGCCGAGCATCTCGACTACGAGGCCGCGCTCAGGAACTATGCGCAGACGCCGCTCGTCGCGAACGATGCGCTGACCGGCAAGCCCATCGCGAAGACGGATCGCGTCGCGCAAATCTGGGTGCGCGGCGAGGCGAAGGTGCGCAGCTATGCATCGCCGGACGAAGCGGTGCGGGAACTCGGCACGCTCGAACGCGATGGCAAGCAAGTGCGCGCGTTCTATGCGCAGGATCGCGAGAGCGGCATCAAACTGCTTGCCAGTCAGGCCTGGTTCGCGAAAAGCGCCGACGGCCAGTTGAACGCCTTCCTGCTGAAGGACCGCGCGCAAGCCTGGGCGAGCGCACATGGCGGACAGGTAATCGATTTCGCCGCCGCGCGCCAGCCGACCGCGCTTGCCACTCGCTGAGGCAGACATGTCGACGCTCGCACTCACGGCTCCATCGCTGCTGCGTTCACGCGGCGCGCGCGCAATCGTGCAGTGGGCGTCGCTCGCGTTCTGCCTGCTGCTCTGGCACTTCGCGACGACGCGTCACTGGAACCTCGGCATCGTGACCTTCGAGAACGTGCCTACGCCCGCCGATACGCTCGCGGCTATCGTCGATCTCGCGCATTCGCCGAAGCTCTTCTCGGACCTGGCGAGCAGCCTGCGACGCATCGCGGCGGGTTATGTCGCCGCGGCTTCGAGCGGCATTGCGTTGGGGCTCGCCATCGGACGTTCGCAGTGGACGCGTCTCGCGCTGCTCACGCCGCTCGAAGTATTGCGGCCGATTCCCGCAGTCGCGTGGATTCCGCTCGCGATCCTGATGTTCCCTTCGTCGGAGATGTCGATGATCTTCATCACCTTTACCGGCGCGTTCTTTCCGATCCTGCTCGGCACGATACACGGCGTCGAAGGTGTCGAGCCGCGGCTCGTGTCGTCGGCGCGCAGCCTCGGTGCGAACGATCGCGTGATCCTTCGCGAAGTGATCCTGCCCGGCGCGGCGCCCGCCATCGTCACCGGTCTCGCCATCGGCATGGGCACATCGTGGTTCTGTCTCGTCACCGCCGAGATGATCTCGGGTCAGTTCGGCATCGGCTATTACACGTGGCAGTCGTACACGGTGCAGCGTTATCCCGAAGTTGTCGTCGGCATGTTGCTGATCGGCTTGCTCGGCATGGGCAGCAGCGCGCTCGTGCGTATTGCAGGACGGCGTCTCACGCCGTGGCTCGCCGCAGGGAGACGCCGATGAATCCGCGCAACATTCGAACGAGCGCGGGCCGCATCGCTCTCGAAGCACTGACGATCACGCTGGGCGAAGGCGCCGACGCGTTCACCGCCGTGCGCGATGTGAACGCGGTCATCGAGCCGGGTGAATTCGTCTGCATTCTCGGGCCGTCGGGCTGCGGCAAATCGACCTTGCTCAGTGCGCTCGCGGGACATGTCGCTGCCGCAGAAGGCCGCGCCCTGCTCGATGGCGAACGCATAGACAGACCGCATCCCGAGCGCGGCATGGTGTTTCAGCAGCACACGCTGCTGCCGTGGCGCAAGACGCTCGACAACGTCGCATTCGGCTTGAAGATGCAGGGCATCGGCCGACGCGAGCGGCATCGTCGCGCTCAGGCGTTGCTCGAACGTGTCGGGCTCGGTGCGTTCGCGCACAGCTATCCCGCGCAATTGTCCGGTGGCATGCAGCAGCGCGCCGAGATCGCGCGTGCCATGCTCAACGAGCCTCGCATCCTGTTGATGGACGAGCCGTTCGGCGCGCTCGACGCTCAAACGCGCGCGATGATGCAGGCGCTGCTGCTCGATGTCTGGAGCGAGCGGCGGCCGACGGTCGTGTTCGTCACGCATGACATCGACGAAGCCTTGTTTCTTGCTGACCGCATTCTCGTGATGAGTCAGAGCCCCGGCACGGTGCTCGAAGAACTGCGCGTGCCGTTCGCGCGGCCGCGCGAGCGAAGCGAAACGCGCGATCTCGTCACGGAGCCTGCGTTCGTCGCGCTGAAGCGCCGCTGCCTCGCGCTGCTCAGGCATCGACATGCCGTAACGCCCGCCACGTTGCGCGACGCGCCGGCGAGCATCGACATCACTCACACCGCTCAGACCGCTTCATGACGCATACCAATCCACTATTCGATGACATCGCCGACGACGCCCTCGCCGCCCGCTTCGCCGATACGGACGCCGCCGTGCGTCGCCTCGCGGTGATCGAAGCCGCCGATCTCGAAGACGAAACGTGGCTGCCCGCGCTCGCGGCCGCGCTGCTCAACGACGCCGACGCCGATGTGCGCCGCACCGCCGCGCAACGGCTGGGCGCATGGGACACGCACGAAGTCGTCGATGCACTGTGCACGGCACTCGCCGATAGCGACGAAGGCACACGCGATGCCGCGGCCGAGAGTCTCACGGCATTGAAGGATCCTTCGTCGGGCGAGCGCCTGCTGCCTCGCCTCGCCGACGCGCACACCGACGCGTTCACGCGCGCGGCACTGCTGCGTGCGCTGCGCGAATTGCGCTTGCCGAATGCGGCGGAACCTGCGCTCGATGCGCTATCGGATGCATCGCCTGTCGTGCGACGCGAAGCGGTCGGCGTGCTCGGCTGGCTGCGCTATGCGAATGCATTGCCGCAATTGACGCGGCTCGCCCGTGCCGATGAATCGATCGATGTGCGGCATGCAGCCGTTGGCGCACTCGGCTTCGCCACCGACGACAGCGTGCTCGCCACCTTGCAACACGCCCTCGCCGATAACGAATGGCGCGTGCGCGAAGAGGCGGCGGCAACGCTCGGCAAGCTGCGTCTTACGGCGGCGCGCAGCGCACTCGAAGACGCGCTCGCCGACGACTACTGGCAGGTCACGCTGCAAGCGGCGCGCGCACTCGGACGTCTGCGCGATGCGGCGAGCACGCACGCGGTCGCGGAACTGCTGACCTATCCGATCAGCAACGTGCGCAAGGAAGCGGCGCTCGCACTCGGTGAACTGGGCGATACGCAGGCGCTCGCCGTGCTCGATGCCGCGCTTACCGACGGCGATCCGGAAGTGCGCAAGGCCGCGCGCATCGCGATTGCACAGATCGGTGCGCGGCATGGCTCATGAGGCGACTTGGCGCGGCTCGGCGGAGAGTCCGTCTCTGACCCACAGCAACGCGATGGTCGATACGATCGGTCCCGCCGCGAGCAGATAGAACGGCGCGTGATACGCGTGCGTCCACTGGAGTTCATCATCCGTGAGAAGCGACGAGCTCGCCGGCCTTGCCCGTCGCTTCGCCGGCCGCATGCTCTTCCGCGATGAGCTTCTTCAGCACGCGGCGCATGTCCATCAGTTCGCGCTCGCCGAGAATCTTCTGCTGTGCCTCGATCATCGGTTTGTCCTGCTCGTTGAACGCGACCTGTTGCCATTCGCGGACGAGCACATCGGTGGCAGGATCGTCGATCTTGAAGCTGCGCGCATGCGCGTAGGAGTAATGCGTCGAGTATTCGGTCTCGGGCGTGAGCAAATGCGTGCCGAACGCCTGAATGCCGTCTTCGCGCGGCTTTCCGGTCGGCGTCGCGCCGGCGTTCAGGCGGATGGTCGCGGGCGCATCCCAGCGAATCTCGGTCCATCGGTCGACGACCAGTTCCGCGTCATCCATGTACTTGCGCATCAGCGGCGGCACATCTCGGCCAGCGCAACGCGCCTACCATCGCGCGGCACGCCCATAAAAAAACCGCTCCCTCGGGAGCGGCTCTATCGCGAGACACGCGAAACGCGTCAGCGCATCAATCATCCAGCAACGACAAATCACGCACCGCGCCCTTGTCCGCCGACATGACGAGCTTCGCATAAGCCTTCAGCGCCGCCGACACCTTGCGCGGACGCGGCTTCGCCGGCTTCCAACCCTTGGCGTTCTGTTCTTCGCGACGCCGCGCCAGCTCTTCGTCGCTCAGCAACACGTCGATGGTGCGATTCGGAATATCGATGCGAATCCTGTCGCCATCGCGCACGAGGCCGATCGCGCCGCCCGCTGCCGCTTCCGGCGAGCAGTGCCCGATCGAAAGACCCGACGTGCCGCCCGAGAAGCGGCCGTCCGTCAGCAGCGCGCAAGCCTTGCCCAGTCCCTTCGACTTGATGTAACTCGTCGGATAGAGCATTTCCTGCATGCCGGGGCCGCCCTTCGGACCTTCGTAGCGCACGATCACGACGTCGCCCGCCTTCACCTTGCCCGCCAGAATGTTTTCGACGGCTTCATCCTGCGACTCGGTGACATGCGCCGAGCCTTCGAACACGAGAATGCTCTCGTCGACGCCCGCCGTCTTCACGACACAGCCATCGCGCGCGATGTTGCCCGTCAGCACGGCGAGGCCGCCTTCCTTCGAGAACGCGTGCTCGTACGAGCGGATGCAGCCCTCGGCGCGATCGGTGTCGAGGCTCGGCCAGCGCGTGTTCTGGCTGAACGCCGTCTGCGTCGGGATACCGGCGGGACCGGCCATGTAGAAGGTCCGCACGGCCGGGTCGTCGGTGCGCCCGACGTCCCACTGATCGAGCGCGTCTTTCAGCGTGGGCGCGTGCACCGTCGGCACGTCCGTGTGCAGCTTGCCCGCGCGATCCAGTTCGCCGAGGATCGCCATGATGCCGCCCGCGCGATGCACGTCTTCGATGTGGTACTTGTTCGTGTTCGGTGCGACCTTGCACAATTGCGGCACGGTGCGCGACAGGCGGTCGATGTCGTCCATCGTGAAGTCGATGCCCGCTTCCCGTGCGATCGCCAGCAAATGCAGAATGGTGTTGGTCGAGCCGCCCATCGCGATATCCAGCGTCATCGCGTTCTCGAAGGCCTTGAAGCCCACCGAACGCGGCAGCACGCTCGCGTCTTCCTGCTCGTAATAGCGTCGCGCCAATTCGACGATGCCGCGCCCCGCGCGCTTGAAAAGCTGCTCGCGATCCGCGTGCGTCGCGACGACCGTACCGTTGCCGGGCAGCGAGAGGCCGAGCGCTTCGGTGAGGCAGTTCATCGAGTTGGCCGTGAACATGCCCGAGCACGAGCCGCACGTCGGGCACGCGGAACGCTCGACTTCGGCCACTTCGGCGTCGGTGTATTTGTCGTCGGCGGCGATCACCATGGCGTCCACGAGATCGAGCTTCTTGAACTCCATCGCCTTCGTGACGGGATTCGCGAGGCGCGTCTTGCCCGCTTCCATCGGGCCGCCGGAGACGAAGATCACCGGAATGTCGAGGCGCATCGCGGCCATCAGCATGCCGGGCGTGATCTTGTCGCAGTTGGAGATGCAGACCATGGCGTCGGCGCAATGCGCGTTCACCATGTACTCGACCGAATCCGCGATGATGTCGCGGCTCGGCAGCGAATACAGCATGCCGTCATGCCCCATGGCGATGCCGTCATCGACGGCGATCGTGTTGAATTCCTTGGCCACGCCGCCCGCGGCTTCGATCTCGCGCGCGACGAGCTGGCCGAGATCCTTCAGGTGCACGTGACCCGGCACGAACTGGGTGAACGAATTGACCACCGCGATGATCGGCTTCGAGAAATCTTCGTCTTTCATGCCGGTGGCGCGCCAGAGGGAGCGCGCCCCCGCCATGTTGCGGCCGGCGGTGGAGGTTTTGGAACGGTATGTGGGCATCGTGGATTGCTCTGGAAATATCGCGAAGGAGAAGCGGGCCACGAGGATAAAGGCCCTTTTACGCCCGCGCGACGGCCTCTTGAGCTGCGCCCGGGCAAAAGCGCGATTATCCCACAGCGCCTGCGAGCGGGCTTTGCGGCCGAAGTACGCGCTTAAGAAACGATTTACGCAGACGGATCGCCGATCCTCGTCGCGGAAAATTCGACCGGCAGCGCGCGCTTGTGCCGCGTCGCCGTGTGGAAACGGCGAATCGTGGCGAGCACGTGATCGCTTACGTCGCGGCCTTCGAGAAAGTCGTCGATGTCGTCGTAGGTGATGCCGTAGCTGTCTTCGTCCGGACGCTGTGGCGTGAGTGTTTCGAGGTCCGCCGTCGGGACCTTCATGACGAGGCTTTCCGGCGCGCCCATCGAACGCGCCAGTGCGCGCACGCGGCGTTTCGTGAGCCCGGACAAGGGCAGAATGTCCGCGCCGCCATCGCCGTATTTCGTGAAGAAGCCCATCAGCGATTCGGCCGCATGGTCGGTGCCGATCACCACGCCCGCCCGTGCGCCCGCGACGGCGTATTGCGCGATCATCCGCTCGCGCGCCTTGATGTTGCCGAGCACGAAGTCTTCTTGTGATTCGTCGGCGTAATGCGCGCCGGCGTGTTTGAGCGCGGCGAGCATGGCGTCGGATGCGCCTTCGATGTTGACGTCGAGCATCTCGTCCGGACGCACGAAGTCGAGCGCGAGCCGTGCGTCTTCTTCATCGCGCTGGGTGCCGTAGGGCAATCTGAGCGCGACGAAATGCGCTTCGTAGCCGCGCGCGCGAAGCCGCTCGACGCTCAATTGCGCGAGCCGCCCCGCCGTCGATGAGTCGACGCCGCCGCTAATGCCCAGCACGTACGTGCGAAGCCCTTGCGATTCGAGATATCCGCTCAGGAATTCGATGCGTTGCTCGCGTTCGGCATCGACATCGAAAGCCTGCGAGACGCCGAGCGCGCGAATCACTTGCGCCTGCCAGGCGCGCCGTGCGAGTGTGTCATCGGCCATGGTTTCTCCGTGAACGTGTATGGCCGACGAAGCGTCGCCGGCACGGCGATTGCGTCTGCAAGAGGCCTAACCAACAGGAGGCGATTATGAGCATCTTTTCATCGATAGTGAGCAAGATTTTCGGGCACCACGACAGTGCGGCAGCGGCCGACGCAGGCGCAAGTCAGCCGGCGGCGGCACCGGCGGCACCGGCGCCCGCATCGACGCCAACATCGACGCCCGCGGGGTCCGCCGCGCCGAAAGAGCCGGTGGATGTCGAAGCCGTGCTGACGCAAATGCAGGCGAGTCACGGCGAGCAGCTTAACTGGCGCACGTCTATCGTCGATTTGATGAAACTGCTGGGCCTCGATAGCAGCTTGGCTGCGCGCAAGGAGCTCGCGTCGGAACTGCACTACAGCGGCAACACGGAAGACTCGGCCGCGATGAACATCTGGCTGCACAAGCAGGTGATGCAAAAGCTCGCGGAGAATGGCGGGAAGGTGCCGGATGAGTTGAAGTAGGGGGTTGGGGGTTGGGGGTGCGTCGGCTTCCTTGTTCTTCTCGCAAAACGGGCGGTGCGGATTGCACCTGCTTGCTGGAGCTTCGGCAATCCGGGAGCATGCCCGAATCAAATCTCTCTTACGACATCGAGCGCCTGCGTGGCGCTCATCCGATGTTGCCCGCCCGACGTCGCGCGGGGTCCTTCCAGACATACGGATCGCATCGGGGCGCAAGGCAGGCCTCAAGTCCTTTCGATTATTGCCGTTATCCATTGAAAGAGTCACTACAACCAAGCGGATGGCAATGATCAAAGAGTAGGTTCTGTGCGGCGCAATCGCTGCGTTTTCGACCGTTGGAATCGCCGCAGGAAAATGGACGAAGGTCGGTACGACCGAAACCGCCGATTTCTTCATCGACGAGACTTCGATTTATCGCGCCGGAGATATTTCTCGCGACTGGATCAAGATGGCCGTGAAGAGGAAGGACCTGAAGATGGTCGGCAAGCAAGTCGCCTACACACCCACGCACTACGTTTACAACTGCTGCTCGCGTCGATTCACCAAGGGCACGATGGTCGTGTACGACAAGTCAGGAAGCTCGCTTGGATCAGATCCCGCATCGGGCCCGACTGAAGACGTGGTGCGGGGCTCGATGTCGGACACCCAGATGAAGATTGCATGCGGCATGTCAGCTTCCGCGTCAAACTGAGCGCCCCTCGGATTGAGCATGCGAAGCGCCTGAATGTTGTTCGGCTCATTCACGCTATTGCCCGGCTTATATCGCCGGGCTTGCGTACTGATCTCGGCGCCTCATGCTCTAGCGAGCTTCCAATTTTTGGAGCAAGCGCCATTGCTGGGGCTGCAACGGCAGGTCTCAAGGTAATAAGCACTGCGATCAATATCGACGAGCGCGGAGAGCAGATGAGGTTTGACGCACTCCGGCGCCGTTGACGGATACTAAATCTCATCGGCATGAGGCTGATCCGACACAGCGCAGAACAGCATGACGCAAACTACGCCGATCGCAAATCGCTCGTAAAACCCATGGCGGAAGGCAGCCGGAGTCGAACCGACCAGAGGGTGTCTGACACCCCCTACTGGGTTTGAAGCCCAGCCGCACCACCGGATGCGGATGCCTTCCTCGAATCCAACACAGGCCTCCGATTATATCGACGCCCGCCCACGCATCATCCACGTACAAGCGAAAACCTCACCGCCCTTCATCCCGCACTCGCCCGCGCGGCTGCCGTCTCCGCATCAGCCGATACGCGCAGTACAGCAACGCCACCACCACCAGCAAATCGACCACCGTCGCCCCGTGCGCCTGCAATTCGAGCAGCACGAAATGCAATTGCCGCTCGAACAACGCGCCGCCCAGCAGCCAGAACGTCGCCCACGCGACGATTCCCGCCGTGTCCCAAAAGAAAAACGCAAGCACCGCGATCTGCGTCGTGCCCATCAGCGGCGGTGTGACGAGCCCGAGCCCCGGCACGAACTTCGACAACGCCACGATCGGCGCGCCATGCCGCTCGAACAATTCGCCGGTCGTGCGCATGCCCGTATCGACGGCATACGATCTGCGCGAAAGCGCCGCCACGAGCCTGCGTCCGTACACGCGCCCGGCCGAGAACCAGACGCTGTCGCCGAGCAGCGCGCCGCACACCGCCGCAAACAGCACATGCGCAAACGATAGATGCCCGCTCGCCACCGCCGTGCCCGCAAACACCAGCAGCGGCGCAGAAGGCAGCGGCACGCCCAGCCGCGTGAGCAGCACGTTCGCGAACACGGCCGCGCCGCCCCACTGCACGATCGCCGACGGCGGTATATGAATCAAGCAGCACCTCGCGATCGTTGGCTACGATGCGTCATTCGGACCTCGATTCCACGAGCATCACCGGAACGCTTCCACATCCGGCGCTGCTCGCAATTTCGATGCCTTGCCACGGCGAGCCCTTGCCATGGTCGAAAGCCATAGGGTCGATGCGCCGGTCCGGGCGCAGCACGTTGAAAGGCCACGACGGACGCCGCAGCCGCTCATGCACGACCGAGCCGAGCCAGATCGGCGTCGGCGGCGCGCCCGGGCGCTCGCGCACTTCATAGTTCGTCGGCCAGAAACGCAGCACGTCGCGTTCGTCGGGGCCAAGCGACGAGCGCGCGAACACCAGCTTCGACGGCTCGCCGTTGTTCAAACGCGGCAGCGCCGGCAACGCGATCGCGGGCGCATTCGGCGACACCACCGACATCACACTCGTCAGCGTCACATGCGACACCTCGGTCCAGCCGCGCGAGAGCAACTGCGCGCGGATCTGCGAGGGCGTCGCGGCCCATTGCACCGTGATCGGCTCGCGACGATCGCCTTCCATGCTCGACCGATAACAGGAAAACGTGCGCCACACGGAATCCGTCCACTGGATCGGCGTGATGACGACGGTCGCGGGCGGCGCGCTATGCGCCTCGGAATCGTCGCTCAGTTGCAGCGCGACGCTCGCGCAGATCACGGCGAGCACCGCCACCGGCATCAACGGCCGCGGCGCCGGCTTGGCCGGATTGCGCCACACGGCCGTGAGCGCGATCAGGAACACCCAGACGGCCGCGAGCGCCGCGCTGCCGAGCGCATCGGAGATCGTGAAGCGGCCGAAGTACAAGCCTGCCAGCGCGACCGCCGTGACAATGGCCGACGTCGCCGTCGCGATGAACACGCCCGCCAGCAAGCCCACGCGCCGCAGCAGCAGGAACGCGAGGAAGCCGTAGATCACGACCGTCGCCGCAATATGGCTGCTCGGAAAGCGATGCTCCGAAGGCGCAAACGCGACGAACACCGGTTCGTGCGCCGTGAAGCGGATCGCGCTCACGAGCAGTTGCGAGAACGCGAGTGCCACGACCCAGTACATGACCGTGCGCCAGCGCCGCTCGAAGCTCATCCATACGATGACCATCGCGCCGAGCGCAAGCAGCGTCTGGGTGCTGCCGAGCGTGGCGGCGGCATCGAGGATCGAGTCGGTCCACGTCGAACGAAACGATTGCAGCAGCCGGTAAATCGACACATCGACCTGCACGATCGACGCCCCGCGCGCAACGTTCGCAAGCACCGAGAAGAACACGAGCGCCGAGACCAGCAGCAGCACCGAAATGATGACGATGAGCCCGGTCGCCGGATTGGCGGGATCGAGCGCGCGCGCGACGAGCCGGCCCGGCAGCCCGCGTCCCGCCTGCGCCCACGCGAGCAGCGCCTCGCGCGACACGGTGGTCCAGCGCATGGCGTGCGAGACGATCACACGCGCCAGATTGAAGATGAGCCACGCGAGCGCCGTGACGATGACGAGGATCACGACGAGGCGAATCGACACCGCGCCCGCCAGTTCGATGGACGCGCCGAACACGACGCCCGGCAGGATATGCGTAGGCGCCCAGATGAGCGCGCTCAGAATGTTGACCGCGAGAAAGCGCGCGGGCGTCATGCCGGTGACGCCCGCGACCACCGGCACCACGGCGCGCATCGGTGCGACGAAGCGCGCGAGCACGACGCTCTTGGCACCGTGTTTATCGAAGTATTTCTTGCCCGCGACGAGCGCGCCGGGATGCGTGCGAAACGGCCACATCTGCGCGATGCGGTCGGCATAGCGCTGGCCGAACCAGAAGCTCGCGGCGTCGCCGGCTATGGCGCCCGCGATCGCGCAGACGAATACCCAGCCGAGATTCAGCGCGCCCGTGCCGACGAGCGCGCCCGCGATGAACATCGCCGTGCTGCCCGGAACGAACGTGCCGATGAAGGCCACCGATTCGAGAAACGACGCCAGCAGCACGACCGCGAGCGCCCATTCCGGGTGGCCCGACAGAAGATGCAAGAGCTTGAAGTAGGAATGTTCCATCGTGCTCGACGGGCGACGTGCGCAGCGCGCAATCGTCAGACGGACTCGTGCCAGCGGCTGTCGGTGCGCAACAGGTGGAGGTCGCGGTGGAATCGAGTGTACCCAACCCTGTCGAAGAACTCCAAAACCTGTATCGCGCGCTTGCGGCCGAGGCCGCTCGCATCGCGGAAAGATGCCGCGTTGATGCCGCCGCCTTGCGTCTGCGCCTGCTCCGCGACGAGCCGCGCGAGCACATTGATCGTCGCGCGGCAGTAGAACAGGTCGCGCACGACCTGAAACACGTCGCCGCGACGCGAGAGCTTTTTCAGCAGCCGGCGCATGTCCTCTTCCGCGATGCTGTGCGTCGCGGCGAGATCGCGCACCCACGGCGGATCGAAGCGACCGCGTCCAAGCGATTCGAGCGATGCCAGCACGGCGCGCGCCAGCGTTTCCTCGCGTGCATCGAGCGTCACCGCGTGCGACGGCAAATGCAGCCACGGCCCGCTCTTCGCGATCGCACCGTGCGCGACGGCTTCGTCGACCAGTGCGCGCCACAGCGCATCCGGCGCGAGCGGCGCGGCCATGCGGCGAAGGCGCGCGGTGTCGGGGCCCTGCTCGTCGGGGAAACGTTCGTGGAAGGCGGCGAGCGTATCGACGAGGCGCGCGTGCAGCACGTCCCATTGCGATGCGGCGATGAGCAACGCATCGTTCGGCATGGCGATGACGCGCACATCGTCCGGCCATGCAATCGACGCCGCCGGCATGCCGCACAGATGCTCGATCAGCGACTGCGCGAGCCCATGCGGCGCCTGATCGAAGAGCGCATCGGCGCGGCCGGTGTCGAGGAGCGCAGCGAGCGCATCGAGCCACGCGCGGCGCTGCGGCGTGCGACGCTTGCGGGCAGGCGCGAACGGATCGAGCACGCGTCCGCCGCCGACGGTCCGGTTCGCCTGCGCATTGCGCACGATAAAGCGATCGCCCGGCAGCGCGCACACGGGTTCATCGAAGACGAGCTGCACGCGCGCCGTCTGCCCCGCGCCGAGCGTGTCGCCTTCGAGCAGCGCCACGTGCGCCACGCGGTGCGTCGTGCCGAGATGCGCATGCAACGGCGCCCAATGCGTGAGCGTGAGCGGCGCATCGCCCAGCAACGTCAATTCGACGTCGATGCGCTCCGACGCGCGCGCGAGCCGCGTATCGACGATCCAGTCGCCGCGCGACAACGCCTCTTTGTCGATGCCCGCGAGATTCAGCGCGCAGCGTTCGCCCGCGCGGCCCGTCTGCGCCGCGCGGTTCTGCGCGTGAATGCTGCGCACGCGCACGGGTTCGTCGCGGCCTGCGCGCGGCGCGAGCGCGAGCACGTCGCCGACATTCGCGCGGCCCGCGAACACCGTGCCCGTCGCGATCGTGCCCTGGCCCGCGAGCGTGAATACGCGATCGACCGCCAGCCGGAAAAAGCCGTCGTCGCGGCGCGTGCGCCAGTGTGCGGCCGCGTCGCGCAGATGGGCGTTCAGCGCGGCGACGCCCGCGTCGTCTTGCGCGGTGGCGTCGGTGTCGAAACGGGGCGCGTCGCGCAATGGACCGTGCGCGAGCAGCGCATCGATTTCCGCGTGCACGTCGCGCCGCCGCGTTGAATCGACGCGATCGCATTTGGTCACCGCGACCGCCCCGCGCGTCACGCCGAGCAGTTCGAGGATCGCGAGATGCTCGCGCGTCTGCGGCATCACGCCGTCGTCGGCGGCAATTACGAGCAGCGCGTAATCGATGCCGCATGCGCCTGCCGTCATCGTGTGCACGAGCTTCTCGTGTCCGGGCACGTCGATGAAGCCGAGCACGCCGCCATCGTGGAGAGGCACATACGCGTAGCCCAGTTCGATCGAGATGCCGCGCGCCTTCTCTTCCTTCAGACGATCCGTATCGACGCCCGAGAGTGCGCGTACGAGCGTGGTCTTGCCGTGATCGATGTGTCCCGCCGTGCCGACGATCATGCGCCCGCGCTCCGCGCTTCCAGTTGCGCGACGAATGCCGCTTCGTCCGCTTCTTCGAGACAGCGCAGATCGAGGCGCAGCGCGCCGTCCGCGATGCGTCCGAGCACCGGCCGCGGCAACTCGCGCAGCCGCTTTTCCAGGCGGTTCAGTTGTCCGCCCGCGCGCTTGCCGCTCGCGAGACGCACGGCGAGGCCGTAGCTCGGCAACACGTCGACAGGCAACGCGCCGCTGCCGATCTGGCTGAACATCGGCTCGGCTGCGACCGCGAACTCGGCGCCCGCCATGCGTTGCAGCGCGGCCTGGATGCGCTCGGCCGACAGGCGCATCGCGTCGGCGGGACGCGTGAGCAGACGCAGCGTGGTCAGGCGCTCGCGCAGGTTTTCCGGTGCGCGATACAGACGCAGCACCGCTTCGAGCGCCGCGAGCGTCAGCTTGCCGACGCGCAGCGCGCGCTTGAGCGGATGCTTCTTGATCTTCGCGATGAGATCGCGGCGCCCCACGATCAAGCCCGCCTGCGGCCCGCCCAGCAATTTGTCGCCGCTAAAGCTGACGACGTCCGCGCCCGCCGCGACGGTCTCGCGCACGGTCGCCTCGCGCGGCAGTCCCCATTGCGCGAGATCGACGAGCGTGCCGCTGCCGAGATCCACCGCGATGGCCAGGCCTCGCGCCTTCGCGAGCGGCGCGAGTTCGGCAAGCGACACTTCCTTCGTGAAGCCGGTGACCGCGTAGTTGCTGCAATGCACTTTCATCAGAAGCGCGGTCTTCGGGCCGATCGCTTCGTCGTAGTCTTTCAGATGCGTGCGGTTGGTCGTGCCGACTTCGCGCAACTTCGCGCCCGCGCGGCTCATGATGTCGGGAATGCGAAACGCGCCGCCGATCTCGACGAGTTCGCCGCGCGACACGATCACTTCCCGGCGCGAAGCCAGCGCCGACAGCGTGAGCAGCACAGCCGCCGCGTTATTGTTCACGACGGTCGCGGCTTCGGCGCCCGTCAATTCGCAGATCAGGCCGTTGATGAGATCGTCGCGGTCGCCGCGCGCGCCGGTATCGAGATTGAATTCGAGGTTCGCGGGGCGCGTGAGGATATCCACGACCGCGCTCACCGCTTCGTCCGGCAAAAGCGCGCGGCCGAGGTTCGTATGCAGCACGGTGCCGGTGAGATTGAAGACGCTGCGCACGCTGCTTTGCGTGCGCTTCGCGAGATGCTCGCCGACTGAAAGCGCGAGCGACGCATCGCTCAATGCATCGACGGATGCGCGGCCCGCTTGCGCTTCGCCGCGCCACGCATCGAGCGTCGTGCGTAATGCGTCGAGCACCTGCGTGCGTCCGTAGCGTGCGCAGAGCGGCGCGAATGCATCCGACGCCAGCACGCGCTCGACCGACGGCACACGGGCCATCAATGCGCGCAGTTCGTCGCCGTCGTTGCGTCGGACGTCGCTCATCGTTCGTCTCGCGGCTGCTCGGGCCACAGCCACGGGTTGGGCGCGGCACGTCGAAAGCCCGCATCGCCCATCAGAAGATCGAGTGTGAGGCTCGCGAGATCGTCCGCGAAAGGCTCGAAATCGTACGCCTTTTCCTGATAGCCGATCTTGCGATACGTGCCGCATTCGTCGCACGACTCGGCCTTGAGCGGCGCACGGCGAGCCACTTCCGCGCGGTCTTCCTCGCGGACGTCAATGTCCGCGGCGCTTATCGCGTGATAGGCAATGCCCTTGGTCGAATCGCAATTCGAGCATTTCGCGCGCACTACGTGGAGCTCGGTCGCGCATAGGCCGCATTGCACGAAACGGTAGCCGTCGTACGCACCGCCCACGCGCACGATGCTCGCCACCGGCACGGAGCCGCACACGGGACACACGCCGGGGGTGTCGAGATACGGCACGTCACGCATGTCGATGCGGCTCGCGAGATCGGTCCACACGACTTGCAACGCCGCCGCGATGAACGGCGCCGCCGCCGGATCGATCTCCGCGAAGCGCAACGCCAGAATTGCGTCGGCCTGCGCATCGAGCGCGGCGGCCTCCGTTGCGCGCAGGCGGGCGACGAGTTGCGCGAGCGGCGGCGTCAACGCGCCGGCGGTTTCGATATCGTCCAGCAACATGAACAGCACGTCGCGCCACGCGGGATCGCGCGTATCGCTGAGCGCGGGGACGATCGGCATCGAATGACGCTGATTCAGTTCGATCGATTCGCGCGCGGGCATCGGCGCTTCGAAGTTTGCGAGCACGCGTTGCTGAGCTTCGGCGAGCGCGGCCATCAGGCGCAGATAACCGGCGATCGGATTGCTGGCTTCGGCGAGTTGCAGAAGACGCGCTGCGCGCGCGGAGAATGCAGCGGCGCGCACGGGCATGCGCAAGCGCGGAATGGCCGATGGATCGAGCGATTCGATTTGCCCGGCTTCGACGATGCGTTGGACCACGGGGTTTCCTCGCAAGCGGTGCTGATGGTGCTGATCGGTTCGACTATCGCTCAAGGATATCAGCATAAGGTCGAGTCGATCGAACACGCGCTCACGTATCGCTACTTCCCGATCGTCTCCCTGAACCATCTCGGATGATGCTTCCTCGCCCATCCATAGGTCACGGTGCCGCGCGTCATCGCGCCGATCGATCCTTTGATCCACAGCGCGGCGTAGATATGCACGATGATCGACACGATCAGCACGAACGCCGTCGCCGCATGCACCACCGACGCGATGCGAATCACCGTGATCGGAAAGTAGAACGCGAAATACCGTCGCCAGATGACGATCCCGCTCAGCAACAGCAACACGAGACTTGCCACCATCACGAAGAACAGCAGCTTCTGCCCGGCGTTGTACTTGCCGATTTCGGGCAGCCGGTCTTCGCGATTGGCGAGCACGTCGTCGATCTGCTTCATCCACTGGACGTCGTTCCGGTCCAGATAGTTGTGATGCCAGAAGCGCAGCGCGAGGATTATGAACGACAGAAACATCACGCAGCCGACGAACGGATGCAGAATCCGCGTCCACTGCCCGCCGCCGAAAACGGCATAAAGCCATGACATCGACGGATGGAACATCGCAAGCCCGGACAACGCGAGCAGCACGAAGGTGATCGCGGTGATCCAGTGATTCGTGCGCTCGTTCGGCGTATAGCGCAGAATCAGCCGGTTGCCCTTGATGTCACGCAGTTCGCTATCGTGTTTCATCTGTACGCTCCTGTCCGGCTTCGCGCCGCCGCCGCACTTCCTCGGCTTCGCGCTGCGCCGCGAGTTCCTCTTCCTCGCTCACTTCGTTCGGACCCACGCGCGTGTAATGGAAGAAGCCCGCGAGCATTGCAAGCCCGATGCCGATCATCGCGAGCGGCTTGCTCACGCCCTTCCAGAGCGACACGAGCGGGCTGATATGCGGGTCTTTCGCGAGGCCGTGATACAGCTCCGGCTGATCCGCGTGATGCAGCACGTACATGACGTGCGTGCCGCCCACGCCGGGCGGATCGTACAGACCCGCATTCGCGAAGCCGCGCTCTTTGAGGTCTTCCACGCGGTCGGCCGCCTGCGCCTGCATGTCGACCTTGGTGCCGAACATGATCGCGCCGGTCGGACAAGTCTTCACGCACGCAGGCTCCTGCCCGACCGCCACACGGTCCGAACACAGCGTGCATTTATAGACGCGATGATCTTCCTTCGACAGACGCGGAATGTTGAACGGGCACCCTGTGATGCAGTAACCGCAGCCGATGCAGTTCTCCTCGTGAAAATCCACGATGCCGTTCGTGTACTGCACGATCGCACCCGGCGACGGACACGCCTTCAGGCACCCCGGATCCTCGCAATGCATGCAGCCGTCCTTGCGGATCAGCCATTCGAGATCGCCCTTCGGATTCTCGTATTCGGTGAAGCGCATCACCGTCCACGAATGCTCCGTCAGGTCGCGCGGGTTGTCGTAGATGCCGGTCGTATGGCCGATGTCGTCGCGCAGGTCGTTCCATTCCATGCACGCCGTCTGACACGCCTTGCAGCCGATGCACTTCGACACGTCGATCAGCTTCGCCACGGTGCCCGTCGCCGGCACGCGGTCGCTAGGCGGCGGCGTGGTCGTGGCCGAGAGGCGTTTGATATCCAGCGATTGCAGTGCCATCGCGGTCTCCTATGCCTTCTCGACCTTCACGAGAAACGACTTGAACTCGGGTGTCTGCGAGTTCCCGTCGCCCACGGAAGGCGTCAGCGTGTTGACGAGATAGCCCGGCTGCGCGAGGCCTTTAAAACCCCAATGTAGCGGCAGACCGACGGTGTGCACTTTCTTGCCCTCCACAGTCAATGGCTTGATGCGCTTCGTGACGAGCGCCACCGCGACGATATGTCCGCGATTGCTCGACACCTTCACGCGATCGCCCGCGACGACACCCACTTCCTTCGCATGCTCCTCGCCGATCTCCACGAACTGCTGCGGCTGAATGATCGCGTTCAGGCCCGCGTGCTTGGTCCAATAGTGGAAGTGCTCGGTCAGGCGATAGGTCGTTGCCGTGTTCGGGAATTTGTCGGCGGTGCCGAACGCGGCGCGATCGTCCGCGAACACGCGCGCGGCCGGATTGCTCGTCGCCACCTTGTTCTCCGGGAAGAACGGGTTGTAGCCGAGCGGCGTTTCGAACGGCTCGTAATGCACCGGGAACGGCCCTTCGTTCATGCCGTCGCGCGCGAAGAACCGCGCCACGCCCTCCGGATTCATGATGAACGGGCTCATGCCCTTGTCCGGCGGATCGTCGATCTTGAAGTCGGGCACATCCGGCCCCGACCAGGTCCGGCCGTTCCACGCAATCAGCTTGCGCGTCGGATCGAACGGCTTGCCGTTGAGATCGCACGATGCGCGGTTGTACAGCACGCGACGGTTCGCCGGCCACGCCCAGGCCCAGCCGAGCGTCTGACCGATGCCCGTCGGGTCCGAATTGTCGCGCCGGCCCATTTGATTGCCCGCCTGCGTCCACGAACCGCAGAAGATCCAGCAGCCGCTTGCAGTCGTTCCGTCGTCGCGCAGTTGCGCGAAGCTTGCGAGCTGCTCGCCGCGTTTCGCGAGCACTTTCGTTTGATCCGTCGGATCGGTGACATCGGCGAGTGCGCGGCCGTTGAACTCCATCGCGATTTCTTCGGGCGTCGGGCTTTCCGGGTCCGCGTAAGGCCAGGTCATCTTCAGAATCGGATCGGGATACTTTCCGCCCTTCTCCTGATAAGCGCGACGCATACGCAGCCACAGGCCCGACATGATTTCCAGATCGCTGCGCGCCTCTCCGGGCCCGACCGCGCCCTGCCAGTGCCATTGCAGCACGCGCGACGAGCTTACGAGCGAGCCGCGTTCTTCAGCGAAACAGGTCGTCGGAAGACGGAAGACTTCGGTTTGAATTTTCGATGCATCGACATCGTTGAACTCGCCGTGGTTCTTCCAGAACTCGGAAGTCTCGGTCGCGAGCGGATCCATGATGACGAGCCACTTCAGCTTCGACAGCCCGAGCCCGATCTTCGCCTTGTTCGGCGCGGCGGCGAGCGGATTGAAGCCCTGGCAGATATAGCCGTTCATCTTGCCCGCGGCCATCAACTCGAAGACCTGCAGCATGTCGTAGGACTTGTCGAGCTTCGGCAGATAGTCGTAGCCGAAGTTGTTCTCGGCCGTCGCGTTGTCGCCCCACCACGACTTCATGAAGCTCACATGGAACGCGCGATAGTTCTTCCAGTAGCTCAACTGATTCGGCCGTAGCGGCTGCGCGGCGCGCTTCTTGATGAACTCGTCGAAGTCCTGCTCGTTCTCCATCGGCAGAGTCATGTAGCCGGGCAAAAGATTCGACATGAGGCCGAGATCCGTCAGACCCTGAATGTTCGAGTGTCCGCGCAGCGCATTCATGCCGCCGCCCGCAATGCCGATATTGCCGAGCAGAAGCTGCACCATCGCGCCCGTGCGGATCATCTGCGCGCCGATCGAATGATGCGTCCAGCCGAGCGCATACAGGATCGTGCCCGCGCGATTCGGCGCGGCAGTCGTCGCGAGCGTCTCGCAGACCTTGAGGAACTTGTCAGTCGGCGTGCCGCACACCTTGTTCACCATCTCCGGCGTGTAGGCGGCGTAGTGCTGCTTCAGCAGGTTGTAGACGCAGCGCGGATGCTGCAGCGTCGGATCGGTTTTGACATAGCCGTCCTCGCCGCGCTCGTAATCCCAGCTCGATTTGTCGTACTTGCGATGCTCCGCGTCGTAGCCCGAGAACAGGCCGTCCTTGAACGCGAAGTCCTCGCGCACGATGAACGACATGTCCGTGTAGTTCTTTACGTACTCGTGCTGGATCTTGTCGTTCGTGAGCAGATAGTTGATCACGCCGCCCAGGAACGCGATGTCCGTGCCGGTGCGAATCGGCGCGTAGAAATCCGCGACCGATGCCGTGCGCGTGAAGCGCGGATCGACCACCATCAGCTTCGTCTTGCGATGCGCCTTCGCCTCGGTCACCCACTTGAAGCCGCACGGGTGCGCCTCGGCCGCATTGCCGCCCATCACGAGAATCACGTCCGCGTTCTTGATGTCGACCCAATGGTTCGTCATCGCTCCACGGCCAAACGTCGGGGCAAGACCTGCCACCGTCGGGCCATGTCAGACACGCGCCTGATTGTCGAATGCGAGCATCCCGAGACTGCGGACGGTCTTGTGCGTCAGATAGCCGACTTCGTTGCTGCCCGCCGACGCCGCCAGATAGCCCGTGGTCAGCCAGCGATTCACCTTCTTGCCGTCGGGCGTCGTCTCGACGAAATTCGCGTCGCGGTCTTCCTTCATCAGCACGGCGATGCGGTCGAGCGCCTCTTCCCACGAGATACGTTTCCACTCGTTCGAGCCCGCCGCGCGATGTTCCGGATAGAGCAGCCGGCTCGGACTGTGAATGAAGTCGATGAGCGAGGCGCCTTTCGGGCAGAGCGTGCCGCGATTGACCGGATGATCCGGATCGCCTTCGATATGAATGATGCTCGACTTGGCGTTCTTCGCGCCGTCGCCCAGGCCGTACATCAGGATGCCGCAACCGACCGAGCAGTATGGGCAGGTGTTACGCGTTTCCGTGGTGCGCGACAGTTTGTATTGCCGGACCTCGGCGAGCGCGGGAGCCGGAGAGAAGCCCAATGCCGCCAGGCTCGATCCGGCGAGCGTGCTCGCGGAGACCTTCAGGAACTGTCGACGTGACATTTGGAGCATGATTGCCCTCGGCGCGTCGTAAGGTGGGTTTCTGAAGTATATGGTGCGCGATGAATCCGCGCAGATGGCCCGACATGGGATTTCCACGGATGCCGGCGCGCCCCGCGTGCGCCGATTCGCTCATGTTCTGGAATGGAACGTGCTCGACGGTTTGAAATCCGAACGCGCCGCCCGCGTTTCATCGCCGAGAGGTCCGTCATGAGTTCCGTGTCAACGCAGAAGATCGAAGCCGCGGTCAAGAAAGACGCGTCGTGGGTGCTGGGCGCCCTCAAGCAGTTCTCGCAGGACCGCTGCGCCGCGATGGCCGCAAGCATCGCGTTCTATTCGGCCTTTTCGCTCGCGCCGACGCTCGTCATGGTGATCGCCGTCGCGGGCTGGGTTTTCGGACCCGAAGCCGCACGCGGGCAACTGTTTCATCAGGTGAACGGGCTGCTCGGCGATCAGGCGGCGTCCAGCGTGCAGAGCATCGTCGAGAACGCGCATCGCAGCGGCGGGACGGGCATCGCCGCGATCATCTCGTTTGTGCTGCTGGCGATCGGCGCGTCGGCGACGTTTTCGTCGCTCAACACCGCGCTCAGCATCGTGTGGCCGCTCACCGGCGAGCAGCGCTCCAGCGTGATGGCGATGGTGCGCGTGCGGCTCATCTCGTTCGGGCTCGTGCTGGGCGTCGCGTTTCTGCTGATCGTCTCGCTCGTCCTCGACACCGCGATTCAGGCCGTCGGCATGTGGCTGTGGGGCGATTCGCCGTTCGTCATCATCGGCGACATCGTGCAGATGGTCGCCGGACTCGCGATTTTGTCGGTCGCGTTCGGCGCGCTGCTCAAATTTCTCCCCGACGCGCCCGTGCAATGGCGCGATGCGCTCGTCGGCGGTCTGGTCGCCGCGGTGCTGTTTTCGGCGGGCAAGAAGCTGTTCGCGCTCTATCTGACGCACGCGGGCACGGCCAGCGCGTTCGGCGCGGCCGGCTCGCTCGCCGTGCTGCTGATGTGGCTCTATTTCTCCGCCGCCGTGCTGCTGCTCGGGGCCGAATTCTCGGCGGCCCGCGCGCGTCTGCACGATCCGCGCGGCGCCTGGGGGATGCAGAACAGCGGCCGCGTGCCGCCGGGAAGCCGCGCGAAGATCGGCTCGCTGCTGGCGTCGTCCACGCGCGTGGCGGCGCCTGATGCCGCTGCTGCCGAAGCCCAGGCGGCCGCTACGGTCGAGCCCGCGGGCGCGCCTGTTTCGGCGAACGCGCGGCGCGTGATCGGCGCGCGTGCGCAGCATGCGCAGCAACTGACCGGTCAGGCGCGCAAGAAGGTGTCGGCTGTGGCGCGCGCGCTTGAGTTGTCGCGCAAGATCGCGCGGGCGGAATCGACGGCCACCCGCGCCACCGCGCTCGCGATGGTCGGCGCAAGCCGCAAGGCGTCGCACGCCAACCAGGCCGTGCGCCGCCATCCGTGGCGCGCGGTGCTCGTCGCGGCGGGCGCGGGCGTGGCGGTCGCCCTGCTCTCGCGCCGCGATCCCACGAGATTCGACGACGAATCATCGCGAAACTGATCCGCTCGCGCGGGCATGCCGGCTATCCTGCGAATCCGAAAAATCGCGCGGGAAATAAATCGTTTGTTATTTGAATCGAGGGTAATCGGCGAGGAAGTCTTGCGCGTTGTCTTTAAAATCCGCACGACGCGCGGAACTTTTCGAGACGGGCTCTGTCATCCAAAAATTCCTAAATCGACTGCCGGAAAGGCATGACTGGCGGGCGTCACGCCGGAGTGTGTGTTTTTCGAGACAGTCTATATTTTTTCATTTCTTAAGTTACGAAACGTTGCGTTATTCTCTGCGCCGGCAACAACGATTTTAATCATTCGCGTGGAGAATTCGATGAAACGATTCGCACTGACGTCCCTCTCGCTGGCCATGCTCGGCGCAGCAGGCGCGGCACAGGCACAAACGAGCGTGACGCTGTATGGCGTGATCGACGCTGGTATCGGCTACGTAAGCCATGCCAACGCGAACGGCGACAAGCTCGTGGGCATGATCAACGGCAACCTGTCCGGCGATCGCTGGGGCTTGAAGGGTCAAGAAGACCTCGGCGGCGGCCTGAAGGCAATCTTCCAGTTGGAAAACGGTTTTGACGTCGGCACCGGCCGTCTCGGCCAGGGCGGCCGCGAATTCGGTCGTCAGGCGTTCGTCGGTCTGTCGGGCGCCCAATGGGGTACGGTCACCCTCGGTCGCCAATACGATCCGCTGGTCGACATGGTCCAGGGCATCACGGCTGACAACTACTGGGGCGCGATCTTCGCAACGCCGGGCGATATCGACAACTACGATAACTCGCTGCGCGTGAGCAACGCCGTCAAGTACGTTTCGCCGAACTTCGCAGGCTTCCAGGTCGAAGGCCTGTACGGCTTCAGCAACCTGGCGGGCACGACGGGCCAAGGCCAGACGTGGTCGGCAGCTGCAACGTACAACAACGGCCCGTTGGCTGTTGCAGGCGGCTACTTCTACGCGAACAACCCGAGCGCCGGCCGCGTGCCGCCGACCACCGCCAGCGGCTGGGGCAGCCCGTCGTCGGACTCGCTGTTCAACAGCCCGGTCAACGCCGCCTATGCGACGGCTCAGGCTATCGGTATCGCTCGCGGCGCGGTTCAGTACTCGATCGGCGCATTCACGATCGGTGGTTCGTACAGCAACGCGCAGTACAAGGCTGACGGCGCATCGCGCTTCGGTTCGGAACACTTCAACGTGGGCAACGGCTTCGTGAACTTCCAGATCACGCCGGCTCTGTTGACGGGTCTGGGCTACACGTACACGAAGTCGGGCGGCGACACGTCGGCAACGTACCACCAGGTTTCGCTGGGTGCCGACTACTCGCTGTCGAAGCGCACCGACTTCTACGCTGTTGCAGCTTATCAACACGCAAGCGGCGACCAGCGCGACGCAAGCGGCACGACCAGCACGGCGCAAGCGTCGATCGGTTCGTACGGCTTCGAAAGCGGCCGCAGCCACCAAGAGACGGTTATCGTCGGCGTGCGTCACAAGTTCTAAGAACAACCGACGGGCGTGGCACGCAAGTGCCGCGTCTCGCGGACCGCAGCACTCTCGAACAGCCATCGGTTTTCCGATGGCTGTTTTTTTTGCGCGCGTCGGTCGTAACAAATCGTCGTAATCAACCGGTCGCGCTCACTGTCAGCCTGAAGCCCTCGCAAAATTTCCGGACAACAACAACCGGAGTCACATGCGATGCAAGGGTCCTGCGTTTTCCTTCGTTCCTTCTTCCTCGCCTCATCTCTCGCTGCCTGCATTGCAAGCGCGGGATGCGGGCCAGGCGGAATCTCGGCCGCGCACGCGGACGACTCGCCCGCCTTGCCGATGATCGTCGCGCACCGTGGCGGCACCGCCGATTACCCTGAGAACACGCTCATCGCCATTGAAGGTGCACTGAAGAATCGCGCCGACGCGATCTGGCTCACCGTGCAACTCACGCGCGACGGCGTGCCGGTGCTGTACCGTCCGGCCGATCTCTCCGCCAACACCGATGGCAAGGGCGCCGTCGCCGATGTCGACTTCGCCGCGCTCGAAGGCCTGAACGCGGGTTGGAACTTCGTTCAGGTCGATACACATGGCGCAAGGCAATATCCGTATCGCGCGGAGCCGGTCCAGATCCCTTCGCTTGTGGCGGCATTGCGCGCCATTCCGCCCGCCGTTCCCGTGATGCTCGACATGAAAGCCATGCCCGCCGAAGCGCAGGCAGCCGCCGTGGCGCGTGTGCTGAACGAGGAAAACGCGTGGCAGCGCGTGTTGATCTACTCCACCGACGCCGCGTATCAGAAAGCGTTCGAGGCCTATCCGCAAGCGCGGACGCGCGTGTTCGAATCGCGCGACGCGACGCGGTCACGGCTCGCGGCCGTCGCGCTCGCGCAGACCTGCGAAAGTCCGCCGCAGCCCGGCACATGGTCTGCTTTCGAGTTCTCGAGACAGATGGAACTGGTCGAAACCTTCACGCTCGGCGAAGCACGCTCGGCCGTGACGGCGAAGCTGTGGACGCCTCAGGCAGTCAAATGCTTCCGCGCGAACGGCAAAACGCCGATCGTTGCGATCGGCGTCAACAATGCCGACGACTATCGTGCCGCGGCATGTCTCGGCATCGATGCGGTGCTCGCCGATTCGCCACGGACGATGAGCGCGATCAAAGCCGCAATCGAGCGCCCGCTCGACTGTGCGTCCGCCGCGCGCTGACAGCGGTCACAGCGGTCATAGCTGCGGCGCGTTGCCCGGCGGATTGCTGTCCTCGGCGAGCGTCTGCGCGGGCGCGTCCGAGCCGCACGGCAGATCGCCGATGACGAGCCGCGGCACCGTGCTGCGCACCTCGCGCGGGCGTAGCGGCACGTTGTCGAGATCGGTCCAAGACGGGTTCGGAATCTCGCCGAAAAGCTGCCGCAGACGTTCGCCCCAGGTTCGGTTGATCATCTGGTAATACGTGCTGTTGTTGTCGAGCGTGGCGAAGCGCGTCACGCGCAGCGAGTCCTTCTCGTACACCAGCAGATCGAGCGGCAGACCGACCGAGAGATTCGAGCGCAGCGTGGAATCCATCGAAATGAGCGCGCATTTGGCGGCTTCGTCGAGCGGCGAAGCGGGCGTAATCACGCGATCGATGATCGGCTTGCCGTATTTCGATTCGCCGATCTGAAAATACGGCGACACGCGCGTCGATTCGATGAAATTGCCCGCCGCGTAAATCATGAACAGACGCGGCGGCTGCCCGCAGATCTGCCCGCCGAGGATGAAGCTGCAATTGAAGTCGACGCTGAATTCCGCGAGCGACAGCGCATCTCGCCGATGCACTTCGCGCACCGCCGCACCGACGATGCGCGCCGCCTCCGCCATGTTCGCGACGCTGTACAGCGTGGGCGCGTCGGGGTCGGTGGGCTCCGCGAGCAGATGCGTCACGGCCTGCGTCAGCGCGAGATTGCCCGCCGCGAGCAGCACGATCACGCGCTCACCCGGTTGTTCGAAAACAACCATCTTGCGCGCGGCGCTCACGTGGTCCACGCCGGCGTTGGTGCGCGTGTCGGAGAGAAATACGAGTCCCTCGTCCACGCACATACCCACGCAATAAGTCATGTCGATCCGTCCTGAAACAAGCAAATCACCATTGTACTGAGCGCGCCCGCGCATCGCATCCATCCTGTCTTACGGCACGCGCCGCGCACCGCTTGAGCCGCGCATTCACTGATCCGGCCGGGCATCGATGCCGACGCTGACCGTCAATGTTTCCTCCTTGCCGCCGACGCGCGCGCCGCGCTCGGGTGCAGCCGACTCGTAATCGCGCGCGACGGCGAGGCGGCAGTGGCGTTCGTCCGCGAACGCGGCCTGCGTTACGTCGAGCGTAATCCAGCCATGCTCCACCCAGATATCCACCCAGGCGTGCGCCGTCCCGTTCTCTTGGCCGTCGGCGGCGAAATAACCGCTCACGCAGCGCGCCGGCACGCCGCGCACGCGGCAGCACGCGAGCATTAGATGCGCGTGATCCTGCGCCGTGCCCGCCCCGCGTGCGAGCGCTTCTGCGGCGGAGCCCGTCGCCTGTGCGGATTCGTTCACATAGCGCACGCTCTCCTCGATACGCTCGGCCAACACGATGCACGCCGCCGGCGTATCGGGCGCGGGCGCGCGCCGGGCAAGCTCGCGGATCGCGGCGTCGGGTGCCGTCAGCACGGTCGCGCAGGTGAAATGTTCGAGTGGAATCGGACCGGCTTCGTCGAAGAGACGGCCGTCGGCGAGCGTTTCGGTTTCCACTTCGCCGCTCGCGCTCACGCAAATTTCCCGATGCGGCTTCGTCAGCACGAGCGTTTGCAGCGCATTGCCGTAGGCGTCGCGCGCGTGGTCGAGCTTGCCCGGTGCATCGACGTGCCAATGCCGCACGATCTGCGACGAACCGCTCGCCGGCGTCACGCGGTATTGCCGGATCGAATACGTGACCGGCGCGGCGTAGCAATAGCGGATGTCGTGGCGAATGGTCAGCAGCATGATTCACGCGATCGGCAGCATCAGGAAGGTATGCATCACGAGCTGGCCGAGTTCATCGACACGCCTGAGAAACTGCA
Organism: Caballeronia insecticola; assembly: GCF_000402035.1. GTDB lineage: Bacteria > Pseudomonadota > Gammaproteobacteria > Burkholderiales > Burkholderiaceae > Caballeronia > Caballeronia insecticola. The sequence goes on from NC_021294.1 coordinate 1,139,041, forward strand.
TGAGCCACGCGTGCACGCCGGCTTCGAGAATCTGGCGGATGTCGGCATACAACACGTCCGCGCGCAGCTTGCCGGCAAAGCGCTCGCATTGCTTCGACGCATCCGTGCGCAATTTCGCGAGCGTTTCGCACACACCGTCGAGCGATGCGATCAGCGACCGCGGCATCTGCTCGTTGAGGATCAGCAACTCGACGACGCGCGCAGGCGTCACCACGTCGCGATACACCTTGCGATAGATTTCGAGCGCCGACACGGAACTGAGTATGGACGTCCAGTAATAGAAATCTTCGAGCTGGCGCGCCGCCTCGCGCGAATTCGGCGGCGCGTGGGCGAAACGCACGTCGAGGATGCGCGCCGTATTGTCCGCGCGCTCCAGATACGCGCCCAGTTGCATGAAGAAGAAGGCGTCGTCGCGCAGCGCGGTGCCCAGCATCACGCCGCGGCACAGATTCGACCGGTACTTGACCCATTCGAACAGCGCATCCGGGCTCGTTTCGAGCTCGTGGTTCGAGAGCCGCAGGTTGAATTCGAGCCACGTGAAGTTGATCGTCTCCCAGCCTTCGGTCGTGAGCGTGCCGCGTACCGCACGCGCGTTCTCGCGCGTCGCCTGCAGGCACGAGAAAATGCTCGACGCATTGCGCGCATCCGCGACCATGAAATGCAGCATGTCCTCGCGCGCATGCGAGCCCGGATGACGCGCGTCGAACATCTCTTCCAACTCCGAGATTCTCAGCACCGAGCGTTGCGCGTGCGCTTCCTGCTCCGGCGTTTGCGGCAGGAGCGAGCCTTCGAGATTGATGTCGAGCATGCGCGCGGTGTTTTCCGCGCGTTCCATGTAGCGCGCCATCCAGAACAGGTGATCGGCAGTGCGGCTCAGCATGACCTTATGTGCAATGGTTATGTGCAATGAGTTAGGCGACCATCCAGGTGTCCTTCGTCCCGCCGCCCTGCGAAGAATTGACGACGAGCGAACCTTCCCGCAACGCGACGCGCGTGAGGCCGCCCGCGCACATCGACACTTCGCGGCCCGAGAGCACGAACGGCCGCAAGTCGATGTGACGCGGCGCGATGCCCGCCTCGACGAACGTCGGGCACGCGGACAGCGCGAGCGTCGGCTGCGCGATATAGCCATCGGGCTGTGCCAGGAGCCGCGCGCGGAAGGCTTCGATTTCATCGGCCGTCGATGCAGGCCCGACCAGCATGCCGTAGCCGCCCGCGCCGTGCACTTCCTTCACGACGAGTTCGCCGAGATGCGCGAGCGTGTACGCGAGATCGTCGGGCTTGCGGCACTGGTACGTCGGCACGTTGTTGAGTATGGGTTTTTCGCCGAGATAGAACTCGATCATGTCCGGCACGAACGGATAGATGGATTTGTCGTCGGCGATGCCGGTGCCCATTGCGTTCGCAAGCGTTACGCGGCCCGCGCGATACGACGTGAGCAGGCCTGCGACACCGAGCGCCGAATCCGCGCGAAAAGCGAGCGGATCGAGAAAGTCGTCATCGACACGGCGATAGATCACATCGACGCGACGCGGGCCGTGCGTCGTGCGCATGAAGACGTAGTTGTCTTCGACGAACAGGTCCTTGCCTTCGACAAGCTCCACGCCCATTTGCTGCGCGAGGAACGTGTGCTCGAAGTACGCCGCGTTGTACATGCCGGGCGTCAGCACGACGACGGTCGGATCGTCGACGCCTTCGGGCGCGATCGAGCGCAATGTTTCGAGCAGCAGATCGGGATAATGCGCGACCGGCGCGACGCGGTTCTGCACGAACAGTTCGGGAAAGAGCCGCATCATCATCTTGCGATTCTCCAGCATGTACGACACGCCCGAGGGCACACGCAGATTGTCCTCCAGCACGTAGAACTCGCCCGCCGCGCCCGCACGCACCACGTCGATGCCCGCGATGTGCGCGTACACGTCGAGCGGCACATCCACGCCCTGCATCTCCGGGCGATACTGCGCATTCGTATAGACCTGCTCGGCCGGAATGCGCCCGGCAAGCACGATGTCGCCGTCGTGATAGATGTCGTGCAGAAACAGATTGAGCGCCTGCACGCGCTGCCGCAGGCCCGCTTCGAGCACGCGCCATTCGTCGCCGGGAATGATGCGCGGAATCATGTCGAAGGGAATGAGCCGCTCGGTGCCGGACAAGTCGCCGTTCACCGCGAACGTGATGCCCACGCGCCGGAACAGCACGTCCGCCTCGGCACGCTTGCGCGCGATCGTCTCGGGGCTCTGCATCGCGAGCCAGCGCGAAAACCGTGCGTAGTGGCTGCGCACGGTGTCGTCCTGACGCATTTCATCGTAGATCTGCATCGCGGCGTCCTTCGTTTTTTCAGCGCGTTTCGCGGCGTTTCATTGCAGTATCGGACGAAAGTGCGCGACGTGTACCACTTTTTTCGCGCGCTCACGGTGCATGCGGCGAGTGCGCGCGTTTTTCGCGCTAGACTTCCGGCATCTGTTTCCGCGCTACATCATGTCCGACGCACTAGAAGAAGCCGATTCCATCGCCGATGCCCTGCTCGCAGGCCTCGCGCGTCCGATCGTTTTCGTCGATCTGGAAACCACGGGCGCGGACGCAACCGTCGATCGCATCACGGAAATCGGCGTGGTGGAAGCGAGCACGGCGGGCATCGAACGCTGGAGCGTGCTGGTCGATCCGGGCGTGCCGGTGCCGCCGTTCGTCGCGCGCCTGACCGGCATCGACGACGCCATGCTGCGCGGCCAGCCGAGCTTCGAATCGCTTGCGCCCGCGCTCGCCGAACGCCTGCACGGCAAGCTCTTCGTTGCGCACAACGCGCGCTTCGATTACGGCTTTCTCAAGAACGAATTCCGCCGCGCGGGCATCGCCTTTCGCGCGGATACGCTGTGCACGGTGCGGCTGTCGCGCGCGCTGTTTCCATCGGTCGAACGGCATGGTCTCGATGCGCTCATCGCGCGGCTGAATCTCGCGCCCGAAGGACGCCATCGCGCCCTCGCCGATGCCGATCTGCTATGGCAGTTCTGGCAGAAGATTCACGCGCTCTATTCGCAGGATCTGGTCGATGCCGCGATCAAGGCGCTCGTGAAGCGTGCGAGCTTGCCCGCCGCGTTGCCGGAAGGCGCGCTCGATGCGTTGCCGTCGACGCCCGGCGTCTATCTGTTTCGCGGCGAAGACGATGTACCGCTCTATGTTGGCAAAAGCATCAACCTGAAACAGCGCGTCGCGGCGCATTTTTCGGGCGATCACCGGCTCGCGAAGGACTTGTCGATCTCGCAGGCCATCCGTCGTATCGAATGCCGCGAGACGCCCGGAGAACTCGGCGCGCTGCTGCTCGAAGCGAAGCTCGTAAAGGACCTGAAGCCCACGCATAACCGGCTGCTCAAAAGCGCGTCGGCCGCGTGCGCATGGCAGTGGCTGCCGGGCGCTCACGCACCCGTGCTTCTGAAGGCGAACCGGCGCGATCTGTCGCGCGAAGCACATTTGTTCGGCGTGTTTGCGTCGCGCGCGAAGGCGCATGCGTTCCTTCGCCATCTCGCCGATGAACACGGCCTCTGTCACGCGACGCTCGGGCTCGAGAAAGCGCCGTCGTCGCGCGGACGCGGATGCTTCGGCTATCAGGTGAAACGGTGCCGAGGATCATGCGCAGGCATCGAAACATTCGCCGAGCACGCGGCGCGCGCACTTGCCGCGCTGGACAACGCGCGCCTCGTGCGCTGGCCGCATGAAGGGCCGATCGCCATCTCCGAACGCGATGCGCAGGGCGGCGAGGCCTGGCATGTGATCGACCGATGGTGCTATCTCGGCACCTGCGCGACGCGCGAGGACATCGCGCCGCTGCTCGCCGCCGCGCCCGAGCTTCGCCCGTTCGATCCCGACGTCTACAGCCTGCTCGCGAAGCGCCTCGCGTCCGGACAACTGCAGTGGATTGCATGCGAGGCGCGGCCGTCGTTTCGACTCGTCGTACAAGATGCGCCTGCTTGCGGCGTGATCGCGCGTCACGCGAAAGGCACGACGAAGCGCCGCGTGATCGCATCGGACCAGTTCGCACTCGCGTTCTAGCACTCAGGCGATCCCGCCATTGGCGCGCAGCACCTGTCCGTTGACCCAGCCCGCATCCGGCCCGACGAGAAACGCAACCACCGACGCGATGTCGTCCGGCTGACCGAGGCGTTCCAGCGGCGGCATCTTCGAGAACGTGGCGATCTGCTCGTCGGTCTTGCCGTCGAGGAACAGCGACGTCGCCACCGGTCCCGGCGCGACCGCGTTCACCGTGATGCCGCGTCCGCGCAATTCCTTCGCGAACACATGCGTGAACGCTTCGACCGCGGCCTTCGTCGCGTTGTAGATCGCGTAGCCGGGCATGTTGAGCGCGAGCGTCGTGCTCGAAAAGTTGACGATACGTCCGCCATTGTTCATGCGCGCCGCCGCTTCGCGCAGCGTGTTGAAGGTGCCGCGCACGTTGATGCCGAAGGTCTGATCGTAGAGCGCGTCGCTCGTGTCGGCGAGCGGCACGGCCTTCAGCACGCCCGCGTTGTTGACGAGCGCATCGACCGGGCCGAGTTGCGCTTCGACCGTCGCGAACATGCGGCGCACGTCGTCGGCATTCGCGACATCGGCCTTCACGGCGAGCGCTGCGCCGCCCGCCTCGCGCAATTCGGCGACGATCGCATCCGCTTCCTTCGCACTCGATGCATAGTTCACCGCGACCGCGAAGCCGTCGCGTGCAAGACGCCGCGCGATCTCGGCGCCGATGCCGCGCGATGCGCCCGTGACGATCGCGACGCGTTTCGTTTCCGTCTGACTCATGATGTGCTCCTCAAAGTAGGCTGTTCGATGAGAAGCATGATGAATCATTCCGTTTCCGCGATCATCGTGCGTGGCTTAGTATCATCGTTCCAGTTGCTTCAACAATTCCAGAGCACAGTCAGCATGGATCGATTCCAGGAAATGCAGGTGTTCGTGCGTATCGCGGAGCGGCACAGCTTCACGCAAGCCGCCGACGATCTGCAGATACCGCGCGCCACCGTCACGAATCTGATGAAACGCATGGAAGCGCGGCTCGGCGCGCGGCTGCTCGAACGCACGACGCGCACCGTGCGCCTCACGCATGACGGCGAAGCGCATTATCGGCGCTGCGTGCGTCTGATCGCCGATCTGGAGGAAGCCGAAGGCTCGTTCCGGCATACCGAGCCGAAAGGTCTGTTGCGCGTGAATCTGCAAGGCACGCTCGCGCGCTATTTCATCATGCCCGGACTGCCGGCGTTTCTAGAACGCTATGGGCAGATCGAGCTGCATATCGGCGAGGACGACAGGCTCGTCGATCTCGTGCGCGAAGGCGTCGATTGCGTGCTGCGCGCGGGCACGTTGCAGGATTCGTCGATGATCGGCCGCCGCGTCGCGTTGCTCGAACAAGTGACGGTGGCAAGCCCTGCTTATCTATCGCGCGAAGGCGTGCCGCAAGACCTCGAAGCGCTTGCGTCGCATCGCGCGGTGAACTATCTGTCGAGCGCGACGGGCCGCGTGGTGCCGCTGGAATTCACGCTGAATGACCGCATCGAAGCGATAGAACTAAAGGCCACGGTGTCCGTGACGGGCGTTGAGATGTACACGCAGGCTGCGCTCGCGGGCTTCGGCATTGTTCAGGTGCCGCGCTATCACGTCGATGCCGCGCTCGCCGACGGTCGCCTGCAATGCGTGCTTCCCGACCTCGCGCCGCCGCCGATGCCGGTGTCCGTGCTCTATCCGCATAGCCGCCAATTGTCGGCGCGTGTGCGGGTTTTCGCGGACTGGATCAGCACGATCTTCGCGCAGAACAACGGACCGGCTTTAACCAGCATCGAAGCGCAAAAGTAAAAGAGGCCAGTATCCCGTTGAAGGGACACTGGCCTCTTTTCACGAAGCTTCGAGTTCGCGAACGAAACCGAAGCCCGAACGTCACGCGCGTATTACAGCGCTGCGTCCTTCAGCTTCTTCAGCGCACGCGCCTTGATGCGCACGCTTGCCGGCTTGGCCGGGAACCAGCGCTCGTCGCCCGTGAACGGGTCCTTGCCGAAGCGCTTCTTCTTCGCCGGCACGGCCTGCGCGGAGATCTTGAGAATGCCCGACAGCGTGAACTCGCCCGCGCCCTTCTTGTGGATCGAACCGAGGATGGTGTCTTCCAGCGCGACCATCACGGCCTTCACCGCCTTCACGTCGACAGCGGCGCGCTCGGCGAGGTGATTCGCAAGCGATGCCTTCGTGAACGTGTCCTTGATCGGCGAGGGAGCGCCGGTCGTCTTCTTCGCAGCTACTTTCTTCGCGGCTACTTTCTTCGCGGCAACCTTCGGTGCTGCAGCTTTCTTTGCCGGTGCGGCGGTCTTCGCCGTGGCCTTCTTGGCCGGCGCTTTCTTGGCAGCGGTTTTAGCGGAAGTCGGCATGTTTCTCCTACCTGTTTTTGGTCAGTGATATTCGAATACGTTCGCACCGATGCGTTCGTATCACGCCGGATTCTACATATAGCAAGCGAGTTCGTGCGAGTCTTTTGCGCTTTTATATCGTTTTTATAGGGGTTTTTCGTAGTGTCGCGCTGACAAGTGAGCTTGCGAAGCATCGTTTGCGATGTTCGACGATGCTTTCCATCACGGCTGACACGAGCGATGCGCGATATGCGCGATGAGTGGATAGTGATCCGACGCGATGCGCGAGAGCCGTGTGCGATGCACATCGACACGCATCAGCCGCTCGCCCGGATGCACCCAAATACGATCGAGCGCGAACAGCGGGCAGCGCGTCGGAAAGGTGCGCAACGCGCTCGCACGATGAAAGCGCGTGACAAGCCGCCTGAGCGTTCGGCCATAAACGAACCACTCGTTGAGATCGCCGAGCAGGATGACGGGCAGCGCGGGCGTATCGAAGCACTGCAGCACCTGCTCCACTTGCGCGCGCCTTTCGCTCGATGCAAGACCGAGATGCGTCGCCACCACGCGCCATAGTTCGCCGCCGCAATCGATATCGGCATCGAGCGCGCCGCGCGGCTCGCGGCTGCCGAACGACAGATCGAGTGTGCGCACCGCGCGCACCGGATAGCGCGTGAGCACCGCGTTGCCATAGCGGCGCTCGGGCGTATCGAGCGTCGGACCCGCCACCGCGTGCAGGTTCGTCATGCGTTGCAGCAGTTCGAGCACGTCGCGCGCGCCGCTGCCGCCTAACGGCACTTCCTGCAACGCGAAGATATCGGCGTCGATCTCGGCGAGTACGAGGCCGATGCGTTCCGGCGCGAACCGGCCATCGATGCCCACCGCGCCATGCAGGTTGTAAGTCGCGATGCGCAACTCGCGCGCGCGCACATCGTTGACGGCGGCATTCGCGGCTTCGTTCTCGATCGCGGAGTCGTGCATCAGCATCATGAATTGACCTCGTCGGGGCGTTCGTTCTTCGATGTATCGCGCGGCATCGCACCGTGTTCGCGCAGCTCGGTTGCACGCTTCGCTTCCTCGCTCGCACGCGGTTTGTCGGCGTCGCCCGGCGCGCCTTCGTGCGGCTCGGGCTGATTCGCGCGGCCGAGAAAGCGCTGCAACAGCAGCGACACGCCGATCAGCACCGCGCCGATGCCGATCAACACCGCAAACGAGCCGATCGTCGGCCGATGCAGCGACGCCACCAGTTGATGCGCAAACGCCACCGTCAGAAAGATGCCGGGACCCATGCCGAGCATCGTGCCGAGCATGAAGTCGCGCAGGCGGATATGCGACGCGCCCGCGACCAGATTGACGATGGCAAACGGCGCCACCGGCAACAGCCTCAACACGACGACCGCAACGATGCCGCGTTTCGCGACGCGCTCCGACAGCCGGTTCACGCGCGCGCCCGCGAGCTTGCGCACGGCGTCGCGGCCGAGCCAGTTGCCGAGCGAATACGAGATCGCGGCGGCGGCCATCGTGCCGAAGAACGCGTACACGCCGCCCCACGCTGCGCCGAACACGAGGCCCGTCGCCGCGATCAGCAGCGTGATCGGCACCGAAACGACCGCCGCCGTCACATAGCCGAGCACGATCCAGAGCGGCGCGAACGGCAGTGCATCGATACGCCGCGTCGCATTCGTCAGCGCCTTCAGGTTTGCGTAATCGCCGAGCGGCGTCCAGTGCCACAGACCCGCGACCGCCACGACCAGCAGCGCGAGCACGCCGAGCAGCGCGAAGCGGCCGATGAGCGGGCGCGTCGTGGCGGCGGGCACGAACTGGTCGACGAGTTCGTCGGCGGCGATGGGCGTTTCGGGATCGATGAGGGCTTCGGACGGAATGAGCTGATCGAGTTCGGTCGACACTTGCGGATCGAGCGGCACCAGCGTGCGATGTTCGTCGCGGGGACGCAACAGCGCCTCGATCGCCGCATTCATGCCGCCGCGTGCGTCGCGTTCGCGCACGATATCCGCGATCTCGCAACCGAGATGCTCGGCGAGCAGCGTGTCGCGCATCGTCGCGATCGCGCGGCGGATACGCGCATCGGCGCGCGCGTCGATCGACACGTTGCATTCGCTGTCGAGCACCATCGAACGATTGTTCAGGTTGGCCGAGCCGACCATCAGCAATTCGTCGTCGACGATCATGAGCTTGCTGTGCACGTTGACGATCTCGTCGCCGAGTTTCGGCACGCTCGGCGACAGCAGCCGATAACGGCCGTGCGTGTCGGCGTCCTTGAGCAAGGTGTGCAGACGCGCGCGCAGCACGCCCATGGTCACTTCCTGAAGCCAGCCGCTCTGATTGCGCGGCACGACGATGGCGAGATCCGGGCCGTCTTCGCGCGCGAGCGATTCGGCGAGCGCGGCGCCCACCGTCCCCGACGTGAAGTACTGATTCTCGATATAGATGCTGCGCCGCGCCCGCGCGATGGCGTCGAGATATTGCGCGCGAATCTGCTGCACGGGCGCGCGGCCGAGATAGCCGGGCTCGGTGAGCGATATCGCGATATCGACGTCCTCGACATCGACGCGCCTCGAAGGCGGCCACGGATCGTTCTCCTGCGCCGCGCGATGCGCACGGATCGCAAGCCGCTTGCCGCACGCGCGCGCCCAGCGTTCGCGTGCGAGCATGCCGATTTCGCGCGCGGCGTCGCCGTCGAACATCGTGTGGACATCGTGAAAAGGCTGATAGCGCGCGCCGTTCGCGTCGCGGCGCAGCGGCTCATCGGGCGCATGCGCGGTCGTGTCCCAGCGCGAGCGCGTGAGATCGAGACCGCCGACAAACGCGAGACGATCGTCGATCACGACGAGCTTCTGATGCTGCGAGCCGCCCATCGGATGCTTGCCGTCCATCTGGAACGCGATGCGCCGATTCGTGCGCCAGCCCATCTTGTACACGGGCAGCCACTCGCGCTCGAACGCATAGAGCATCGCGAAATCCCACGCGAGGATATAGATGCGCAGACGGCGCCGCTCGCCCGCGACTTCATGCAGAAAGTCGCCGAGCGCTTCGGGATAGCCGTCGTTCGCGCCGCCGGGCGTGAGCTTCATGCGGCTGTCGATATCCCAGCCGAGAATAAAGACGGTGCGCTCGGCGCGCGTGATCGCCTCGCGCAGCACGCTGAAATAATCCGCGCCGTCGATCAGCAGGCTGAAGCGCTGCGCGCGACGCACGCTCGCGCAATTGCGTCCCGGCTGGAAGAACGGCTCGTCGTCGTGGGTGTGGCTCATGTGGCTCGCGTGGCTCATAGCTTTCGTTTTGCAAGCGCCATGCCCGCTGCGTGGTGATACGCTTCAGGGCACCGCCTATCCGGAGCGCCGTGAGCGATGAACGAAGCGAATAACAACGACGAATCCATCGATCAGGACGACGAACGCGCGGGGCTCGTTCCGCTCGCGCTGGCATCGGTGCTCGTGGGCGCGGCAACGGGCACCATCGGCGTGTTGTTCCGCTTTTCGCTCGAACGCGCGGAAGCGTGGCGCAGCGCGCTCGTCGCATGGGGGCACGCGGGACACGAAGCGGCCTTTCTGCTCGTCGTGTTCGGCGCTGCGGCCGCCACCGCGCTCGCCGCGTGGCTCGTCGCCCGATTCGCGCCGATGGCGAGCGGCAGCGGCATTCCGCATGTCGAAGCGGTGCTGCACGGCAAGCTGCCGCCCGCGCCGCTCGTGCTCATTCCGATCAAGTTCGCGGGCGGCGTGCTCGCCATCGGCGCGGGTCTCGCGCTCGGCCGCGAAGGCCCGACAGTGCAGATGGGCGCATCGATCGCGCATGCCATCGGCACATTCTTCAGGCGCACCGCGGGCGATTGCCGCGTGCTGCTCGCGGCAGGCGCAGGCGCAGGGCTCGCCACAGCGTTCAACGCGCCGATCGCCGGCGCCGTGTTCGTGCTCGAAGAACTGATGCGACGTTTCGATACGCGCACGGCCGTCGCGGCGCTCGGCGCGTCGGCGAGCGCCATCGCGATGGCGCGCCTCTTGCATGGCGATCTGCCCGACTTTCACGTGCCCGCCCAGCCGTTTCCCGGCTTCGCAATGACCGGCGCGCATCTCGTGCTCGGCGCGGTACTCGGTCTGCTGGGCGCTGCCTATTGCCGCGCGATACTCTGGACGCTCGATATCGCCGAGTCGTTTGCGCGCCCCGCATCGACAAAAAGCGCGGTGGTACACGCGACGGTGCGCGCGGGACTCGTCGGCGCGGCGGTCGGACTGCTTGCGTGGTTCGCGCCGCATCTCGCCGGCGGCGGCGATGCATTGACCGAGCGCGCATTGCTGGGCGCGGGCACGATCGCGGGCGTGCTGGCGATGTTCGCGCTGCGTTTCGCGCTGGGCGCGGTGTCGTATGCGGCGGGCACGCCGGGCGGCCTGTTCGCGCCCATGCTCGTGCTCGGCGCGCAAACCGGACTCGTGTTCGGCCGCGTCTGTCTCGACTGGTTCCCCGGCATGGCGGCGATCAGCGGCGACACCAGCACGTTCGCGGTGGTCGGCATGGCGGCGTTCTTTGTCGCGGTGGTGCGCGCGCCGGTAACGGGCATCGTGCTCGTCACCGAGATGACCGCGAGCTTCACCTTGCTTCTGCCGATGCTGACCGCCTGCTTCACCGCGATGATCGTGCCGATGCTGCTGCGCGTGCCGCCGGTCTACGACTCGCTCGGCAAGCGTGCCGCCGTCCGGCGCTAGCGCCGCTTCCTGCATGCGATGCACCGTTGCGGTAGTCTCGTCGATGCACCTTCACCGACTTCATCCCGACAAGGACACGCAATGGAATATCGACATCTCGGCGCTTCCGGCTTCAAGGTTCCCGTTCTGAGCTTCGGCACCGGCACGTTCGGCGGCAAGGGCGAACTCTTTCAGGCGTGGGGCGAGACCGACGTGGGCGAAGCGCGCAAGCTCGTCGACATCTGCCTCGACGCGGGCGTCACCATGTTCGACACCGCCGACATCTACTCGCGCGGCACCTCCGAATCCATTCTCGGCGAAGCCCTCAAAGGCCGGCGCGACAAAGTCATCATCTCGACCAAGGCCACCTTCCGCTTCGACGACAACAACCCGAACGCAGTCGGTTCGTCGCGCTTTCATCTGATCGAGGCGGTCAACGCGGCGCTCACGCGTTTGCAGACCGATCACATCGACCTGTTCCAGCTGCATGGTTTCGACGCGAAAACGCCCGTCGAAGAGACGCTTTCCACACTCGACGATCTCGTGCGCGCAGGCAAGATCCGCTATACGGGCGTGTCGAATTTTTCGGGCTGGCATCTGCAGAAATCGCTGGATGTCGCGGATCGTTACGGCTATCCGCGCTATGTCGCCAATCAGACGTACTACTCGCTGATCGGCCGCGACTACGAATGGGAACTGATGCCGCTCGGGCTCGATCAGGGCGTCGGCGCGGTGGTGTGGAGTCCGCTCGGCTGGGGACGTCTCACGGGCAAGATCCGGCGCGGCCAGCCGCTGCCGGAAACGAGCCGCCTGCACAAGACCGCCGACATGGGGCCGCCCGTGCCCGACGAATATCTATATCGCGTGATGGATGCGCTCGACGCCATCGCCGCCGAAACGGGCAAAACGGTGCCGCAGATCGCGCTGAACTGGCTGCTGCAGCGTCCGACAGTGGCGACGGTGCTTATCGGCGCGCGCAACGAAGAACAGTTGCGGCAGAACCTGGGCGCGGTCGGCTGGAATCTGACCGCCGAGCAGATCAAAAAGCTCGATGAAGCGAGTACCGTGCGGCCCGCGTACCCGTACTGGCATCAACAGGGGTTTGCGGAGCGCAATCCGTTTCCCGTCTGATTTTGGTTTTGCGCCGACGAGCGCGGCGGCTGTCGGCGTCGCGCTCGAACACGCCCGGACACCGTATCGGAAGCCTTCTGACAATCTGTACCGGTACTGTATAGGCCGGCACTCGTACACTTGGCGCTCATCGTTTCTCAATTCATCGGAGCGCGCCATGCCCAACGAACTCCTGAACGCTCTGCCCGCCGCCGCGCTGTTCGCGCTCGTGACGACCATCACGCCCGGTCCCAACAACACGATGCTGCTCGCCTCAGGCGTCAACTTCGGTCTGAAGCGCACGGTGCCGCATGTGCTCGGCATCAGCGCCGGCATGGCGATCCTGATGCTTGCCGTCGGCCTCGGGCTCGCGCAAGCGTTCGAGCGCCTGCCCTGGCTCTATACGGTGCTGGAAGCGGCGAGCATCGCGTATCTGCTTTATCTGGCGTGGAAGATCGGCACGTCGTCGTCGGTGCAGATGCGCGACGGTAAGCAGCGCCCGATGCGCTTTCACGAAGCGATCGCGTTCCAGTGGATCAATCCCAAAGCGTGGATGATGGTCCTCACCGCCGCCACGACAATTCATTTGCACGCGAGTCTTTCGTTGAACGCCGCGCTGATGGCATTGGTGCTCGTCGTGATCGGATTGCCGTGCATCACGATGTGGGCCGCGTTCGGCATGTCGCTGCGGCGCTTTCTCGCGAATCCGCGCTGGCTGCGCGTGTTCAACATCACGATGGCCGCGTTGCTGGTGCTGTCGCTGTATCCGATCGTCGCCCATTTTTTTGCTTGAAAAGAGCGTCGCGCAGCCGCGAACTTTCCTAAAGCGCGGACGTCCCTTTGCCTGCGCGTGCGGACCGGTGCATACTGACCTTACGCGCCGGCACGCAAAATCTGCCGTCCCTCTTGCAACATTAGCCACACCGGGACTGCATTTCTTCATTGTCAGCTCTTGTCCGTCCATCCTGCCGCCCGCGGATCGCAGGTGATCCTTAAGCGATCCTTTAAGGTGGCCCGTTCTGCCCGGCGCGTACATGCCTTGCTTGTTCGTTGGTTCGCGTCGAATTTCCGGCGCGGCTTTGAAATCTGTTCAAGGAGTACGCCATGTCTGGAGCCAATCGCCCATCCGGTCCCGCCACGCGCAAATCCCTCGACCTAGCCGATCAGATCGAGCGCGATGAATTGGAGAACAACCTGCCGGATGCGCTAAACAACGTCGACGACGATGACGACGACGATGAATCCGACTCCGATCGCACACTAGGCCGTTAGCCTCGACAGCCGGGCCCGTCGCGCCAAGGACGGCGCGATCCGCAACGCCGCGATGCATTCCGCATGGCGGCGTTTTTGCATCCGTCGTTGCAGCGCGCGCTGTGTGTCGGACGCTGGGCACAGGGGTTGCTTTGAAGCCTGCTGTTGCGCGTTCCGGCGCGCGGCGAGAACATGATGAGCGAACGCGGCGACGGCGTCAGTCCGCATGCGAATCAACCGATCAACCGATCCCATGGAGGACTTCATGCTTCGTTACGCTGCCATCTTCTTCATCATCGCGATCATCGCGGCCGTGTTCGGCTTCGGCGGAATCGCGACAGGCGCGGCGGAAATCGCCAAGATCCTGTTCTTCATCTTCATCGTGATCTTTCTTGCAACGCTTCTGCTCGGCGTATTCAGGCGATGACTTCGTTCATGCAGCAGGCGTCGTAAAAAGAAACGCGCGGACTTTACGAAGCCGCGCGTTTTTTCTCGTTTCACGCTTTTTCGTGTGCGTTGCAGATTACGTGATGATCACGCGATTCTTGCCGTCCCGCTTTGCGCGATAAAGCGCGAGATCCGCCGCTTCCACCAGTTGCTTCGCTGCGTCGTCGTGCGTCGCGGGATGCGTTGCGCCGCCGATGCTGATCGTCACGCGGCCGCTCGCCGAGCCCGCGTGCGGCACATTGAGCGATTCGACCGCGATGCGAATCTTTTCTCCGAGCAAACGTAATCCCGGCGCGGACGATGACAAGAGCACGACCGCGAATTCCTCGCCGCCGAAACGCGCGGCGAGATCGGTGGGACTGTTGAGGCTCGACTCGATGGTGTGCGCGACGAGCTTCAGCACGTCGTCGCCGGCGACGTGGCCGTAGGTATCGTTGTACGACTTGAAGTTATCGACATCGATCATCAGGAAACCGATGTTTGCACGCTCGCGCGCCGCGCGACGCCATTCGGCGCTCAGATAATCGTCGAGACGGCGGCGATTCGATAAACCCGTCAGCCCGTCCGAATGCGTGAGGCGCTGCAATTCCAGATTCGTTTCGAGCAGCTTTTGCTGCGACTGCCGCAGCGCACGATACGCCTCGTCGCGCTGCAAGAGGTTCTGATACGAACGCGAGTGATAGCGCACGCGCGCAACGAGCTCGATCGTGTCGGGCAGCTTCACGAGGTAATCGTTCGCGCCGGCCGCGAAAGCCGCGCTCTTGATGCGCGGCTCTTCCTTGGTCGACAGCACGATGATGGGAATATCGCGCGTCGCCGGATGCTCGCGATACTGGCGCACGAGCGTGAGGCCATCGACGCCGGGCATCACGAGATCTTGCAGGATGACCGTCGGCCGCGTTTCCTGCGCGGTGCGCAGCGCGTCTTCGGGATTGGCGCAGTAATGCAGATCGACGTTCGACTCGTCCGCGAGCGCGCGGCGCAACGCCTCCGCGATGATCGCCTGATCGTCCACGAGCAACACCATCACCGGCAGTTCGGCTGCGGGCGGCGCATTGAGCGCGGCGGTCAGCAGGTCGGACACCGCGCGTTCGTCCGCCATCGCGCGCGACCCGGCGCGCTCGATGCTCGACGCCGCCGCTGCAGCGGCCCGTTGCGCGCGCTCGGCCAGCGGATCGGGATGAGGAAGTTTCATGAACGTGTCCTTTGACGGGTTCTTGTCGGTGAGTGCGTTGCGATGTCAGTCGAATACGGTGGCGAGCGCATCCGCGATGCGCGGCAGCGGCAGAATCGACACCGCCGCATTGAGCGCGGCCGCCGCCTTCGGCATGCCGTAGACGGCGCTCGTCGCCTGGTCCTGCGCGATCGTGTGATAGCCCTTTGCGCGCATCGCCTTGAGGCCGATCGCGCCATCGCGGCCCATGCCCGTCAGCAGGACGCCGGCCGCGCGGCCCGTCCAGCGTTCGGTCACGCTCTGGAAGAACACATCGACGGAAGGCCGGTAAGGCAATTGCTCGGGATGCGCGGTATAGCCGAGGCGCGTGGCGTCGGCGAAATGCAGATGATCGTTGGTCGCGGCGAGCAGCACTTCGCCCGGCACCGGCCTGTCGCCTTCGCGCGCGACCCGCACCGGCAGCGCCGATTGCGCGTTGAGCCATTGCGCCATGCCCTCGGCGAACGCGCGGTCCACGTGCTGCACGATGACCGTGGCCGGCGCGAAGTTCTTCGGCAGCGCGCCGAGCAACGTAGCGAGCGCGGACGGTCCGCCCGCCGACGCGCCGATCGCCACGAGCCGCGCATCGCTTCTCGAGGCGCTCATGAATGGCGCGGCCACGGCGCCAGACGACGCGAGCCGCGCGCCGATCTGATCGATCTTCGCGATCAGCGCCGCCGCCCCGCGACGCGCATCGGCGCCGGCGAGTGCGGGTGTATCGACGGCATCGAGCGCGCCCGCGCCCATCGCTTCATATACGCGCCACGCGTTCGCGCCGACATCCACGGTAACGACGAGAATCGCGCACGGCGAACGCGCCATGATGGTTCGCGAAGCCTGCACGCCGTCGATGACGGGCATCACGAGATCCATCAGCACGACATCGGGCGTGCGCGCGGCGCAATAGTCGATGGCCTGCTGACCGTCGTGCGCGACCCACGCGATCTCGAAGTCGGGCCGCGCCGCGAGCGCGCGCCGCAGCGCTTCCACGGCCAGCGGGACATCGTTCACAATGCCGATCTTCATGATTTCGCCTCGCCGATGAGATCGCGCACTGCATCGAGCAGCGCCTGATCGTGGAAGCTGCCTTTGGCGAGGTAGTAGTCCGCGCCCGCATCCAGCCCGCGCTGACGGTCTTCCGCGCGATCCTTGTACGACACGATCATCACCGGCACGCGCGCCAGTTGCGCATCGCGCTTGATGAGCGTGACGAGTTCGATACCGTCGAGGCGCGGCATGTCGATATCGGTGATCACGAGATCGAAGCCCTCGCCGCGCACCGCGTTCCAGCCGTCCATGCCGTCGACCGCCACCGACACGTCGTAGCCGCGCGACGCGAGCAGCTTGCGTTCGAGTTCGCGCACCGTGAGCGAATCGTCGACGACGAGCACGCGTTTCGCGCTCGCCACGCTCGCACGCGACGTCCCCGCGCCGACCCGCCCGAGTTCGCCGCTGCCGACGAGCTTTTCGACGGAGCGCAGCCAGTCGTCGAGATCGGCGATAAGGAGCGGATCGCCGTTTTCCATCAACGCGCCCGCGGCGATGTTGCGGACCTTGCCGAGGCGTTTGTCGAGCGGCTGCACGACGAGCATGCGCTCGCCGAGAAAACGATCCACGACGATGCCGTAGCTCGCCGCGCCCTGCCCGATCACGACGACGTTGAGCGCATCACCTGCGGCTTCGAATGCGGCCGTCTGCAGAATCTGATGCGCGGTAACGAGCCCGACGCGCTTGCCGTCGAACGAAAAATGCTGCTGGCCTTCGAGCATGTCGATGGCGCTCGCGGGCAGCACCAGCGTGCGCGCGACGTGCGCGAGCGGCAGGCCGAAGGGTTCGCCCGCCACCTCGACGATCAGGCTGCGAATCACGGACAGCGTGAGCGGCAGTTGCAACGTGAAGCGCGTGCCCGCATGCGCTTCCTGCGTTGCGCGCACGCTGCCGCGCACTTGCCGCACGACGTCCTGCACCGCGTCCAGTCCGACGCCGCGGCCCGAGACATCGGTGACGGAATCGCGCATCGAGAAGCCGGGCAGGAAAAGGAATTCGAGCAGCTCGGCTTCCGTGAGACGCGCGGCCGTTTCCTCGCTCGCGAGTTGCTTGCGCACAACCGACCGACGCAGCGCATCGAGATCGACGCCCGCGCCGTCGTCGGACACGCTGATGAACAGCGAGCCCGCGCTATGACGCGCTTCGAGCGTGATCGTGCCGGTCTCCGGCTTGCCGAGCGCGCGGCGCAACGCGGGCGGCTCGATGCCGTGATCGACCGCGTTGCGCAACAGATGACCGAGCGGCGCGTCGAGCATATCGAGGATGTCGCGATCGACCTGCGTCGTCTCGCCCGCGATCACGAGGCGCACATCGCGGCCGAGTGCGCGCGCGACATCGCGGACCATGCGCGCGAAACCACCCGTGGCATCGACGAAGGGACGCATGCGGCACGCGAGCGCTTCGTCGTAGATCTGTTGCGCGAGATGAGTCGAGCGGCGATCGAAGTTTTCGAGTTCCGCGAGACGCTCGCTCAACTGACGATGCGCTTCGGCCGTGAGGCGCCGCACGTCGTCGAGCGCGGCGTGTGCGCGGGCGTCGAGCGGCGCGATGTGCGTGTCGCTCAGTGTTTCGTTGAGGCGTTCCAGAGCGCGGCTCGCGTCGTGCTGAATGCGCTTCACGCGCAGCATCGACTGCGAGAACGGCTTGAGCCAGCGCGATTCCACCAGCGATTCGCCCGAATGACTCAGCAAGCGGTCGAGCGTGTCGGCGCGCACGCGAAGCATGCGGGCGTCGCTCGTGCGTGATGGAATCGGTGCGGGTTCGGGTGCAACGTGCGCTGCGTCCTCGACGACCGGCTCGACAAGCGTAAGCTCGCGCGAAAGATCGAACGCATCGGGCGGCGCGTGTCCTCCTTCGAGACGCGCATTGAGCGCATCGACGAACGCATCCACTTCGCGTTCGAGCGAGGTTTGCGCATCGATATCGCGTGCCTCGCCAATCTGCACGATCAGATCGACGCCGCGCAGCAGCATGTCGATGTGCCCCGCATCGAGCACGACGCGCCCGTCCTGCGCCGCGACGAAGCAATCCTCCATCACATGCGCGAGCGTCACGCCAACAGGCACGCCGACCACGCGCGCGGCGCCCTTCAGGGAATGCGCGGCGCGCATGCATGCTTCGAGCGTGACGGGATCGCGCGGCGCGCGTTCGAGCGCGATGAGGCCATCGGAGAGAATCTGCGCCTGGCCGCGCGCTTCTTCCTGAAACAGTTCGAGCAGCGAAAGCCGTCCGGGATCGATGCTCGTCACGTGAGACTCCGGTTCAGGCTGTCGAGGAGACGGTCGGCGTCGAGCAGACCAACAGTCGATTGCTTGAAACCGGCAACCGCATGCGCGTGCGATGCGAGACGTTGCGCGAGCGTCGCGGGCACGGGTTCGAGTTGAGCGCGCGGGAAGCGATGCACGCCATCGACGGCATCGACGGGAAACGCGATCGGGCCTTCGTTGTCGCCATTGCCGTGATGATCGGCGTTAAGCGTGCGCTGCACGACGAGCAGCCGTCCGAGTTCGCGCGCATCGACGGCCTGATGATTCGACACCGTCTTCACGACGCCCTCGTTGCCTTCGATGCCGAAGAGCCGCGCCAGCGACGCGCATACGATCAGCCGGCCACGCACGTTCACGACGCCCAGCACAGCCCGATGACGCCGATGCGGCAGCGAATGCACCGGGCGCAGTTGCGCTACTTGCGCGCACACTGTCGTCGGCAAACCGAGCCATTCGCCGCCGATGCGAAACACGAGGCACGACAGCGTGTCGGCTTCGTCACCGCCGCGCGCCATGTCGTTCGACGCCGCGCTCGTTTGTTCGATCGACGTGCGCGCATCCACTCGGTCGAGCACGCGCGAGGCCGCCGCGTCGTGTACCGGGCAATTGCGGCAATGCACATGGCGTTCGAGCTTTGGACACGAAGCATCGCCGCGCACGCCGATGCGGTTCCAGCAATCGTCGATGTCGGTTGCGCGCGGGGCGTCGAACGTGTCGGGTGTGCGGGCGTTCATCGCGTGCTCCCGGTGACGCGCTCGGCTCGCGCGATGAGCAGGCGCGCGCCGCTTTCATCGCCGTCAAGCGTGAGCAACGCGGCCAGATGCGTAAGCGCCTCGCGATGCGCGGGATCGAGATACAACGCACGACGATAATGCCCGCGCGATTCCTGTCGGTCGCCGCGCGCATCGGCGATGATGCCGAGCAAGTAATACGCATCCGCGTTCGATGGATGTGCGCTTACATAAGCGCGCGCGGCGTGTGCGGCGGCGTCGAGCTGGCCTGCATCGGCGAGCGTGTGCGCATGCGCGAGACTGTCTGCCGGCTCGGGCTGGACGCGTTGTTGCGCAACCGGTTTCCTGACCTGCGGCGCGGGTTGAACGAGGGGCGCGCTGGCCCAAGCGGGCAATACGAAGGCACTTTTCGGCGGAGGCTTCGGAGACGTAGCGACGGGCACATTTGGCCACGCGCCGCTAAAGACATTCGCACTCGCGCGCTCGGGACGATTGAACGCGAACGCCAGCGGGATATTCGCCGAACTCATGCCTTCGCGCATCAGGAGGCCCGTTTCCGCCGGACCGACGAACAGCGTGCCGCCATCGGCCAGCAAACCGTCGAGCACGCGCAGCACCGCGCATTGCGTGTCGCGATCGAAATAGATCAGCACGTTGCGGCACAGAATGAAATCGAAGCGCTCGAACGCGTGCGTGTCGAGTTGCAGCAGATTCGCCTGCGTGAAGCGCACGCTTTGCGCGACGGCGGCGTCGAGTTGCCAGCCGCCATCGGCCGCGCGAAAGTGCCGCTCGCGAAAGTCGAGCATGCGTCCGCGAAACGCGTTGCGTCCGTAATGCGCACGGCGCGCGACGGCGAGCGCGCGTTCGCTCACGTCGATGGCGTCGATCGTAAAGCGATCCGCCGGCATGCCCGCTTCGATCAGCGCCATCGCGATCGAATACGCTTCCTCGCCCGTCGAGCACGGCGCGCTCAGCACGCGCACCGGTTTCGCGGGACGCTCGTGCAGGCGCACGCGCGCGAGCCGGGCGAGCGCCGCGAAGGCTTCGGGATCGCGAAAGAACCACGTTTCCGGCACGACGACCGCTTCGATCAGCTCCTGCATGCGCGCAGGATCCTGCATGACGGCGCGATAGTAATCGTCGAGCGTGTCGCCTTGCTCGCTGCGCCATGCGTGATAGCGCTCGTGCACGGCGCGCGACACGGAGTTGGCGCCGATCGATTCGGCATCGAGCCCGATCGTGCGATGAAGCAAGTCGATGAAGCGGCCAACGCCCGATGACGCGTCGTGGCCGCCGTCCGTGAACGGAGTCGGAAGCGCGCTCATGCGTCGGCTCCCGCGAAGAGCAGCGCCTGCACGTCATCGGGCAGAAGATGTTCGATGCGCACCCATTGCAGCAGGCCGGCATCGTCGCGCGTGAGCGGGCCGAGATAGCGCGCGTGCGGCGTATCGATGCCCGCATCGGCGAACGCGGCGGCATCGAACGTGACGGTGCGCGTCGCCTGTTCGAGCAGCAAGCCCAGTCGATGATGCGTGATCGCGCCATCGTCGCCGCGTCGCGGATAGGCGACGAGCGCGAGCCGCGTCGACAACCGTTCCCGCGACGGACGTGCAAGCGCGAGCGCGGCGATATCGATGACAGGCACGCTCGCGCCTTCGTGATCGAGCACGCCCGCGACCCACGCGGGCGCGCCGGGCAACGCCTTCAACGGCGCGAGCGGCAGCATGCGTTCGACCTGCGTGCTGTCGAGCAGATAGCGATCCGGGCCGAGCGTGAACTGGACGAAGAGCATCGCGGCGTCGTGTATTCGTATCTGTTTAAGCGGCGACCTTGAAGCGCGTCACACCCGTGCGCAAGCCGTTGGCGACGTGCGTGAGATCGTCGATCGCCTGCGTCGACTGGCGCAAGGACTCGGCCGTCTGCTGCGCGGCTTCCGACAATTGCGACAGCGCCTGCGAGATCTGGTCCGCACCGGTCGCCTGCGTCTGCATGCCTTCGTTGATCATCGAAACACGCGGCGCGAGCGTCTGCACCTGATGGATGATTTGTGAAAGCTGCCCGCCCACTTGCTGCACGTCGAGCATGCCGCGGCGCACTTCTTCGGAGAACTTGTCCATGCCCATCACGCCCGCGGCGACAGCGGATTGAATCTCCTTCACCATCTGTTCGATATCGAAGGTCGCGACAGCCGTCTGGTCCGCGAGACGGCGAATCTCGGTCGCGACGACCGCGAAGCCGCGCCCGTATTCCCCCGCTTTCTCCGCTTCGATGGCCGCGTTCAGCGACAGCAAATTAGTTTGATCTGCAACTTTCGTGATGGTCGCGACGACCTGATTGATGTTGCCCGCCTTCTCGTTCAGGATCGCGAGCTTGCCGTTCACCGAGCCGGCGGCTTCCATCACGAGACGCATGGTTTCCTCCATGCGCGTGAGGCCCGCCTGTCCCGTGCCCGCGAGCGCGGCCGACTGTTCCGCCACGCCCGATACTTCGTTCATCGTGCGCACTAGATCGCGCGCGGTCGCGAAGATTTCACGCGACGTCGCGCCGATTTCCGTCGTGGTCGCCGCAGTCTCGCTCGCGGTGGCCTGCTGCTCGCGCGCGGTCGCGGCGATCTCGGACACCGAGGTCGTCACCTGAACCGCCGACTTCTGCGCTTGACTGACGAGGCCCGTGAGTTCATCGGTCATGCGGTTGAAGCCTGCTTCGAGCGTGCCGAATTCGTCGCGGCGTGCGAGCGCGAGCCGCTGCGTGAGATCGCCGGTGCGCATCTTGTCGACGACATCGACGAGACGCAGCATCGGCACGGTCAGCGCTTTCATCAGCATGAAGCCGAGCACGGCGGCCGCCGCAATCGCCGCAAGCATGATGACGATGAGCGTCATCTCGGACTTCTGCACCGACGCGCGAATGCTTTCCACCGACTTCGCATTGAAGGTCTCGTTGTGATCGACGAGCCCGCGCGCCGCGGCCTGGCCCGCTTCCCATACGGGGGTCAGGCGCGTGTTGAACGTTGCAACGGCTGCATCTTTCGAGGTCGTCAGTTCGCGCAGCGTCTGGTCCTGGATCGGCGTATAGAGTTCGCGCTGACGCTTGAAATCGTTGAAGAGACGACGGTCTTCGTCTTCGAAGATGGTGGGCACGTAGGTGTCCATCAGCTTGTCTAGCGTGGCGCGCGTTTCGGTAAGACGTTGCGTGTCGCGGCGCGTTTGCTCCGCGTCGTTGTCGATGAAGACGAGCCGCTGCGTCAGCGTGTAGTTCTCGAACCATGCCGCGCGAAGATCGTTGGAGAGCGCGAAGCCGAGCATCGAGTCGTCTTCGAGGCTCTTTGCTTCGCGGTCGATGCCGCCGAGCAGCGTGTACGAAAGGGCCGCCATGATGAGCATCAGCGAAAGAATGATGCCGAAGCTGGCCAGGATGCGATGCCGGATGGACAGTTGCTTCACGCGTGGAGCCCTATCGGTAGGTAAGGAAGGCTGCCGCATGCGCGCGCAACCACGAGCCCGCCCCGACATCGAGGCGTCTTAATTGTAGGAGGAATTTGCGCGCGTGAAAGCCGCGCTGTTAGATCGTCGCTGTTAGATCGTGTTAACGACCGATTGTGACGGCGCTTGAGCCCGGCGTGTCGAGGCGAATCATTTCGCCGTGTTTCAGCACGGTGAAGGCGTCGGCGGGCAGTCCGGCGCGGCGCACGGCGTCGGCCAGACGACGCGGCGGCTCGTCGAGCGGTTCGTCAGTGAGTTCGAATGTGCCCCAGTGAATGCCGATCGCCTTCTTCGCGTGCACGTCCTGGAAGATGCGCACGGCTTCTTCCGGATCGACGTGCTGTGCGTGCATGAACCAGCGCGGATCGTAGGCGCCGATCGGAATCAACGCGAGATCGAAGCCGCCGAAGCGCGCGCCGATGTCGCGGAAATCCTGCGAATAGCCGGTGTCGCCCGCGAAATAGAACGAATAGGGACGCGCCGCGCCCGCAGGCGTCTTGACGACCCAGCCGCCCCACAAGGTTTCCGCGCGGTCGAACGGCGTGCGCGCGGACCAGTGCTGGCTCGGCACGAACCAGATATCGAGCCCGGCGGCGTGCGTCTCGTCGCTCCAGTCCAGCTCTTCCACGTTTGCAATGCCGACGTCGTTCATCCACTTCTTGATGCCGAGCGGCACGAGAAAGCGCGGCGGTCCGCCTGCCTGGCGGTTGAGCGCCTCGACGCTCGGCTTGTCGAGGTGATCGTAGTGACTGTGCGAAATCAGCACGATGTCGATGTGCGGCAACTCGTCCAGCGTGAGGCCGGGCGGCGTCTTGCGCTCCGGACCCGCGAACGAAAACGGCGACGCGCGTTCGGAGAACACCGGATCGGCGAGGATGTTCACGCCGTCGATCTGCACGAGCACGCTCGCATGGCCGATCCATGTGAGCGTGTCGACGCTACGGTTCGCCTTGAGCCAGGCGATGTCGGGATGCGCCATCGGAAAGCGATAGCCGTTTGCGGGCGGCTTCGGCAGACCTTGCGTGAAGCGTTCCCAGCGCCATTTCAGGAACGATTCGCGCGGCAAGTGCCCATAGTTGTTTTCGAAGCCGGACGCCGTGCGCTGCGCGTGACGCAGCGGCTGCGGTTCGGCCGTTTGCGCAGCTTCCTCGCTTCGCGCCGGCGTGCCGGACGAACAACCTGCGAGCAACGACAGTGCGCATAGCGCGGCGTGTACGCGTCGCATGGTTTTGTCGATCGAAAAGAAAGAGAGACAGCGCATGTTTTGACGATCTATATGCCGCGCAAAGCTTTAGATTGTACGGAATGCATGCTTGATCGTCTTTGCACGCTTTTTAGCCGATCATCCGATAGTGCTTCTTGCCGCGCCGTGCAAAGCTGAGCGGCCGAATTTGTACGCAATGGCAGATTTCCGGCCCGCTTCTTGCAACAGCCACCGCGGCGTCGATTTGGCGCCTTTCGAAAAACCAAGCGCGGCGCGCGTTCATTTTCGTGCGGATCTCGCATCGAAACGCGCAGCACGCCAGAGCCGGGGGCGTCATGGGCAGCAGTCAAAGAAAACACGCATTACGCACATTCAATCCGCAATTGCACACGATGCACGCGATGCTGGTCTCACGCGCCGCATCGCACGTTGCGAGCGCGCTGCGGCCCGAGGGACGCGCCGAAGCGCTCGCGGAAGGCATCGAACAGGTGATCGCCCATTGCGGGCATGCGGGCCTCGGCCTGTTTCTCGCAGCGGTCTGGCACTGGCTCGACGAACGCGATTATCACGAAGCCGCGGATACGGTGCAGCACTACATCGAAAGCGGCACGATGCCGAAGGTCAAGGCGACGCCGACCGTGGCACGCCGGCGCGACGCACGGCTTTGATACGCGCGTGCGTCACGTGACATCGAGCCTTAGCGTGTCGTAACGACGCCGTAACGCGTTATGCGCCGAACCAGCCTGCGTCGACGTAGAAATCGCGCGCGGTGCACCGCGCGGCGTCGTCGGAGGCGAGGAACAGCACCATGCGGGCGACGTGCTCCGGTTCGATCCGCTCGTGCAAACATTGCTGCGCGATGAGCTTCGCCTCGCTGTCCGGCGACTGCCACATCTTCATCTGACGCGGCGTGCGCACCGCGCCCGGAATCAGCGTGTTCACGCGAATGCCGTGCTCGCCGAGTTCGCGCGCCAGGCCGCGCGTGAGGCCTTCGATCGCCGCTTTCGCCGTCATGTAGAGCGTGAGATCGGGCAGCGCGAGATGCCACGAGATCGAACCCATGTTGACGATCGCACCGCGACGCTGCGTGCGCATGCGCTTCGCGGCCGCCTGCGCGCAGAAGAACTGATGCCGCAGATTTACGGCCATGCGTTCGTCCCAATAGGCGGCGCTGACCGCGTCCCACTGATGCCGATCGTCGTTCGCGGCGTTGTTCACGAGTACGTCGATGGAACCGGCTTCGTTCGCGATCGCATCGAAGACGTGTTCGATGGCATCCGCATCGCGCAGATCGCAACGCAGAAACTTCGGCGCGTGCTTCTCGCTCGACAACGCCTGTTCGAGCTTGAGCGAATCGGCTTCGGCGACATCGATGAAAAACACGCGCGCGCCCTGTTTCGCGAAGGCCTCGACGATCGCCGCGCCGATGCCGCTGCCGCCGCCCGTAACGACGACACGTTGGTCCGCGAGGCTCGGATAGATGGCGTAGGACATGGCGGCTCGCTCAGTGGGAATGACGCGGATTGCCGCGCTTTTCGATCACCTTCAGATACAGCGTGGCGGGTTCGAGGCATCCGCCCGTCGACAACTGCCCCACCGTCTGCCGATACAACTCTTGCCACGGCGTCTGTGCGACCGGCGCGGCGAATGCGGACTGCGAGCGGCGGCTTTCGAGTTCGGCTTCATCGAGCAGCACGTTGACGGCGCGCGCGTTCAGATCGACGCGAATCCTGTCATTGGTGCGCAGCAGCGCGAGACCGCCGCCGACCGCCGCTTCCGGCGACATGTTGAGAATCGACGGACTCGCGGACGTGCCGCTCTGCCTGCCATCGCCCATGCAGGGCAGCGAATCGATGCCGCGCTTGATCAGCTCGGCGGGCGGCGCCATGTTCACGACTTCCGCGCTGCCCGGATAACCGACCGTACCGCAACCGCGAATCACGAGGATGCAGCGCTCGTCGATTTCGAGCTCGGGATCGTTGATGCGTGCGTGATAGTCCTCGGGACCATCGAATACGATAGCGCGTGCTTCGAACGTATTCTCCGCGCCGGGTTCGCTCAAATACGTCTTCGTGAACGCGTCGCCTACGACCGACATCTTCATGATCGCGCTATCGAAGAAATTGCCCGACAGGACCATGAAGCCCGCGCCGTGCTTCAACGGATCGTCGGCCGTGCGGATGACTTCGTTGTCGGCGGCGGGCGCTTCGCTTGCGATCTCGCCGATCTTGCGGCCCGACACCGTCAGGCAATCGCGCCGCAGGAGACCGGCCGCATCGAGTTGTCGCAGCACGGCAGGCACCCCGCCCGAGCGATGAAAGCTTTCGCCGAGATACTCACCCGCGGGCATGCAGTTCACGATGAGCGGCACTTGCTCGCCATAACGCTGCCAGTCTTCGAGACTCAGCTCGATGCCCATATGCCGCGCAATCGCGATCAAATGCGGCGGGCAGTTGGTCGATGCGCCGAGCGCCGACGCAACCACGATTGCGTTGATGAACGCGTCGCGCGTCATGATCTTCGACGGCTTCATATCCTCGCGCACCATATCGACGATGCGCTTGCCCGTCGCATAGGCCATCTGTCCGCGCTCGCGATACGCGGCGGGAATGCTGGCGCACGTCGGCAACGACATGCCGAGTGCTTCGGCGAGGCTGTTCATCGAGAGCGCGGTGCCCATCGTGTTGCAATGGCCGATCGATGGCGACGATGCGGTCGTGAGGCGCATGAAGCCTTCGTAATCGATCTCGCCGGCCGCAAGCAGATTGCGCGCATGCCAGATGACCGTGCCCGAGCCGACGCGCTTGCCTTCGTGCCAGCCGTCGAGCATCGGGCCGCCCGACAGCACGATCGCGGGCATGTCGACGGTCGCCGCCGCCATCAGGCAGGCGGGCGTGGTTTTGTCGCAGCCGGTCGTCAGCACGACGCCGTCGAGCGGAAAGCCGTGCAGGATTTCGACAAGCCCGAGATAAGCGAGATTGCGATCGAGCGCGGCGGTCGGGCGGCGGCTCTGCTCCGCAAGCGGATGCACGGGGAACTCCATCGGTATGCCGCCGGCATCGCGAATGCCTGCCTTCGTGCGCGCGGCAAGCTCGATGTGATGACGATTGCATGGCGCAAGATCGCTGCCTGTCTGCGCGATGCCGATGATCGGCCGGCCCGACTGCAACTCCTCGCGCGTCAGGCCGTAATTCATGAAACGCTCGACGTAGAGCGCCGTCATGTCGGCGTGCGAGGGATCGTCGAACCATTCCTGACTGCGCAGGCGCTTGGGATTCTGTTGGGGCATGGCGTGTATCTCCGTTGATGCGCAGTCGCTCGGCATGAGCGCCGATGCTGTCCGTCTTATGTTTAAGCCGTTACGTTACCGGTAACATTCAGGGCAATCTTAGCACGCTGTGTCGATTTGCTTCGCCTCAGGCACTCTCGCGCGGCAGCACCGAATACGTCACGCGAACACGTTTGCCCGTATGCCCGACGATGCCCTTTTCACGCTCCTCGAGCGCCGCGAGCAAGATCTCGCCCGTGCGCAAGCCGATGCCGTATGCATCGACGGAAACCGTGGTGATCGACGGCGTGCAACACGCCGCGACCTCGAAGTTGCCGAAGCCCGCAATGGCGATATCATCCGGCACCGAGAGGCCGCGCCGGTGACATTCCATTATCGCGCCGAATGCGGACATGTCGCTCACGCACATCACGGCCTGCGTGTCGGGCCACTGTTCCAGTAGCGCCGACATCGCCGGCGCGCCGTGACTCATCGTGATCGGCGAATCGCCCAGGCGGATGACGCGGTCGTCGTCGAATCCCAGCGCCTTCATCTGCGCGCGGAATCCTTTCAGACGATCGAGCCCGCGGCGGTCCAGTTCGCTCGCCCCGCCCAGAAACCCGATACGCTCGAAGCCTTTGTCCGCCAGATAGCGCACCATCGCGCGCGCGGCGCTGACGTTGGAAAAGCCGACGGCGGCATCGATCGGATCGGACGGCGCGTCCCACATCTCGACCACCGGCACGCCCGAGCGGCGCAAGAGCGTGCGCGTCGCGTCCGTGTGACGCGATCCCGTCAGCGCGATGCAGCGCGGCTGATGACGCAGCATCGAGCGCACGAGTCGTTCCTCGCGATCGAGGTGATAGTCGGTATCGCCGATCAGTAATTGCAGGCCGTGCGGTTCGAGCGACGCGGAAAGTCCGCGCACGGTGTCGGAGAAGTTCGAACTGGCAAGCGACGGAACGAGCACTGCCACGAATTCCGAGCGCCCGGACGATAATGCGCCGGCGGCCGCATCGGCGACATAACCGAGTTCGTCGATCGCCTTCTGTACGCGTTCGCGCGTCGCCAGCGCGACACTGTGGCCGGCGAGCACGCGCGATACGGTCATCTTCGAAACACCCGCGAGCCGGGCGACGTCGGACATGCGGGGCGGACCGCCGGTTGGATCGAAGGTGGATGCGGCCATGCGTCGCTTGTCTAGGGGGAATCGGCGGCGGGTCAGTCCACCCGCACCCAGCCGTCCTCGCGCTGCTCCAGCGTCATGTGGAGCTTCGTCTCGCCCGCCTCGCGGTCGGAAGCGGTCACTTCCGAAAAGGCGCGCTTGATGTCGCGGTCATCGGCCCACGGCGCCACGTTTTCGAGCTTGTACGTATACGTGACGTCGGAACGGTGCGCGGTCGGATCGGGCTCCGTCCAACCGGCGACCTTGTCCAGCTTGACGTGCGCGTAGCAGATCATCCAGACCCGCGGGTCGCTCGTGGCGTTCGGGTCGCCCGCGGCACGCGACGTCTCGACGGCGTATTTCTGTCCTTCGCCTGTCAGGCTATATGCAATGCCATTCTGCTTGGCGTTCGCGTTGGCGGGCGTGGTCGCCGCCCGCGCGATGAGCCCGGCCTTTTCCAGCGCAGCCAGTTGTTCGCGCAAGGCGGCGGCGGAATACTCGTTGAGATCCCGGTTGCTATACGCCGATGGGAACGCGTACGGCCCGCGCCCGCTGCGATTCAGGCACAGCAGGCCACGGTTCGTTTTCATGTCGGCGGAAATTGCGTTGCCCAGGCTGGACTCGCTTGCATCGTTCTTCTTTCCGCACGCGGCGACAAGCAGCGCGACGCTGACAGCGGCAATTAAGAGGCTCGTTCTCATATGCGCTCCGGGAAGGGCCGGCATGATGGGTACAACCTTTCGTTGCCATTCTACCGACAGAAAGGGCGCATTCGGAAAACGATAGTGTCGGAGCGAACGCTTTCAGGAAAAGCGATGGCCCGAAACGCAAAAACCCCACCTTATGGGGTGGGGTTTTTGAGTTGAGGCATGAGGAGCCTGACGATTACCTACTTTCACACGGGAGATCCGCACTATCATCGGCGTGGAGTCGTTTCACGGTCCTGTTCGGGATGGGAAGGGGTGGTACCAACTCGCTGTGGTCATCAGGCATGACTTGTTGTTGTGTCGCCGCATGGGCGCTACAACCAATCTGGGAAGAAGCAGTAAGGATGTGGGTGGCGATTGTCGCACACGCGTTACTCGCCAGTGGAGGCAAACACACTGGTTATAGGATCAAGCCTTACGGGCAATTAGTATCAGTTAGCTCAATGCATTACTGCACTTACACACCTGACCTATCAACGTCCTGGTCTAGAACGACCCTTCAAGGGGCTCGAAGCCCCGGGGATATCTCATCTTAAGGCGAGTTTCCCGCTTAGATGCTTTCAGCGGTTATCTCTTCCGAACATAGCTACCCGGCGATGCCACTGGCGTGACAACCGGTACACCAGAGGTTCGTCCACTCCGGTCCTCTCGTACTAGGAGCAGCCCCCTTCAAATATCCAACGCCCACGGCAGATAGGGACCAAACTGTCTCACGACGTTTTAAACCCAGCTCACGTACCTCTTTAAATGGCGAACAGCCATACCCTTGGGACCGGCTACAGCCCCAGGATGAGATGAGCCGACATCGAGGTGCCAAACACCGCCGTCGATATGAACTCTTGGGCGGTATCAGCCTGTTATCCCCAGAGTACCTTTTATCCGTTGAGCGATGGCCCTTCCATACAGAACCACCGGATCACTATGACCTGCTTTCGCACCTGCTCGACTTGTCGGTCTCGCAGTTAAGCACGCTTATGCCATTGCACTATCAGCACGATTTCCGACCGTACCTAGCGTACCTTCGTACTCCTCCGTTACACTTTGGGAGGAGACCGCCCCAGTCAAACTGCCTACCATGCACTGTCCCCGACCCGGATCACGGGCCAAGGTTAGAACCTCAAACAAACCAGGGTGGTATTTCAAGGACGGCTCCACCGAAACTAGCGTTCCGGTTTCATAGCCTCCCACCTATCCTACACAGATCGGTTCAAAGTCCAATGCAAAGCTACAGTAAAGGTTCATGGGGTCTTTCCGTCTAGCCGCGGGGAGATTGCATCATCACAAACACTTCAACTTCGCTGAGTCTCGGGAGGAGACAGTGTGGCCATCGTTACGCCATTCGTGCAGGTCGGAACTTACCCGACAAGGAATTTCGCTACCTTAGGACCGTTATAGTTACGGCCGCCGTTTACCGGGACTTCAATCAAGAGCTTGCACCCCATCATTTAATCTTCCGGCACCGGGCAGGCGTCACACCCTATACGTCCACTTTCGTGTTTGCAGAGTGCTGTGTTTTTATTAAACAGTCGCAGCCACCAGTTTATTGCAACCCTTTCACCCTCCTGGCGCAGGCCAGTCAAGCTACAAGGGCGTACCTTATCCCGAAGTTACGGTACCAATTTGCCGAGTTCCTTCTCCCGAGTTCTCTCAAGCGCCTTAGAATACTCATCTCGCCCACCTGTGTCGGTTTGCGGTACGGTCATTATTAGACTGAAGCTTAGAGGCTTTTCTTGGAACCACTTCCAATTGCTTCGCTTCCGAAGAAGCTCGCGCCACACCCTTGAATCCTGTGCCCGGATTTGCCTGAGCACCTTCTCCAATGCAGCGACCGGGACTTCCAACACCCGGACAACCTTCCGCGATCCGTCCCCCCATCGCATCTAACAATGGTGCAGGAATATTGACCTGCTTCCCATCAGCTACGCATTTCTGCCTCGCCTTAGGGGCCGACTCACCCTACGCCGATGAACGTTGCGTAGGAAACCTTGGGCTTACGGCGAGGGGGCTTTTCACCCCCTTTATCGCTACTCATGTCAGCATTCGCACTTCCGATACCTCCAGCATGCCTTTCGACACACCTTCGCAGGCTTACGGAACGCTCTCCTACCATGCATATAAATATGCATCCGCAGCTTCGGTGACTGGCTTGAGCCCCGTTACATCTTCCGCGCAGGACGACTCGATCAGTGAGCTATTACGCTTTCTTTAAAGGGTGGCTGCTTCTAAGCCAACCTCCTGACTGTTTTAGCCTTCCCACTTCGTTTCCCACTTAGCCAATCTTTGGGACCTTAGCTGGCGGTCTGGGTTGTTTCCCTCTTGACACCGGACGTTAGCACCCGATGTCTGTCTCCCGTGATTGCACTCTTCGGTATTCGGAGTTTGCTATGGCGTAGTAATCCGCAATGGACCCCACAACCATGACAGTGCTCTACCCCCGAAGGTGATACACGAGGCACTACCTAAATAGTTTTCGGAGAGAACCAGCTATTTCCAAGTTTGTTTAGCCTTTCACCCCTATCCACAGCTCATCCCCTAACTTTTCAACGTTAGTGGGTTCGGTCCTCCAGTACGTGTTACCGCACCTTCAACCTGGCCATGGATAGATCACTTGGTTTCGGGTCTACGCCCAGCAACTGATCGCCCTATTCGGACTCGCTTTCGCTACGCCTGCCTTAATCAGTTAAGCTCGCTACTGAACGTAAGTCGCTGACCCATTATACAAAAGGTACGCCGTCACCCGTTTCCAGGCTCCGACTGTTTGTATGCATGCGGTTTCAGGATCTATTTCACTCCCCTCCCGGGGTTCTTTTCGCCTTTCCCTCACGGTACTGGTTCACTATCGGTCGATCACGAGTATTTAGCCTTGGAGGATGGTCCCCCCATCTTCAGACAGGATTTCACGTGTCCCGCCCTACTTGTCGTACACCTAGTTCTTCCAAACTGTTTTCGTCTACAGGGCTATCACCTGCTATGGCCGCACTTTCCAGAGCGTTCGACTAACAATTCAGATAAAGAGTACAGGCTGATCCCATTTCGCTCGCCACTACTTTGGGAATCTCGGTTGATTTCTGTTCCTGCGGTTACTTAGATGTTTCAGTTCACCGCGTTCGCTTCGCTAGACCTATGTATTCAGTCTAGGATGACCCATGCGGGCCGGGTTTCCCCATTCGGACATCTACGGATCAAAGCTCGTTTGCCAGCTCCCCGTAGCTTTTCGCAGGCTACCGCGTCCTTCATCGCCTGTGATCGCCAAGGCATCCACCACATGCACTTGTTCGCTTGACCCTATAACGAGTGTGTCTGCTTGAGCGTTGCCGCTTGCGGCCGACTTCTCGTCATAGGCTGAGTATTCGCGTTGTGCCGTATTCCAAAGCAATCTTTCGATTACCTTTTCATACTTGATACAATCACTACCCTGAGTTCTTACTCACACCCATCTCTAAGTGCTTTCATCACTCTCTTTACTACTTCTTCCAGATTGTTAAAGAACGTTTAGCCGACAAGCTCACTTCCATGCTTGCAGCATCAACTGGCTACAGTCGCCAATGCACAGCGCTCACGCGGAACGCTGTGCATTGAGGACTTGGTGGAGGATGACGGGATCGAACCGACGACCCCCTGCTTGCAAAGCAGGTGCTCTCCCAGCTGAGCTAATCCCCCTTCGTGGCCTGACTATGAGTGGTCACTCCGTCAGCACGCCTTTTCGGGTGGTGGGTCTGGTTGGATTCGAACCAACGACCCCCGCCTTATCAAGACGGTGCTCTAACCGACTGAGCTACAGACCCTTAGCCTGTCTTTCTTACAGCCGATAAGCGTGAGCGCTTAGATAACTTCGTGCGAAGCTCGAGAAAGGAGGTGATCCAGCCGCACCTTCCGATACGGCTACCTTGTTACGACTTCACCCCAGTCATGAATCCTACCGTGGTGACCGTCCTCCTTGCGGTTAGACTAGCCACTTCTGGTAAAACCCACTCCCATGGTGTGACGGGCGGTGTGTACAAGACCCGGGAACGTATTCACCGCGGCATGCTGATCCGCGATTACTAGCGATTCCAGCTTCACGCAGTCGAGTTGCAGACTGCGATCCGGACTACGATCGGTTTTCTGGGATTGGCTCCACCTCGCGGCTTGGCAACCCTCTGTTCCGACCATTGTATGACGTGTGAAGCCCTACCCATAAGGGCCATGAGGACTTGACGTCATCCCCACCTTCCTCCGGTTTGTCACCGGCAGTCTCCTTAGAGTGCTCTTGCGTAGCAACTAAGGACAAGGGTTGCGCTCGTTGCGGGACTTAACCCAACATCTCACGACACGAGCTGACGACAGCCATGCAGCACCTGTGCGCCGGTTCTCTTTCGAGCACTCCCGCCTCTCAGCAGGATTCCGACCATGTCAAGGGTAGGTAAGGTTTTTCGCGTTGCATCGAATTAATCCACATCATCCACCGCTTGTGCGGGTCCCCGTCAATTCCTTTGAGTTTTAATCTTGCGACCGTACTCCCCAGGCGGTCAACTTCACGCGTTAGCTACGTTACTAAGGAAATGAATCCCCAACAACTAGTTGACATCGTTTAGGGCGTGGACTACCAGGGTATCTAATCCTGTTTGCTCCCCACGCTTTCGTGCATGAGCGTCAGTGTTGGCCCAGGGGGCTGCCTTCGCCATCGGTATTCCTCCACATCTCTACGCATTTCACTGCTACACGTGGAATTCTACCCCCCTCTGCCACACTCAAAGCCTGCCAGTCACCAATGCAGTTCCCAGGTTAAGCCCGGGGATTTCACATCGGTCTTAACAGACCGCCTGCGCACGCTTTACGCCCAGTAATTCCGATTAACGCTCGCACCCTACGTATTACCGCGGCTGCTGGCACGTAGTTAGCCGGTGCTTATTCTTCCGGTACCGTCATCCCACCACCATATTAGGGCGATGGTTTTCTTTCCGGACAAAAGTGCTTTACAACCCGAAGGCCTTCTTCACACACGCGGCATTGCTGGATCAGGGTTGCCCCCATTGTCCAAAATTCCCCACTGCTGCCTCCCGTAGGAGTCTGGGCCGTGTCTCAGTCCCAGTGTGGCTGGTCGTCCTCTCAGACCAGCTACAGATCGTCGCCTTGGTAGGCCTTTACCCCACCAACTAGCTAATCTGCCATCGGCCGCCCCTATAGCGCGAGGTCCCGAAGGATCCCCCGCTTTCTTCCGTAGATCGTATGCGGTATTAATCCGGCTTTCGCCGGGCTATCCCCCACTACAGGACACGTTCCGATGTATTACTCACCCGTTCGCCACTCGCCACCAGGGTTGCCCCCGTGCTGCCGTTCGACTTGCATGTGTAAGGCATGCCGCCAGCGTTCAATCTGAGCCAGGATCAAACTCTTCAGTTCAAACCTGTTACTGTTTTTCGGTTGTTTTACCAACCGGTCGCTCACTCAACGTACTGACGATGATTAATCCATCCGTAGACAGATAAACCTTCCTCTTAATACTTCGCGTGAGACTCTTGATTACTTTTGCTATTGCTACGATTCCGAAGAACCGCAACCGCACTTGCCATCAAGCGCCCACACTTATCGGCTGTTAGTTTTTAAAGAACATTCGCAGTTATCGCAGCTATTCGCTTGCTTTCTTGCGCACCGTCATTCAACGGGAGGCGAATTATGACTGGCGAATGACCACCGGGTCAACCCCCTTTCGCAAATTATTTTTCTGCACTCGGGCAGCGCGTTCGAAATCCAAAAAATCCTCATAAGGTTTCGAACGCCGGATTCCGGCATTCGCCCTGACGATTCAGCTTCCGAAAAACGGCGTGCAGAATCCAGCCGGCCCGACGCAATCCGAAGCCGACCTCGCGCCATGCTGCGTCGACATCGGCATATGCGTCGAGCCGGCGCCCGAGGCCGCGCCGCCTGCATGGGCACCGCCATAGGCTTCGTTCGACTCTTTCGTTCCCTGCTGCGCGGCGGCGACCTTCGCTTCCGCGGCCTGGATATCGCTGGGATAGTTGGCAGCCTCTCCCGTGGCAGGCGAATAGCCGGCGCGCTCGAGTTGAGCCAGTTCGGCCTTCACTTGAGCCCGGGTAAGCGGCACGTTTTCGCTTTGCGCGAAGACAAAGGTAGGAGCGGCGACAACTGCGATGGATACGATGACTTTGGCGATGGCGTT
Organism: Caballeronia insecticola; assembly: GCF_000402035.1. GTDB lineage: Bacteria > Pseudomonadota > Gammaproteobacteria > Burkholderiales > Burkholderiaceae > Caballeronia > Caballeronia insecticola. The sequence goes on from NC_021294.1 coordinate 1,174,170, forward strand.
CATGATGTTCACACTCCGACAGAAAAGGTTGACCGGATCGCAAGCGATCCACGAACCTCATCGAACGCACAGGGCCCTTGCGCGGCTTCGACTCACTCGAGCGGTGCACTGCACCGGAACAAGCGCAAAGGACTGGCTCCGGTCGACACCTTGTTTTCAAGCGTTGAGGCTTCGAATGGTTAACCCGCGCACGTAGCGATCTATTCCCGCAGCGAGACGGAATTTGCAGAGGGTGTATCGATAGGCCCGAAGCACGGCGTTCGCGCCGTACCGAGCGAGGACATCAAGGAGGAGGAGAAACGCGGAGGACGAACCGGATGAGGAGTCCGGCAAGGCGCCAGCCAGCACCCGTCCACCGCGTCGCTATTGTCACGCAGGGCGGCTCAAAGATCATCGCCGCTTGCGTTGAAGATGCCTTGCCGATCCCGCAACAATGCCGTCCATCAAGATGACGATCAACGAGCGGCCGGAACGAGATGCACGCGCTTCTCCGTCGCCGCCTCCACTGCCGCGCGCGAATACAATAACGGGAAGTACTCGCCGTCGAGCCACATCTGCGCGAGATCGCGATAATGCGGACTATCCGGATCGCCCGACTCGCCCGGCAGATTCACTGCGCGCGAGGCGTCCCAATTGCCGACATCGACGACCACACGGAACGACGGCCCGTTGGTCTCGCGGAAATCACTCGCGCGATAAGTCGACTGATTCGGCGTATAGGCGCTGCCGCCCTTGCCGATCGGACCGACGTTCAGCTTGGCGCGCATATCCGCGTCGACGACATCGGCGAGAGGATGAGCGTTGAGGTTCGTTTGCAGTTTGCCCCACTTCCACTGGCTCGCATCTGCGCCTTGCAGATGCCGCATCTCACCGTATGCATCGTGCAGGCTCGATAGCAACACCGCGTCGCGCTTTGCTTGCGCGTTCTCGCCGAAGCGCGTCTCGGGATGTTCGAGCGTATCGAGCATGACGGCCGTATCGGGCGCACCGAAAGATGCCGCAGCGTCCTTCGGCAACACGGCTTCCTTGAACGTTCGCCCGAGATGCCGCGACAGCCACACTTCTTCCAGCGCCGCCTGCGGCGAATTCGCGCCCATGTACGCATCCCAGCCCTTTAGCATCGCGAGCGCGGCGCGCGTGTCTTCATCGTCGCTTGAAAGTGGCGCAAGCAACGCGACCAGCCTGCGCGCCGGGATCGACACGTTATCTTTCTGCAAGCGCTCGGAATCTTCGATCGATACCTTGGGCAACGACTTCAATACTTCGTCGATACGCTGATGCCTCGATCCATTGGTCCATTCGAAGCCGAGCTTGCGTTCGGCATAGGGATAGCCTGCCGGCAGATTCATCTCATTCGACGTCGTGAAATAGCCTTGCTCCGGGTTGTAGACCGAGGGCATCGCATCGCGCGGCCAGAAGCCTGCCCATTCATAACGGCCATCACCGGGCACGGGCATGAGGCCATCCCAGTTCGGGCGAATCGGCGCAAGACCGCTTGGCACCCAGCCGATGTTGCCTTCCGTGTCCGCATACACCTGATTGACGGTCGGCGCGCCCCATGTCGCAAGCGAAGCCTTGAACTGCGCGTAGTTCCTGGCGCGCATATAGCGCATCGAATCGAAATACGGCGACATGCCCGGAGACAACCAGGCCGTGCGCACCGCAAACGCGCGATGCTTGCCATCCTCCGTATAGATGACGGGACCGTGGCGCGTGAACAAAAGATCCGCAGTGACGGAAGGCGCGTTGCGCACGGCGATCTGTTCGCGCAGGACGTGCATCGGTTCCCACTTGCCCTTGTAGCGATACTGCCGCGCATTCGCGGGGTTCAGTTCGTACACGTAGAGATCTTCCTGATCGATATTGAAGATCGTGAGCCCGTAAGCGATCGAACCGTTGTGTCCGATCGAAATACCCGGCGCGGAAGGCTCGCCCGCACCGATGATGTCGAGCGTCGGCGTGCTGATCTGCTGGATGTAGCGCAGGCTCGGCGCGGCGTACGCGCGATGCGGATCGTTCGCCATGATCGCGCGCCCCGTAGCTGATTTCGATGGCGCGATCACCCAGTTGTTGCTGCCCTCGGTAACTTCCTCCGGATTGTCCGCAGCCGCGATGACAGTCGTCGATGCATCCGCGCTCTTCATCGAGTCCTTGGTGATGCGCACGCCTTGCGTGGCGAGCGTGAAGACCTTGAGGACGTCTTCGGGAAGACAGGGATCGAGGCCCGCGGGCATCTGCGGTTTCCATGGCGGTTGCAAGCCGAAGCGCACGGCATCTGCATCGAGCGTGCTCTTGCATGCCACACGTGCGCGCGCGACTTCGCTCGTCAGATTACGCGTGAGCCCGTGGCTGCGAATCCGGACGATGTCGTCGGCGCTCCATTTTGCGGGCCAATAGCCGATCTTGCGGAATTCATAAGGCGTGCGCTCCGGATGGGCCGCGAGCCATCCGATATAGGCGTTGACGCCGGCTGCAAAGCGCGTCGCCGCAGGCTTCGCGTCCGGTCCGTAGCGTTGCCATTCGGTCGTCATGTCGCCGCGATAGAGAAAGAGCCGCGTCGCCTTATCCTGCTCCACGTAGGCCGGACCGAAGACTTCAGCAAGTTCGCCGAGACCGCGCCGCCGCCACAAGTCGATCTGGAACAGACGATCGCGCGCTGCGTTGAACCCCTGCACGAAGAACGCATCGCTGTCGTTGGCGGCGAAGATATGCGGCACACCCCAGCGGTCGATCAGGATATCCGAGGGCTGAGACAGCCCGGCTACGGCAATGGTCTCGTCGCTTGCGGCATCAGCCCGCGCAACTTGCGTCGTCAGCGGTCCGCTCATCAGCGTACCGACGATCATGGCGAGCAGCCGCGGTCCTTTCCTTACCTTCATGTGAACGTCTCCTTCTTTTTATGAGTGTCGATTCAGGCCACACAAGTATCGCAATGTAATGCGAATGCAAACGACGCGCAAAGCCCGCTAAGGAACAGGTTACATTTGGATACATCAAAGGAAGCTTAGGTCGCGCATAACCGTCGATTTCGCTTGGCATCGCTCGTCATATCAAGGAAACCAGCAAGCCGACACTTTGCTCTTCGTAAAGGAACACGCCATGACCGACTCCAATCGAGGCCCTGCCCAGGCGACCGATCCCATAGAGATCGCTAAGCGCGTCTATGAAGCGTACGTCTCCAAGGACCGCGCCTCGATCGAAGCACTCATCGCCGACGATTTTCACTTCACCAGTCCGCGCGACAATCGCCTCGACCGCTCGACCTACTTCGCGCGCTGCTGGCCTAACGCGCTTTCCACAGACAGCTTTACCTTCGTCCATCTCGTGCGCGACGGCGAACGCGTATTTGTGACCTACGATCTTCGAACGAAGGAAGGCGCTTCGTTCCGCAACACGGAAATTCTCACGATCCGAAATGACAAGCTGGTTGAGGCCGAGGTTTTCTTTGGCTGGATGATTCCGCACGAAGCGCCCAAAAGAGGATCGCTTTGATGATTGCTTAGGACTACGGCTCGCCAAGAGAGCATTACATTTGCATTCGAGTTACTTTCAATTTCACTATAAGCGCTTGCTAATAGATTTCAAACCGACAGTAAGCGACCGGTAATCGCGTCTCACGCAAACGTTTCACAAAACTTTCTCGCAGCATCAGCACACTTGCGTCCGCCATCTTCATCGCATGCGAACGCAAGAGGAGCTTGCTCATGTTGTGCCGTGCCATTCCAATCTTTATGTTGCTGCTGTCGCTTGCCGCGTGCGGGCCGGGCGACAGTGCATCGTCAACACCATCGTCGAGCGCAAGCGCGGCGAATCGCAATGCGGCCGGCGACGCCGCTTCGAATCCCTCTTCTACCGATGACACCGCCACCTCGCCGATCTCCGCGAGCGATCCGGTTGCAAGCGCGCAAGCAAGTCTCGACGCGGACAGCCGCCAGGTCACGCCTGTGCTGAGCTACGCGCCCGATCCGGATGAACGCGCGCATCGCTGAATGACTTTCCCCCCAAGCAGAAGGAAAATAAACGATGACATCGAATAGCCGTCGCCGCTTTTTGCACACGGTCGCCCATTCGGCGGGCGCCGCCGCAGCCCTCACCGTCTTTCCGGAATCGATCCGTCGCGCGCTGGCCATCCCGGCTGCCACGCGTACCGGAACGATTCAGGACATCGAGCATATCGTCGTGTTCATGCAGGAAAATCGGTCCTTCGATCATTATTTCGGTCACATGCGCGGCGTGCGCGGCTATAACGACCGGTTTCCGATCCCGCTTCCGAATGGCAAGCCCGTTTGGTTTCAGCCTTCGAAAGCGGACCCGACCAAGCCCGTTTTGCCGTTTCATCTGGACACGTCGACGACGAGCGCGCAATGCGTCGGCGATCTCGACCACTCCTGGTACAAGACGCATGCCGCGATCGATGCGGGCCGCTACGACCAATGGTGTGCGAACAAGACCGACATGACGATGGGCTACCATCTGCGCAGCGACATTCCGTTTCACTATGCGCTCGCCGATGCATTCACGGTTTGCGATGCCTATTTCTGCTCGCTGCCCGGACCGACGCATCCGAATCGCTCGTATCTGATGACGGGCACGGTCGATCCGACCGGCACGAAGGGCGGTCCGCTTCTCGACAATAACGATTTCGTCGATGGCGACGGCCCGCCGAACTATCAACTGCTTTCGTGGACCACGTATCCGGAACGCCTTCAGGCAGCCGGCATCTCATGGCAGATCTACCAGCAAGGGCTCACGGGCGCCGACCCGCTCAACGGCAATTACGGCACCAATATCCTGCAGAACTTCACGAACTACATCAACGCGACGCCGGGCACGCCGCTCTATGAGCGCGCGCAAACCGTGCGCACGATCGACGATCTCAAGGCCGACGTGCTTGCGAACCGCCTGCCGCAAGTCTCGTGGCTATGTCCGCCCGCGGCGTTCTCCGAGCATCCGAAATACACGCCCGCGTATGGCGCGGAGTACACATCGCAGATTCTCGACGCGCTGACCGCGAATCCCGAGGTGTGGAGCAAGACCGTGCTCTTCATCATGTACGACGAGAACGACGGCTTCTTCGATCACGTCGTGCCGCCGCAGCCGCCGACGTCGCGCGCACAAGGCCTCTCGACAGTAACGACCGATGGAGAGATTCACGACATCGTGAATCCCGCGCGCGGCGGCAGCTACACCGTCGATAACCTGCCTTACGGACTCGGGCCGCGCGTGCCCATGACGGTCGTCTCGCCGTGGACGAAAGGCGGCTTCGTATGCTCGCAGATATTCGATCACACATCGGTGATCCGCTTCATCGAGACACGCTTCAACGTGATGGAGCCGAACATCACGGCATGGCGTCGCGCGGTCTGCGGCGATCTGACCTCCGCGTTCGACTTCAAGACCACCGATTCACGCATGCCGCCGCTGCCCGATACGAGCAATTACCGTTCGATCGCCGATAACCAGTGCTCGACGCAGCCGCCGCCGACCGTGCCCGCAACGCCGGGCCCCATCGACGCGCAGGAATCCGGACCGCGCTTCGCACGCGCACTGCCCTACGAGTTGCACGTGAACGGCAACGCGAAGGACAAGCAGAACCAGTTCGTGATCGACTTTGCGAACACGGGCCGTCAGGGCGCGCACTTCTATGTCTATTCGGGCAATCGCACTGATGGACCGTGGCGCTATACCGTCGAGGCGGAAAAGTCCTTGCGCGAGACCTTCGACCTCACCAACACGAACGGCGTCTATGCATTCACGGTGTACGGACCGAACGGTTTCGTGCGCAATTTCGCGGGCAGCGTGTCGACGCGCGCGACGGACAAGCAGAACGCGCGCACGTCGCAGCCTGAAGTCAAAGCGCATTACGACATCGCGAACGGCAACCTCGTGCTTCGCTTCGTCAACGACGGCAATGCACACGCCAAGCTGTCCATTATCGATAACGCGTATGGCGCGCGGACACGTCAGGTGAACGTGCCGCCGAATGCGAAGGTCGAGGAGACGTGGATCCTCGCCGCGAGTCATCACTGGTACGACCTGACCGTCAGCGATCGCGACGACACCACCTTCTCGCGACGCATCGCGGGACACATCGAAACCGGGCGGCCGAGCGTGACCGATCCCGCCGCGATTGCGCCGGTGACGACCAGCTAAATCGCTTCTATCTGACTGTCGATTGACGTCCGCTCCCCATTCCGCGCCCGGCGGAATGGGGAGTTTTTGCTTTATAACGGTACGCGCGATCATCACCTTCCGGTCATCGAGTGCCTGCAAGTGAAGTAAGCACCTCCTTTCATTGGTCAGCAGGCAACGCTTGACACCCTCCCGCTCATTCCTTTATTGTTTGGTAGACCAACCAAACACTGATGATCTTCATTCGACGGAGTGCGCCATGAGCCGCCTTTCGGGCTTGCCCATTTATCTTCTCTTCGCCGCTGCGCTCGCTGCGTGCTCTCATCAGGATCGCGACGATTTCCAGGGCTACGTGGAAGGAGAGTTCGTCTATCTGGGCTCCTCGCAATCGGGCAAGCTGACGGAGTTGTCGGTCGCGCGCGGTCAAACGCTCAAGGCGGGCGCAGGCACCTTCACGCTCGAATCGGCGGATGAAACCGCCGCGCTCGATCAGGCGAAACGCCAACTCGCCGCTGCGCAGTCACAGCTCGACGACATCCTCACCGGCAAGCGTGCACCGGAAGTCGCTTCGGTTCGCGCGCAACTGACGCAGGCACGCGCAAACGCACGCAAGGCCGCATTGCAACTGAGCCGCGACGAAGCGCAGTTCAGCGTCGGCGGTATTGCCCGAGGCCAGCTCGACGATTCCCGCGCGAACGCCGATGCCGCCAACGCACAGGTACGCGATCTCTCCGAACAAGTGGAAGTCGCCCGCTTGCCGGGCCGCCCGCAGCAGATCGCGGCACAGCGCGCACAAGTGGCCGCAGCGCAGGCCTTCGTCGCGCAGGCGCAATGGAAGCTCGACCAGAAGCGCGTCGCCGCGCCCGCTGACGGACTCGTGTACGACACGCTCTATCGCGTCGGAGAATGGGTGCAGGCGGGCAGTCCCGTCGTGCAAATGTTGCCGCCGCAAAACGTAAAAGTGCGCTTCTTCGTGCCTGAAAGCGACGTAGGCCGTCTTGCGGCGGGGCGCGCCGTATCGATTCATTGCGACGGCTGCGCCGCCGACATACCGGCGAAGATCACCTATGTATCGAATCAGGCTGAATACACGCCGCCCGTCATCTATAGCAACGAGAATCGCGCGAAGCTCGTCTTCATGATCGAGGCGCATCCGCAAGCCAGCGATGCAATGAAGCTTCATCCCGGTCAACCGGTCGCGGTGAGGCTCCAATGAACCCGCACGCGGAGAACGGCCGCGACGTGCAAAACGTCATCGACGTACACAATCTCAACAAGCATTTCGGCGACAAGCACGTCGTCAACGATGTATCGCTGCAAGTGGCGCGCGGCGAGATCTTCGGCTTTCTGGGTCCGAACGGCAGCGGCAAGACCACTTCAATCCGTCTCATGTGCGGTCTGCTCACGCCTGATTCGGGTAGCGGCACATGTCTCGGCTACGACATCGTGCGCGAGAGTGAAGAGATCAAACGTAATGTCGGCTACATGACGCAGCGCTTCTCGTATTGGGAAGATCTGACCATCCGCGAAAATCTCGACTTCGTCGCGCGCATCTATCAGATGGCGAATCGACGTGAAGTCGTGGATCGTTCGCTCGAAGCGCTCGGTTTACAGAGCCGCGCGAATCAACTGACGGGTTCACTGTCGGGCGGATGGAAACAGCGCCTCGCGCTTGCCGCATGCATGCTGCACGAACCGAAGTTGCTTCTGCTTGATGAACCCACTGCCGGCGTCGATCCCACCGCGCGCCGCGACTTCTGGGAAGAACTGCATCGGCTCGCGGCCAAAGGCATTTCCGTGCTCGTCAGCACGCACTACATGGATGAAGCCGAACGCTGCCACAAGCTCGCGTATATCGCCTACGGCAAGTTGCTGGCGCAAGGCACGGCAAGCGAAGTCATCGCGTCGCAGAACCTTTCGACATGGACCATTCGCGGTGAACATCTGAGCGCGCTGTCGGAACGCCTGCGCGAGACGCCGGGCGTCGATCAGACCGTCGTGTTCGGCTCGGCCCTGCACGTGAGCGGCAGCGATCACGCCGCGCTCGAACGCGTGGTGCGCGCGGCGACGCAAGACGGCGCGACGCACGCCGAGCGCATCGACACCGGGCTCGAAGACGTCTTCATCTACTTGATGAGCCGTTCGACCGACAACTTCAAGGGGAAGTCATGAGCTCGCACGCACGCCTCGCGATGTTCACGCGCTTTTCCATTACGCGCTGGTGGAGCATCGTCCTCAAGGAGTTTCTCCAGCTGCGGCGCGACCGCATCACGTTCGGCATGATCGTCGGCTTGCCGATCGTGCAACTCGCGCTCTTCGGCTATGCGATCAACACAGACCCGAAGCATTTGCCGACTGCGGTGATCGTCGCCGAGGAGAGTCCGTTCTCGCGCAGCTTCATCGCCGCGATGAAGCACTCCGACTACTTCGATATCAAAGAAACGCTGCCCGACGAGGATGCAGGCCGCCGTGCGCTCGCACAGGGCCGCGTGCTTTTCGTGCTCAACATTCCCGCCGATTTCTCACGCAAGCTGTTGCGCGGCGAGCGGCCTGCATTGCTCGTCGAAGCGGACGCCACCGATCCGAACGCGGTCAGCAAGGCAACAAGCGCGCTGTCGGGGCTCGTGCAGCCCGTGGCGGACAAGGACATTACCGGGCCGCTCGCGTATCTGAACGGCAAGCCCGCCGCGTTCGATGTGCAAGTCCATAACCTCTACAACCCCGAAGGCATCACGCAATACAACGTGGTGCCTGGGCTGATGGGCGTGATCCTCACGATGACGCTCGTCATGATGACCGGCCTCGCCATCACACGCGAACGCGAGCGCGGCACGATGGAAAATCTGCTCGCGACGCCCGTGCGCCCCATCGAAGTGATGACCGGCAAGATCGTGCCTTACGTGTTCATCGGTCTCATTCAGGCATCGATCATTCTCGCAGCCACGCGCTTCGTGTTTCATGTGCCATTGCTCGGCAATCCCGTTGCGATCTATCTCGCTGCGCTGCTCTTTATCGCCGCGAATCTGACGGTGGGCATCACGCTGTCATCGCTCGCGCAGAATCAACTTCAGGCCATGCAACTCACGGTGTTCTACTTTCTGCCGAACATTCTGCTCTCGGGCTTCATGTTTCCGTTTTCGGGCATGCCCGCGTGGGCGCAGTTCATCGGCAATCTGTTGCCGCTCACGTACTTCAATCGCCTGATTCGCGGCATTCTGCTCAAGGGGAACGGCTGGGCCGATCTTTGGCCTTCCGTCTGGCCGATGGCGCTCTTCACGCTCATCGTGATGGGCATCGCGCTGCGCTTCTACCGGCGCACGCTCGACTAGGAGATGCCGATGAAACCCATCCTCACACTCTGCGCGCTCGCATTGTGCGGCTGCACCGTCGGCCCCGATTTTCATGCGCCTGCCGCACCCGAATCGCAAAGCTATGTCAGAACGTCATCGCAACAGAATCTCGATACGGCGGCGCCGCAAAGCTTTCCCTCATCCGATCACGCACTCCCGCTCTGGTGGAAGCAGTTCGGTTCCGATGCGTTGAACGTGCTTGTCGATCGGGCGTTGAACGACAGTCCCACGCTCGCGCAGGCTCGCGCGAAGCTCACACAAGCGCGCGAAGACTATCGAGCGCAGGCGGGCACGACATACTTCCCCGCTATCGACGCGTCGCTTTCCGGTTCGCGTCAAAAAGTCGATCCCGCCGCGTTCGGCGTGCCGATTCCGAGTCCCGGTCCGTTCACGCTCTACGATGCATCGGTCAGCGTGTCGTACACGCTCAATGTTTTCGGCGGCGAACGGCGGGCGCTGGAATCGGTGCGTGCGCAAGTGGACTATCAGTCTTTCGAGCTCGACGCGGCGCGTCTTTCGATTGCGGGCAATGTCGTCTCCACCGCGATCCGGCGTGCATCGTTGCAACGACAGATCACGCTTACCGAACGGCTCGTCGATGCACAGTCACGTCAACTCGCGATCATGGAAGGCCGCCTGAATGCCGGCGGTATTGCGCAATTCGATGTACGCAGTCAGCGCACGCTGCTCGAGCAAACACGCGCGAGCCTGCCTTCGCTCATTACGCAGCGCGATCAGGCCGATCATCGGCTTGCGGTGCTGACCGGTGCGGAGCCATCGAAGGCGGACTTCGATGCCATCACGCTCGAATCGCTGCATCTGCCCGACAGCGTGCCGCTGACGTTGCCCTCGACGCTCGCGCGCGAACGTCCGGATATCCGCGCGTCAGAGGCGCTGTTGCATCAGGCAAGCGCGAATGTCGGCGTGGCGACTGCCGATCTCTATCCGAAGTTCTCGCTTTCGGCGGGCGCGGGAAGTCAGCGCACTCATATCGGCGACATGCTGAATAGTTTGAACGTGTGGAATGCCGGCCTGAATCTAACGCAGCCGATTTTTCATGGCGGCGAGTTACGCGCAAAGAAGCGTTCGGCGGAAGCGGCCTACGATGCATCGCTGCAGTCCTATCGTCAGACCGTGCTGGATGCATTGCAGCAAGTCGCCGACAGTTTGACCGCGCTGCAAAACGACGCGTACACGCTACGCGCGCGTGAAGTCGCGGCGCACGAAGCGCAAGCGAATCTCGATATCGCCAACGCACGCTATGCGGCAGGCGGCGTGAGCCGTTTCGATCTGCTCGATACGCAGCGTCAAGCTTTGCAGACGCAGCTCGATCATGCGCTTGCGCAAGGCAATCGTCTGAGCGACACGGCGGCGCTGTATCAGTCGCTAGGCGGTGCGGGCGAAGATATGAAGGCCGCTTACGCGCCGCAGTGAAAGTGATTGCATCTGCAACTATCCGGCGAGTTTGCCAAGCCGATGCTTCAGGATCTTGCCGCTCGCGGAAACGGGCAGCGCGTCGAGAATGCGTATAACGGAAGGCCGTTTGTACGGCGCGAGACGCGCGCTCACCCATTCCGCGAGTTCGTGTTCGCCGACAGCCGATCCCGGCCGCAGTTCGACGAATGCCAGCACGTCTTCGTTGCCTTCCACGCTGCGTCCTATCACGGCCGAATGCAGCACGGCAGGATGACTGTTGAACGCCTGCTCCACTTCGGCGGGATACACGTTGAATCCCGAGCGGATGATCAACTCCTTGCAGCGACCGACGATGTACAGATTGCCGTTCTCGAAGCGCGCGAGATCGCCGGTCTTGAGCCAGCCGTCCGGCGTGACCGTCGCGGCGGTCTGCGCCGGATCGCGGTAATAACCGAGCATCACGTTCGGACCACGCACCCAGAGTTCGCCGGTATCGTCGGCTTGTTGCGAGAGCGGCACAATGCGCGCCTCGACGCCCGGAATCAACGGGCCGACCGATGCATCGCGCGCGGGCGCATCGAGCAACGTGTTCGACACGGTCGGACTGCTCTCCGTCATGCCGAAGCCGTTATGCAAAGGCACGCCATAGAACGCTTCGGCCGCGGTTTTAAGCGACATGTCGAGCGGCGACCCGCCGCAATACACGAAGCGCAGCGTCGGCGCCTTGAGGCCGCCACGCGGCGTGAAGTGATCGATCAGCTTCGCGTGCATCGCGGGGACGCCCTGAAAGATCGTCATGCCTTCTTCGCGCAGAACGGCGCCTGTGCGCGCGGCGTCGAAACGGGGAGCCAGGCGCAGCGTCGCGCCCGCATACAGCGAGCCCAGACAGACCGAAGCCAGTCCGAACACGTGCGAGATCGGCAACACGGCATAGACGCGATCATGGCTACCGACGCGGCGCAATGTGCTCGACACCGCAGCGACGAACAGCAGATTGCGATGCGACAGCATCACGCCTTTTGGCGCGCCCGTCGTGCCCGTCGTGTAGATGAGCGCGGCGCATTGCTTGTCCGAGGGCAGACCGTGCGGTTCCTGCGCGGAGTGCGGATCGACGACACCGAGCGCGAATGCGCCTATGTCTATTGCATCGAGCGCTTCGCTGACGGCGTTCTCGCGCTTCGCATGCTGCGCGGCATCGTCGGAGGCTTCGACCGTATAAAGCGCGATGCGCGGCTTTGCGTGCGCGCGAATCGCATCGAGTTCGGCGGCCGACAGACGCGCGTTCGCGACCAGCGCCCATGCATCGAGCCGACTTGCGGCAAAGAGCGCGGCGACGAGCGCAACGCTGTTCTCGCCGATCAGCATCACGCGATCGCCCGCTCTCACGCCCGCCGATGCAAGTCGAGCAGCGAGCGCATCGACGGCAAGTTCGAGTTGCTCATACGTGAGCGTGCGCGCATCTTCACGCAAAGCGATATGCGCGGGATTGGCTTTCGCCCCGCGCGCAACGATCGCGTCGATGCGCGCGGGCAGCGACGCGATGAGTTCCTGCGTATCGATGTTCATGTCAGCGTAACCATTCGTTCGATTCGTTCGATTTCGTTCGAATGATAACGCTCATGCGTCATCCCGCGAAACGCGGCTCCGGCAGTCCGCGCACGCCCAGCCCAGTCACGGCGAACAAACCGCCCTTGTCGCGCTCTTTTTGCGGAATGCCCCACATCGGGCGACCCATCGTCGATACATAGAGCGTGTCGAGGTTCGGGCCGCCGAACATGACGCTCGTCAGATTGCGCACCGGAAACGGCACGATGCGATCGAGCGTACCGTCGGGCGCAAAGCGCAGGATGCGTCCGCCGAAGACCAGCGCAGACCAGATGTAGCCTTCTTCATCGACGGTCGCGCCATCGAAGGTGCCCGCCATATCGCGCGCGGACACGAACAACCTTCGATTGGTCGCGGCGCCTGTTTCGATGTCGTAGTCGTACGCGTACATTTCCTTGCTGTACGTGTCGGTGAAGTAGAACGTCTTGTTGTCGGGACTCCAGCAAGGACCGTTCGAGCAACTGATGCCGCTGTCGAGTTGCGTGAGTCTGCCATCCGTATCGAGGCGATAGAGGCCGCCGCTGCGTGTCGAGCGCTGGCCTCGATCGGCGTCGTAGCGGTCGAAGTCATACGACATGGTGCCCGCGATAAAGCGGCCACGCCGATCCACCTTACCGTCGTTGAAGCGCGTCTCGGGATCGTCGCTTTCAGGATCGGCGATGAACTGCACGGTCTGTGCATCGAAGTCGTAAAAATGCAGACCGTTGGCGAGTGCGACCACCGCGCCGCCCTTCTCGCGCAGCGCCATCGAACCGATATGCCGCGGCACGAAATAGCGCTTCACGTCGCTGCCATCGGCGCGGCAGCTATAGATTTCCGCGGCCGTGCTGTCGATCCAGTACAGCCGTTCCTCCTTCACGTCCCAAAGCGGTCCTTCGCCGAGATGATTGTTCGCATCGACCAGCAAGCGCGTTTCGGTCATCGTTCGTCTCCGTTGAATCGAGCTGTCCTTTAACGTCAGTCTTCATCTTTCGATGGACGGCGATGCGCCAGCAAGGCCATCAATCTGCGATCGCGCCAGCGGCTGCGTTCCTCGATACGATCGCGCGACAACACGGCGCGGCGTTCCGCGTCGAGTTTGCCGAGCGTTTCGTCGGACCAGTCGAATGCCTTGCGGCCCGCCGCGATGCTGCGATACGTGCCGCCATAGCGCGCGGCGTAATCGGCGACACCGCCCGGCGCGTTGAGATCGATCGTTTCGAACGGGCCCATGAAGGACCAGCGCATCGCGAGTCCGTCGCGCATGACGGTGTCGAGATCGTCGGCGCTCGCATAGCCTTGTTCATAGAGACTCAATGCTTCGTCGAGCACGGCGCCTTGCAAGCGGTTGAGCAGAAAGCCCGAAATCTCTCGATTGACGGTCACAGGCTTCTGCCCCGCCGCTTCGTAGAGGGCGCGGGCGCGTTCCATCGTTTCTTGTGAAGTCCACGGCGCGCCGCATAGTTCGACGAGCGGCACGAGCGACGGCGGATTCACCGGATGCGCAACAAGACAGCGTGCGCGGCCTTGCAGACCTTCGGTAAAGGTCGACGCGGGCAGCCCCGATGTCGAGCTCGCGAGCAACGCATCGGGCCGCGTCAAACGATCCAGTTCGATGAACAGCGCACGCTTCGCCTCGACCACTTCCGCGATGTTCTCCTGCACGAGATCCGCATCGGCGACTCCATCGGCGAGGTGCTCGCATGTGACGATGCGCGCGACGATCGTATCGACGGGTTCATCGATCAGATCGAAGGACGCGAGATCCTGCACGCTGTCGCGGATCGCGGGAAGCGCGCCCGCGAGCATGTCCTGCGATGCATCGTGCAGCTTCACGTTGAAACCGTTTCGCGCGAAGACGATCGACCACGCGCGGCCGATGCGTCCCGAACCGATCACCGCAATGTTTTTCGCTTGCATCTGTGCCAAGTCCCCTTCGATTTGATTTAGCCCTTCTTGTCCCGCAAGGTGATGACGGCCGCCAGCACGACGAGCCCGTTGATGATGTCGCGCACGGCGGGCGGCACCGTCGTACCGGCGAGCAGCGTGCCGAGCGCGGTGAGCAGCAGCGCGCCGCCGAACACGCCGAGATAGTGACCGCGTCCGCCCGTGATCAGCGCGCCGCCGACCACGACCACCGCGATGGACGGCAACAGGTAAGGATCGCCCATGCCGAGAAACGCTTGCGAGCTGAACCCGGCGAGCAGCAATCCGACGATCGCCGAACACAGACCCGAGAGGCAATACACGGCGATGAGCGTCGTGCCGACTCGCACGCCCGAGAGCTTGGCCGCGACCGGCGAATTGCCGACCGCATACACGCGCCGACCGAACGGCGTGCGATGCAACAGCACCAGCGCGATGACGAGAAACACCGGCACGCTCCACGCCGCGAGCGACAGCGGCCCGACGTGTCCGTTGGTGAACTCGCTGACTACCGGCGGCGACCATCCTTGCGGCGAGCCGTTGCAGTAGATCAGCGTGAGGCCTTGCAGCAAGCCGTTTGCGGCCAGCGTCACGACAATCGGCGGCAAGCCCAGCATCACCACGCCCACGCCGTTGAACACGCCGACCAGCAGACCCGCCGCGAGCACCACCGGCACCGCCCACGCCGCCGCGCCGTTCATGCCGTGCGTGAGTCCTGTCAGCAAGACGCCCGATAGCGTGATGAGCCACGGCATCGACAAGTCGAGTCCGCCTGTCAGGATCACGGCGCCCTGCCCGAGACCCAGAATCGCGAGAAAAAGCGTCAGCGTGAGCAGGCTGCTATAGAAGTTCGCGCTCGCAAGCACGCCGGGACCGTAGACGATCGCGGTGATGACCACCACGGCGAAGAACAGCAGATATGCCGGCACGACATACTTGACCCATTCGCGATTGCGCTCGATCCAATCGGCAATCGGACGCCCCTTCAACTCCGTATTCTCGATAGGACGATAGTCGTTCACTTCGAACGTCACGCGGCGGGCGTTCTTGTCGTCGCGTGCGCGCGTGCCCGTGCGCACCGCCTTTAGCCACTGCGCAGCATGACGCACGCATTCGTGCGCCGCCGATTGCTTGCCGATCGAAGAGCCGAGCACCGCGAGAATCAGGATCACGGCTTCGGCGATGGTCGTGAAGAACGCCGATACATTCAGCACGAGCAGGATGTTCACGGTGATCATCAGCGTCATCGCGGCGAACACGGTGCCGACGCAGCCGCCTCGCCCGCCGCCCAGCAACGTGCCGCCTAGCACGACCGCCGTGAACATCGAGAGAAGAAGCGGACGGCCGACGAGCGGATCCGCCGAGCCGGTCTGCGCCGACACATACAGACCCGCTGCCGCGTAGAACATGCCCGCGAGCGCATACGTGGCGACGCGATAGCGCGTAACCGGCATGCCGTTCGCGTAAGCGCCGTCCGGGTCGCTGCCGAGCGCATAGATGCCGACGCCAAAGCGCGTGCGCTTGACGAACGACCAGACCAGCAACGCGAAGATCAGCAGCGCGGCGGACATCGGCATCTTGTCGGGGATCAGATCGGACGTGAGAAAGCCGCCGAACTGCTCGCCGACGGTGCCGCCCGGCTTGTTCTGGATGAGCAGCGTGACGCCCTGAACCATGAACATCGTCGCGAGCGTGACGACGATCGATTGCAGGCGAAACCATGCAATCAACGCACCGTTCACGAGCCCGATGCCGCCGCCGATTGCGAGAATCAACGCGACGCCCGCCCATTGTTCGACGGGCGAGCCCTGCACGAAGCGCACCGCGAGAACGTTGGCGAGCGACACGACCGCCGATGCCGACAGATCGAAGCCGCCCGACAACACGACGATGGTCTGCCCGATCGCGGCGAGCGCGAGCGTGCTTGCGCTCGAAATCACCGAGCCGATGTCGTAAAGCCCCACAGGCGTGGCGGAGAGCGCGACCCATGCGGCCAGCATCGCGAGCAGCGCACTGATGGCGATGATGAGCCCGCGATGATGATCGATGCGCGCGCCCCATCCCACGCGCGCGCCCGGCCGCACGATCTCGCTATCGGGGGACGCTACGGCTATCTTCATGAAGCACCTCTTAACTGGAAAGCATCTTGCGCATCACGTTCTCTTCCGTGAGCGCATCGTCCGCGAGTTCGCCGGCATTGCGTCCGCGATACATCACCGACACGCGGTCGCACACGTTGACAAGCTCGGGCACATCGGTCGAATAGAAGAGCACGGAACCGCCGGCTGCCGCGAACGCGCGCATGAGCACGAAAATCTGATGCTTGGTGCCGACGTCGATACCGCGCGTCGGGTCGAACATCAGCCACACGCGGCTTTGCGTGAGCAGCCATTTGGCCATCGCGATCTTCTGCTGATTGCCGCCCGAGAACGACAAACACGGCTTGTAGAGCGCGCGCGGATTCACGTCCATTTGCGCGAGCGAGCGGCGGATCGCCTCCTGTTCGCGCTTGCGGTCGATGAGTCCGAAGCGTGAATACCGCCCGATCACCGGCAGCGAAACGTTCTCGCCGCCGGGCAAACGCAGGAAGAGGCCTTCGGTCTTGCGGTCCTCGGGGAGAAAGCCCGTCGATACGCCGGCCTTCAGCGAATCGGCGGTCGAGGTCAGCGTAACGGGCTCGCCGTCGATGCGTATCTCGCCGTCATCGACATACGTCGCGCCGAACAGCGCCTCGAACAACTCGCGCTGTCCCATGCCCTGCAGCGCGGCAATGCCGTGCACTTCACCCGGTTTCAAGGTCAGATTGAAGTCGCTCACGACGCCATCGACGCGAATGTTGCGCGCTTCGATTGCAGGCGTTGCGTCGCCCTTCGTGGAAGCGACCTTCGGCGGATACTTCGCTTCCATCGAGCGGCCGATGACAAGGCGGATCACTTCGTCGTCGGAGATATCGCCCGCATCGAATGCGCCGACATCGCGGCCGTTGCGATAGACCGTGAGGCTGTCGCAGAACTCGCGCACTTCCTGCATGCGATGCGAGATGAACACGAAGGTCGTGCCGCTTGCCTTCATCTCGTCGATGCGGCGCGCCAGCCACGCGACGTCGCGCCCCGAGAGCGCGGACGTCGGCTCGTCGAGCAGCAGCACGCGCGGCCCGCGCACGATGGCCTTCGCAATCTCGATCTTCTGCCGCACCGGCAACGACAGATCGCGGATATACGCGCCGGGCCGCACGTCGGACAGTTCGAGCTTATCGAGCCATTCCGCCGCCTGCCGCTGCGCCTCGCGCTTTTTGATGCGACCGAGAAAGCCCGTCGGCTCGTACGACATCAGCAGATTCTGCGCGACCGTGAGATCGCGCACGAGCGTCATCTCCTGAAACGCCGTCTGCACGCCCGCACGATGCGCGTCCTTCGGGCTCTTCATCGCTACGTCGTGACCCATCACGCGGATGCTGCCGGAGTCGGGCTCGATAAGACCCGACAGCAGCTTGACCGTCGTGGACTTGCCTGCGCCGTTCTCGCCGAGCAGCGCATGCACGGCGCCGCGCTTCACGCTGAACGATGCACCGTCGAGCGCAACGGTCGCGCCGAAGCGCTTCGTCACGTTCGACAGGTCGATGGCCAATGCCGCGTCGTTCATGATCGCCTCAGTCCTGATTGCCCGTCAGCGCCGCGTTGAAGCCCACTTCCTTCGTGTCTTCCGAGTAGATGTCGGCGAACCAGCCCGGCGGCACCTTGTCGGGCGGGAAGGCCGTGCAGCCTGCCTTCAGTTCATCGATGCTGCCGGTCTTGCAGAGCTTCGATTCGGACGTCAGCACGAGCGGCAGCTTGAGCGTCACGCGTGCCGGGAAGTCGCCGCCGTCGAGCTTCTTCACGGCCATCTTGAGCGCCATCGCGCCGGAGTACGGCGGCGCGCCGTAGGAGATCGAGCGATAACCGATCGAGCGATAAGCGCCCTGCCCCTTCACTTCGCCCGGCGGCAGCATCTGCACGCGATGCCCGTTCGACGATTCGCCCGCGCACGGCTTGATCTTGTCTTCGGCGATGCCGGCTTCAAGTTGCATCGACGCCGCCGTGAAGCAGCCCACCTGCATCCACAGTCCGTCGATCTTGTCCCAACTGTTGGTCGCGAGGATCTTCGAGAGTTCGGTCTTCGCGGTCGCCTGACTCCACATGCCGGTGCCTTCCGCGACGACCTTGATGCCCGGGAACTTCGCGAACACGGCCTTCGCCGCTTCGGTGCGCGCGCGATCGACGGACGTGCCCGGCACGCCGTTGATCAGCACGATGTTGCCCTTGCCGTTCAACGTTTTCGCGAGCCATTCGGCCGTGACGGTGCCCGCCTGATGCTGATCGATGGTCACGTTGTGCGCGCACGGCTCGGTCACTTCGCCGTCATACGCCGCAACGACGACGCCCTTCGAGCATGCGTTCTTGATCGCGCGATTGAGCGCCGTCGGCGAGATCGGATAGATGACGATGGCTTTCGCGCCGGCCTGCACCATCGAGTTGATCTGCTGGATCTGCTTCTGCGCGTCGGTGCCCGCAACCTGCACTTCGAGATCGACCTTGTCCTTGAGCGCGGGCGTATTGGCCATCGCCTTGACCATGTTCGCGGCCTCGGTCTGCCAGTCGTTGCCGACATAACTCATCGACAGAAAGATCTTGTACTTGCCCGCGGCGTGAGCCTGCCCCGATACCGCGAGCGCCGCTGCAAACGCGAGGCCGAGCGCTGCCCGGCCCGCATGACGAATCGTGTGCGTCCATGCTTTCATGTCATCCTCCGATGCTTCGTTTTTGGTTTCTAGCTGCGCGTTAATTCGATGTAGTCACGTGCGCGATACGCGCGCCCGCAGGCAACGCAATGCCCGCGCTGCCGGGCACGACGTTGGGGTCATGCCCCGGTATGACGAAATCCGCGATCTGCCTGATGCGCGTGAGCGAGCCCATTTCCGCGAGCGTTTCATGCACGATGCCCACCGGCACGAGATCGACAATGTTCTCCATGCAGTTCGCGCAATCGCCCGCGATCAGCACGACACCTTCTTCCGTATCGACCGCGACCGACTGATGCCCCGGCGTATGACCCGGCGTCGGCACGACCCGCACGCCCGGCACGATATCGGTCACGCCGTGCACGAACTGCCAGCGAAAATACGCAAGCGGCTCGCGCCCGATCAGAAACTCCTGGTAGTAGGTGGCCTGCGTCGGCAACGGATGGCCCGCGTATTCCCACTCCTTTGCCTGCACGACGAAGCGCGCATTCTTGAACAGCGTGTTGCCGCCCGAATGGTCGTAATGCAGATGCGTGTTGATGACGATATCGACTTCGTCCGCGCTCCAGCCGACGTATTCCTTCAGCGCGCGCTCGAGCTTCTCTTCGGGCGCCTGCTCGCACGGACATACGAAGTTCGAGACCCAGCCCGGATCGTGAATGCCCGTATCGACGACGATCTTCTTGCCGGCGCCAACGATCGCCGTCGACCAGACCGGCACCTTGATCTGCTGGCCGAAGTACCGGCCATACACTTGCGACGAGCGATCGACGGTGAGCCAGCCCGTCGGCATCGCGACTACTTTCAGCTTTGGCCGGTCATTCACGGCGCCCTCCGCGTGTCAGAAGTTGGTGTCGCTCGCGCCCTTCAGCTTGAGCATCTCGCGTGCTTCGGCGGGCGTCGCGATATTGAGCGAAAGCCCTTCGATCACCTGGCGAATCTTGCGCACTTGCGCCGCGCTCGATTCAGCGAGCTTGCCCGGTTCGATCCACAACGAGTCTTCAAGACCGACGCGCACGTTCGAACCCTGCGCCACGCCCATCGAGCCGAGCGTGATCTGGTTGCGGCCCGCGCCGAGAATCGACCACACGTAGTCGTGGCCGAAGAGCCGGTCGGCCGTGCGCTTCATATGCGCGAGATCTTCGGGATGCGGCCCGATACCGCCCAGCAGACCGAACACGCTCTGCACGAAGAACGGCGGTTTCGCGAGCCCGCGATCGACGAAGTGCGCGAGGTTGTAGAGATGCGAGATGTCGTAGCACTCGTACTCGAAGCGCGTGCCGTTCGCGCTGCACGACGTCAGGATGTATTCGATGTCCGCGAAGGTGTTCTTGAACACGAGATCGCGGCTGTTTTCCAGATGCTTGCGCTCCCACTCGTGCTTGAGGTCCTTGAAGCGTTCCAGCATCGGATAAAGGCCGAAGTTCATCGAACCCATATTGAGCGACGCCACTTCCGGCTTGAAGTGATGCGCGGGCTTCAGACGCTCCGCGACGGTCATATGCGGACTGCCGCCCGTCGTGATGTTGATGACCGCATCGGTTTCAGCCTTGATGCGCGGCAAAAACTCCTGAAATACGGCGGGATCCTGCGTCGGGTGGCCATCGTTCGGATCGCGTGCGTGCAGATGCAGGATCGCCGCGCCTTCTTTCGCCGCGGCCAATGCGGCATCGCCGATCTGCTGCGGCGTGACGGGAAGATACGGCGACATGGACGGCGTATGAATCGCACCCGTCGGCGCGCACGTGATGATGACCTTGCGTTTCGTTGCCATGGTGTCCTCGTTAGAGCACTTCGACGTTGCCGCAGACCGAGATCGCCTGCCCCGAGATGCCGCTGCCCGCGGGCGAGCACAGAAAGAGCGCGGTGGCCGCGACTTCTTCCGGCGTCGTCATGCGGCGCAGCGAAACCTTCGCGAGATACTGCTTCTCCATCTCTTCATAGGAGAGGTTCAATTGCTTCGCGCGCGCCGAGATCACACGCTCGATGCGCGGTCCCTTCACGATGCCCGGCTGTATCGCGTTGACGCGAATGTTCGACGGCCCCAGTTCGATCGCGAGGCTCTTGGTCATGCCGACGACCGCCCATTTCGTCGCGGCATACGGCGTGCGAAACGCATAGCCGAGCCGCCCCGCCACCGACGACAGCGCGATGATCGTTCCGCCGCCCGAGGCTTCGCGCAACATCGGCACCGCGCGGCGCGCGAAGTAGAACTGCGCGTTCAGATTGACGTCGATGGTGTCTTCCCATTCCTTCACGTCGAGTTCGTCGATGCCGCCCGTCGGACCCGCGATGCCCGCGTTGTTCACGAGCACGTCGAGTCCGCCAAGTTCGCTTTGTACGTCAGCGAAGACGCGATCGACGGCGTCCTTGTCGGAGACGTCCGCGAGCGTCGCGGTGATCGCGTTGCATTCCGTGTTCGCTTCGGCTTTCGACAGCGCGTCGATGGCGTCCGCGCTCGCATCGCAAACATGCACGCGCGCCCCCGCATCGATGAACGCGCGCGCGATCACGAGCCCGATGCCCGATGCGCCGCCCGTCACGAGCACGCGCAAGCCCGCGTGCGGTTTCAGCATCTGAAGAACCGTCATGCCTTGTCTCCTTTGTTTTTATGAAGCTCAGGCGCTTGCCTGTTTGCTGGTCTTGCTACTTGTATCGTGTGGTGCGCCGCTTTGCAGACGCTCTTGCAGGTCGGCCGCCGCATCGCCGATATCCTCTTCGATGCCTGCGCGCGCGCCTTCGCCATCGCCGCGCCAGAGCGCTTCGACGATGTGACGATGCGCCGCCATCGAGCGGCGCATATGCGGAATATCCGGTGCGACGAGATTCAGGAACGGACCGATGCGCATCCAGAGGTTCTGGATCGTCGCGAGCGTGAGATCGCTTGCGCCATGCGTATAAATGGCAATGTGAAATTCGAAGTTACTGCGCAGATAGGCGGCTGCATCGCCGGCTTCGACATGCGCGTCCATGGTGTCGAAGACCTGCTGCAATGCCGTGAGATGCTCGCGCGTCATGCGTGCTGCCGCGCGTTTCGCGACCGCGCCCTCTAGCGCAATGCGCACGTCGCGCAGTTCGTCGAGCAGTTCGAGCGTCATCGGCGGGACCATCAGCGCGCGGCCGGGGCCGTCGATCAACGCGCCTTCCGCTTGTAGGCGCGTGAGCGCCGCGCGCACCGGCATCGTCGATGAACCGACCGCTTCCGCCACGCTGCGCAGACTCAACAACTGGCCGGGCGCAAAGCGGCCCGTCATGATCGCCTGCCGCAACTGCGCATAGACGCGGCCAGCCATCGTTTCGCGCGCCACCAGTTCGAGCGCGGGCAAATCTGTCGTCGAGCGTGTCGCCACCGTCGCCTCCGTTCTTACGTTCGGCTGCCGTGATGCTTCTGATTTTGTGTGACCTGTGATCACACCTCGATGACTAGAGTGTCGGATGCATGCGTGCGCGCGTCAACCTTCGATTGCTAGGTGAAAACGCGGAGGGGCGATGACGACTAACCGAACCTTCCTCGCACGGCCCTCTGGATTTCCTCGAATGCCACGGGCTTCACGAGATGATGATCGAAGCCCGCATCCTTCGAACGTTGACGATCATGCGCCTGCCCGTAGCCCGTCACCGCGATCAGCAATGCGTCCGCCGTCGCGGCCCGCGCACGCATTTCGGCGGCGAGCCGGTAACCGTCCATTCCCGGCAAGCCGATATCGAGCAGCACGATCTGCGGCGCGAAGATATCGGAAATGGCGAGCGCTTCGTTCGCTTCGTGCGCAGTGCGCACGTCGAAGCCGTCCGCTTCGAGCAGCATCGCCATTGCGGTCGCGGCATCCACGCTGTCGTCGACGAGCAGCACGCGCTGGCCCGACGCCGTGTTCGCCGCCGCCGGTTCGACACGTTGCGCGGCCACCTGCGCATGCTGCGTCAGCGGCAGCCAGACGATGAACTCGCTGCCCATCAGCGGCCCGGCGGAAAACGCCTCGATACGTCCGCCCTGCAATTCGACGAGCGTGCGCGCGAGCGGCAAGCCGATGCCGAGCCCGCCTTCCGAGCGTTCGAGCGAGGTCTCGGATTGCACGAACAGATCGAAGATATGCGGCAGCATGTCCGGCGCGATACCGATGCCCTTATCGCGCACGACGATGCGCACGGCATCGCCGAACTGCTTGGCCTCGATCGCGATCTCGCCTCCTTCGAGGCTGTACTTCGACGCGTTCGAGAGCAGATTGCCGAACACTTGCGCGAGCCGCACGTTGTCGCCGGCGATGTAGAGCGGCGCATCCGGCAGCGTCACCGTGAGCGTGTGGTGCCTTCGTTCGAGCGAAGGCTGCACGGTTTCGATGGCCGCGGCGATCGCCACCGCGAGATCGACCGGCTCCTCGCGCAGCGTGATCTTGCCCTGCGTAATGCGCGCGACGTCGAGCAGATCGTCGACGAGACGGCTCAGATGCCGCACCTGCCTGTCGATGATCGCGCGCACCGTCGAGAAGTGCTGCGCCGACGGCATGCGCTCCGGATCGAGCAGATCGATCGCATTGCGGATCGGCGCGAGCGGATTGCGCAGCTCGTGCGCAAGCATCGCGAGAAATTCGTCCTTGCGACGGTCCGCTTCGCGCAACAGGAGTTCGGCGGCCTTGCGCTCGGAGATGTCGTTGACAATGCCCGCGACGCGCTGCGCCCGCGCCGGATGACCGCTCGCGGCACGCACCTGAAACGCGCGCTCGACGACCCAGCGCGGGACGCCGCTCGCGCGCACGATACGATATTCGACCTCGTACGGCGTGCCGTTCGCAAGCAGTTGACGGTACGCCTCGGCGACATGCTCGCGATCCAGCGGCAGGATCTCGCCGGACCAGTGATCGGGACCGGGTGATGCCGCGCCGCCTGTATCGAACAGACGTGCATACGCCGGACTCACGTACAGCAGTGCGTTCGACGCCGGATCGAGCATCCAGAAGACGTCGTCGATATTTTCGGCGAGCTGGCGAAAGCGCTCTTCGCTCTCGCGCAGCGCGTTTTCCGCCAGACGCACGCGCAACAGCGCGCGGACGTGCGCGATCAGTTCCGCCGGTTCGACCGGCTCCGTCAGATAGCTGTCCGCGCCGCCTTCGAGACCGCGAATGCGATCGAGACTATGCACGGCCGCCGCCGATGTCTGCAGCACGAGCGTGCCCGACGTATCCGGCGACGCCTTGATCTGGCGGCACACTTCGAGCCCGTTGATGTCGGGCAGCTTCACGTCGAGCAGCACGAGATCGGGGGATTGCGCACGCACGCGTTCGAGCGCGCCGGTACCGGTGGCCGCCTCGATCACGTTGAAGCCCGCGCGCGACAGGATGCGCGTCTTGGCGTAGCGCGCGCCGTCGTTGTCGTCGACGTTGAGGATCAGCACCTCGCTCCAGTCGCTTGTCATGATGGTCGTCCCTTGCCCGTCACCGCGTCCAGGACGCGCGGCAGCGCGCCGCCGCCCACCGGTTTCTCGATGAACGCGGTCGCGCCCAGCGCCTGCGCTTCGTTGCGGTCCTGCGTCTCCCCGAGCACGACGATCGGAATGCTGCGCGTCGCGGCCTGTGCCCGCAGCGCCGCGAGCCAGATCCATGCTTCCGGCGGCGCGGGCCGCACGGCGAGCACCAGCGCGGCGGGCTGCGTGCGCACGAGCAGACGGCTCGCTTCGTCGAGCGTCGCTGCGTGCAACGTGCGATACGCCGATTCGCGCAGCGCCGCCTCGCAGTCGAGCCGCTCGATCGGATTGCTCGCGACGACCAGCACGGCGGGCCGCGTATCGCTCGCGGCGGGATGCGCCGTGGCGACGTCCGCGCCGTAATGTGCAGGGATCGTCGCGCTGAAGACGGAGCCGCGTCCGGGTTCGCTCGCCAGCGAGACATCGCCGCCGAGCAGCTTGCACAGCTTGCGGCACAGCGGCAGCCCGAGGCCCGTGCCCTTCACGTATTGCTGCAAACGGTTCTCGACTTGCCCGAACTCCTCGAACACCACTTGCTGATGCTCCGCTGCAATCCCGATGCCCGTATCGCTCACGGAAAACGTGATGAGCCGGCGCGCGTCGTCGTAACTCGCGGCGACGCGCACCTCGCCGCGCTCGGTGAACTTGAGCGCGTTCGACACGAAGTTGCGCACGATCTGCGCGACCTTGGCTTCATCGGTATGGATCGGCGGGATGCCTTCGCAGGACTCGAACACGAGTTCCACCGCGCCGCCCGGCGACAACGGCCGGAGCATGCCGCGCAACGCCGAGAACAGCGTATCGACTTCGAATTCGGCGGGCCGCACCGCGATCTTGCCCGCTTCGATCTTCGCGAGATCGAGCAGATCGTCGACGGTTTCGGAGAGGTCTTCCGCCGCCTTGCGGATGAAGCGCACCTGCTTCTCCTGCTCTTCGGTCAGATCGCCGTCGATACGGTCCAGCAGCAGTTTCGACAGCGCACGAATCGACGAAAGCGGCGTGCGGAATTCGTGGCTCATGTTCGAGAGAAAGCGCGACTTCGACTCGTCCGCGCGGCGCAAATGGTCGGCGCGCGCGTCGAGTTCCGCATAGAGCGCGACCACGCCGCGATTGGTGTCTTCGAGTTCGCGCGTGAGCCGTGTCAGTTCTTCCTGACGTTCGCGCAGATCGGCGAGCGCCGCGATCAGCTCGCGATTCTGCCGCTGCACTTCGGCCATCGAATCTTCGTTCGACTGGCGCGTCAGGGCTTCCGTCACGCTTTGCAGTGCGCGCCCGTCGGACGGTGCGCTGTCGGGCAGCGTCTTCGCGAGCGAGATCGATGTCGCGCCGTCGGGTTCGTCGGCGATCGCGCAATAGTCCATCAGACGCTGTGCCGCGAGCAGGCCGAGCGTGGCCTGCGAGTGGTCGTGGCGCAATGCGCGCAGCCGTTCGCCCGCGCCCGGATTCGCCAGAAAGCGCACGACGAAACGCGGCGGGCGGACGTCGTCATCGACGAGAAACTCCGCGCGCGCCGCACTGCCCGCGATCAGCACGGTGCGCGCCGCTTCGAGCACGGACGTTGAAATGCGCGTTTGATCCTGCGCAGAAAAGCCGAGCGCCGCGCTCGCGTCGCGCGCCTTGACGCGAGCCGCGACGATATCGTGCTCGCCGTCGATCAGCATCGCGTAGAGGGGGCGCGTCATCAAACGGTCCCGGCCGGACGGGCGACGAACACGGTGACATCGTCGCGCCCGCGCGTGAAGTCGCGATACAGCACGGCCGCGACGAGCGCCGGATGCCGCAGCGCCAGGCCCGGATAACGCGCGAGATCCCAGCGCGACGTGAGCCCGTCCGAATGCAGCACGACGAGCGCGCCAGGCGGGCACGGCACGTCGAACACCTGCGCGCGCCGCGCCGCATGCCCGACGATGCCGCTGTGCGACACCAGATGCCGGTGCGACGTTTCCGTCCACACGCTCGCCGAAATATTGCCGATGCCCGCGAACGAGACGTTCATGCCGTCCGTGGACACACTCGCCGGCATGCGCGCAATGCCGACTGCGGCGCCGCGCGTCGGCCGCAGCGCGTCGTTCGCGGCCTCCATGATGCGTTCGAGCGCAAGCTCGCCGTGCGTGGCCATTGCCTTTGCCGCCTCGACGGCCGCGACATTGGCGAGCGGACCGTGGCCGAGGCCGTCGGCGACGAGCACCGTGAATTCGCCCGCATGCACGCGGCACGACCAGGCATCGCCGCTGACGATTTCGGTTTCGAGCGGCAGATTCACGACGCCGTATGCGGGATGCGGCTCGGGCGCGGCTGCGTCGGCGGCGCGCGGCGCTTTCCAGAACACGACGCGCAGCACGGTGCCGTGCCCCGGCGCGCTCCAGATATCGAGTTCGTGCGACAGGCGCTGGATCGCGCCCATGCCGTTGCCGGGACTGCCCGCCGTCGTGTAGCCGTCCTCGAAGCAGCGGTAGAGATCCTGAATGCCCGGACCGCTGTCGATACATAGCATTTCGATGCCGTAACGCAGCGACGCGACGACGCCCGCTTCCATGAGCGGCCGCACGAGCAGCTCGCCGCGCTGCGCGTGCTTGAGCAGGTTCGTGCCGCATTCCGTCACGACGATCGCGAGTTCGCCCGCGACCGTCTCGTTGAAACCCAGCCCGCGTGCGAGTTCGCCGACCGCGCGCCGTGCATAGGCGATCTGCGTCGGCTCGGCGATCTCGAAGCGCTGCTGCGCGGCCATCGATTCCTTCAGAACGGTTTCCATTTGATGATCGAAACGTGTGTGCCTTCGCCGGGTGAGGAACGGATGTCGAATTCGTCGCACAGGCGTTTTGCGCCGCCGAGGCCGAGTCCGAGGCCGCTGCCCGACGTGAAGCCGTCGGAGAGCGCGCGCTGGATGTCAGGAATGCCGGGACCGTTGTCGACGAATTCGAGCTTGAGCCCGCGGCGGCCGTTACGTTCGATCAGATAACAATGCACGTCGCCGCCGCCGCCATAGATCAGCGTGTTGCGTGCCAGCTCGCTCGCCGCCGTCACGAACTTGGTCTGATCGATCAGCGAAAGCCCTTGCGCGACGGCCTTCTCGCGCACGAACTGGCGCAGCCGCACGATCTGTTCGTCGGAGCGGATCGGCAGCGTGTCGGGCGGCGACGAAGTAACCGGCGCGGCGGTGGAATGGAAGATCGTCATGGCGTGGTTCGCGTGCGACCGTCAGGCCGCGCGGTCCTTCGCGAGCAGCGCCATGCCTTTCTCGACGTTCAGCGCGGTGCGCACGCCCGTGAGCGTGAGCCCGAGCTCGACCAGCGTGATCGCGACCGAAGGCTGCATGCCGACGACGACCGTTTCCGCGTCGAGCACGCGCGCCATCGCCGCCGTATTGCCGATCATGCGCCCAATAAACGAATCCACCACGTCGAGCGAGGAAATATCGATCAGCACGCCGCGCGCGCCGTCTTTGACGATACGGCTCGTCAGATCGTCCTGCAGCGCGAGCGCGAGGCGGTCGTGCATGTCGACCTGAATGGTGACGAGCAGGAGCTTGCCCATCGTGAGAATCGGAATGCGTTCCATCGCCTGACCCCGTTCAGTCGCGTTCTTTGCTTGGAATGGCGTGAGGCCGCGTCATTCGGGTTGAAGCGAATCGTTGCTGTCGCTCTGGCGGACGCCGCGCGAGCCGCTCTGCACGCCCGACACGGATTGCCCCGTGCGCTGCAGCGCGACCACGAAAGCCGCCGCGAGCGAGGCCTTGGTCGTGACGTTCGAGAGATTCACGCCGAGATGCACGATGGTCTGCGCGATCTGCGGACGAATGCCGCTGATGATGCAGTCGGCGCCCATCAGCCGGGCCGCCGCGACTGTCTTGAGCAGATGCTGCGCGACGAGCGTATCGACGGTCGGCACGCCGGTAATGTCGATGATCGCAATGGCCGCGCCCGTCTCGACGATCTTCTGCAGCAGGTTTTCCATCACGACCTGCGTGCGCGCCGAATCCAGCGTGCCGATGAGCGGCAGCGCGAGCACGCCGTCCCAAAGTTGCACGACCGGCGTCGAGAGTTCGAGCAGTTCCTGCTGCTGACGCACGATGACCTGTTCGCGGCTCGCCTGGAAGACCTCGGTGGTGTAGAGACCGATTTCGTCGAAGAGCGTGCTGATGGTCCAGGTGAGATCGGCGAGCGTCCCGGAATTGCCGCCGAGCGTGTCGCGCAGACGCGCGAAGAGCGGCTGCTTGAGCGAGAACACGAACATCGCGGTTTCGACCGGCGAAAAACCTTGCCGCGCGCGCTGCGCCGACATGTCCGCGAGAAACGCGCGCACGTCCTGCCACGCGCCGGAGCCGAAATCGACGCGATCCGACGTGCCGAGCGCGGCCACCAGAAGCGAGACGAACTGCGAGAACTGATTGCGCAACTCCGCTTCGCCGACGAGCCCGCGCCGCGACGCGACCGCATGCTGTTTCGTGATCCACTCTGCGAGCAGTTGCTCCTGATTGCTTTCGAACAATTGGGCAAGCTGCTTTCCGCCGACCATTTCCATGCCGAGATCCCTGTGCAAATGTTGATGTCGGGCGCCAAGCCCGAAGCTGATTGTTTTTCTTGCGCCGCAGCGGCGGCTGTCGCGCACGCGATATCGACGTGAAGCAATGCAAGGCGTTCGGAATGTAGCACGCCATCCCAAAATTCGACAGTCAGGAAAGCCTTGCGGCATAAAGGTTTCGCGGACTTTCGAGCGCGCTTGGAACGCGCGTCGCACGGAATCGGCAATTGCTGCCGGACGTTCGCGTCCGGCTGGACAAAAAGCGGTCAGAACTGCGATCAGCGTGAAAGCAGAAACAGCTCGAGCGCCTGAAGACTGATCGGTTTGAGAAGGAAGCCGTCGAAGTCGGTGTCGCCGCTGCCTTCGACGAAATCGGTGTGGCCTGTCATTGCGATGATGCGCGCGTCGCTGCTCGGACCGGCCGCGCGGATGGCGCTGCAGATTTCGCGGCCGTCGGCATCCGGTAACGAAATGTCCAGAAAGATGCGGTCGAAATGCTCGCTCGACGTGAGCGCGAGACATGCGGCCCCATCGTGCGCGACGGCCGCGGTGTGCCCCAGGCCGCTTGCAATGTCGACGAGGGTTTCGACGCAGGCGTGGTTGTCGTCGACGAAAAGCAGGTTCATCGTGACTGACTCCGTTTCGACGGACAAAACTACGCGTCGTGACAGACGCGCTAGCAAGTGTAGTGCACCGGGCGCGCCGCTCGCGTCTGCTTTGCGCAGGCGGCGAACGTTTGTCCGCGTTGCCCTAGACCGGGCACGCGCGCAGGCGGCCACTTGCATGCGATGCCGCGTATAGCAGCCGGAATATTTTTTGGCTCTCGCGCGGTGCAATACTCGGGCGCTTGAACTCATCGCTTACGCCGGAGCGCACATGGCCCAAACGATCCATCCCGTCGATGAAGTGCTGCCCGCCGGCCAGATGCTTGCGGTCGGCATTCAGCATGTGCTCGTCATGTATGCGGGCGCGATTGCGGTGCCGCTCATCGTGGGCGCGGCGCTCAAACTGCCGAAGGATCAGATCGCGTTTCTGATCAGCTCGGACCTGTTCGCGTGCGGGCTCGTCACGTTGGTGCAGTGCATCGGCGTGTGGAAGTTCGGCATCCGGCTGCCGGTCATCATGGGTGTGAGCTTCGCGCCGGTCGGTCCGATGGTGGCGATGGCCACGTCCGGAGCGGGCATCACGGCAATCTTCGGCGCGACGATCGCGGCGGGCGTGTTTGCCGTTCTGATCGCGCCGTTCTTCGGACGGCTGATGCGATTCTTTCCACCGATCGTCACCGGCACGATCATCCTGACAATCGGCATGACGCTGTTTCCGGTGGCAATCAACTGGGCCGGCGGCGGACGCGGCGCCGCGAACTTCGGCGAACCGAAGAACCTGATGATCGCGGCGGTCGTGCTGCTCGCGATTCTGCTCATCAACAAGTATCTGAAGGGCTTCATCGCGAATATATCGGTGCTGATCGGCATGGCGATCGGGTTTGCGATCGCGCTGCCGCTCGGTTTCGTCGATTTCTCGGGCATCGGGCAGGCCGCGTGGTTCGCGCCCGTGCGGCCGTTCGCGTTCGGCGCGCCGACGTTCGAAATCGCGGCGATTGCATCGCTCTGTCTCGTGATGGTGGTCATCATGGTGGAATCGCTCGGCATGTTTCTCGCGCTCGGCGATCTGGCGCAGCGGCCCGTCACGCGTGTCGATGCGACGCGCGGCTTGCGCACCGATGGTCTGGGCACCGTGATCGGCGGCATCTTCAATACGTTTCCGCATTCGTCGTTTTCGCAGAACATCGGGCTCGTTGGGATTACCGGCGTGAAGAGCCGCTGGGTCGTCGCGGTGTCCGGCGTGATCCTGGTTTTGCTCGGGCTGCTGCCGAAGCTGTCGAACCTGATTGCGTCGATACCCGTGGTCGTGCTCGGAGGCGCGGGCATCGCCATGTTCGGGATGGTCGCCGCGACCGGCGTGAAGATTCTCAGCAAGGTCGATTTCGAGAGCAAGAACAACCTGCTGATCATCGCGATCAGCGTGGGCGTCGGCGTTATTCCGCTGGTGGCGCCGACCTTTTTCGCGCATATGCCCGCCTGGGCGGGGCCGCTGACGCACAGCGGAATTACGCTGGCCGCCGTGTTCGCGATTTTGCTCAACGCGCTGTTCAATCGCGGGAGATCGTCGGACGAGGTTGAAAGGGAGATTGCGGCGGAGATGCCGTTGAGTCTGCGGCATGGCGATACGGATGTGGTGGCGAAGGAGTGACGTCGATTTGGAGGAAGACAACGTCGCCATCGAGCGGGTTTGATGGCGCGTGTCGGGTGACTTCAGTTCGGCGTTATGGCGCCTGATGCTTGGAAAAGCGCCGCACATCCCGAGCGCCAATAAAGACCATCTCGCGATATCAGAACAATCCGAAGATCGCTTCAGCGGGAAGCACGCTCCTGACGAGCCGTGCCGGCGCTGGCCGGTTTATTTGTCACTTAACTATTGCAGCTCTACGCGCACACATCTCAAATTTCTCTGAATCGTCCGATAGGTCGAGATCCGAGGCGCTCTTACCATCTCAGAATTGGAAATTGGGTGTAGAGGGGTAAAGGTGGCTTCAGTCTTCTCCGGTTCGAAAAACGATCTGTACATCGTGATGCGGCGCGGCGCGCTGCGCAACATCGTTGGTACAGCATGCTCGGCGGTCGTGCTCGCGCTTGCGGCCGGCCTTGCAGTGGGGCACTACAGGGCGCAGCCGTTGCTGATCCGCCATGAGCCCGCGAGGTCTTCCACCGTTGGTTCCGTGGTTTCCCCTCCCCCTTACTCGGCAGCCGAGTTCGCGCGCCTGCAGGCCGCGAATGCTTCGCTCGATGCGCGCGCCGAACGGCTCGCCGCAAAGCTCGACACCCTGAGCGCGTTTGACCAGCGCCTGCGTGCGCAATCGCCGCGTACGGCTGCGCTCAGCGCGGTTGCAAGAACGTCGGCGCGCGCGTCCAACGGCGACGCCGCCGGCGGCCCCGAACTGCCGCCTCGACCCTGCCGAATAGCCGGTGCGCATCGGGATCCGCAAGCCACCGACGACGAACTCGATTGCCTGACGGCGACGCTTGCCGCGCTCGAGCAGGGCGTGTCCGAACATGAGGCGGCGTGGGACGCCTTCCCGGGCCGCCGTCCGCTTGCGTTCGGGCGTACCGGCTCGCCGTTTGGCAACCGACTCGATCCGTTCACGCATCACCTGAGTTTCCATCCGGGGATCGACCTTGTCGCCCCGACGGGCACGTCGATCCTCGCGGCCGGAGGCGGTCGCGTGATTTACGCCGGACCGATGCCGGGCTATGGCAACACCGTCGAGATCGATCACGGCAACGGCTTTATCACGCGTTACGCTCATGCGTCGAAGATCGTGGTGCACGTCGGGCAGCGGGTGCAGCCACGCGAGGCGATCGCCAAGGTCGGCTCGACCGGCCGTTCGACGGGTCCGCATCTGCATTTTGAGGTTCGCGTGGGTGGTCAGCCGGTGAACCCGGCGGTTTATCTTGCGTTGTTTGCGGGTGAGTCGAATGCGTGATGGGGGGGTGGGTGATGCGCGTGTGATGGCCGGCGTGACGCCCGCGTTCTGTACGCGTCAGTTGGCGACACAGTCGAGGTGATCCCGCGTAACGCAGTGTTGATCGACAACAGCGCTTGGTTCGACCGCTCCTCTTCGTAGCCGGTCGATTGTCTAATTGAGTTGTCGAACGCGTACGCGATGCTGATTTACGCGCCGACCCGCCGCTGATTCCGTGGATGTCGTTCGCAGGACGATGCATTAAGCACGCCGGGTTTGAAGCTGGGCAGCGTTTGAGAGTTGCCGTCGGCCCTATCCGAAATTTCGTGGGCGAGGCATATGATGAAGGATCGAGGTCATGGATATGCCGATGAAAAGAAACGCACCGTCGCCCTTCAGGCTGCTCGATGAACTGGTGAAGGGCCCGATGACGCCCGCCGAGGTTCAGGACCTGATGCTGGCGTTCAACAAGGCGCTCATCGAACGCGCGATGGGCGCAGAAATGAACATGCGTCTGGGCTACCGGCCCGGCCAGCTCAAGCCTTCTGCGCAGACCAATGAACGCAAGGGCGCCAGCGGCAAGACAGTGATCACCGAGCGCGGCCCGGTACGGGTTGATTTGCCGCGCGATCGTGAGGGCAGTTTCGAGCCCCTCCTGATTCCCAAACACGAGCGCCGTTTCACCGGTTTCGACGAACGCATCATCGCGATGTACGCCCGTGGCATGAGCGTGCGCGAAATCCAGGCGTTTCTGGCCGAAAGCTACGGCACCGAGGTCTCCGCCGACTTCATCAGCTCGGTCACCGACGAGGTGATGGCCGAAACGCTTGCCTGGTAGAACCGTCCGCTCGAGCCGATGTATCCGGTGGTGTTCTTCGACGCGCTGCGCGTGAAGATCGGTGGCGACGGCGTGGTGAGCAACAAGGCGGTGTATCTGGCGCTGGGAATCCAGGCCGACGGCCAGCGCGATGGGCTCGGCCTGTGGATCGAACAGACCGAGGGCGCGAAGTTCTGGCTCAAGGTGTTTAATGAACTGAAGACCCGGGGTTGTCAGGACATCCGGATCGCAGTGGTCGACGGCCTGTAGGGACTGGCCGAGGCGATCGGCACGGCGTACCCGCGCACGACCGTGCAGACCTGCATCGTGCATCTGATCCGTAACAGTCTGGAATATGCCAGCTACAAGGACCGCAAAAGCGTCGCCGCAGCGCTGCGCCCGATCTATGCAGCCGCCGGCGAACAGGCCGCGAAGCAGGCACTGGAGGTCTTTGCCGAAGGGCCGTCTGGCGCGAAGTATCCGACCATCGTGCAGCCATGGCGACGGGCGTGGGAAAACGTCACACCGTTCTTCGTGTTTCCGTCCGACATACGGCGAGTGGTGTACCCCACGAACGCCATAGAGAGTCTGAACATGCAGTTGCGCAAGATCTTCAAGACACGCGACCACTTCCTCAACGACGAGGCAGCCATCAAGCTACTGTGGCTGGCCCTGCGCAACGTGCTGGCCAAGTCCGTACGGGCGGCATTCGACTGGTTCTCCGCCATGAGCCAGTTTGGTGAACGTTTCACCAATGCACGCGGGTAAATCCGCTACCCGACTTCGCAAGCTCTATCCCCTGCACGCGCACCAACTGCTCCACCGATACCTCCGCGTTGAGCCGCTCAAGCTCAACCTCTGCGATGCGCGCCATCTACTCGTCAGCGAAAAGTCCCGTTGCAGTCGAAACAGCGGTGTGCCGGGCTCAACATGTTCGGACGGGTGGACATAGATAGCCGACACCAATCCGGTGAGTCCCTGAATTTTCACCTCCGCCGGCGACACGATCTCGCCCGTCACGTCTTGCTTGAGCTCGATCTGGTGAACGAAAGAAAAACCCAGCGCGAAGATTGTGATGGCCGAGCTCGTGTAAGCGATCCAGCGCCAAGGCACATCCTTGAAATGAGGAAGATCGGTCGGTTGCATGAAGAGAATGAACTACGCGGCAATACCCCGGATCGTGATCAGCACGATATCCGAGGGCCTGTGCGTAAAAGCTGGAATAAAGTTGGCTCTACTTGGCAGGAGAAAACGCGTACAACGACGGATGCCCAGCGGGCGTCCACTGTTGATAGTTATCCGTCAGCGCAATTTCGATATAGTTGGCGAGCCTTTGAGGCGCATCGCCAGAGGCCAACACAACGGGTTCGAAAATGTGCGCATTGAAACGCCCCTTCTCGAAGCGCAGATAAAACGGCAGCATGACGGCGTTGAAGCTTTCGCCCATGCGAAAAATTCCATTATGAACACGCGCCTCCTTCCCAAACATCGAGACGCTCACGGTTTCCATCGGATAGCGGTGCATCGTAAAGGGAGGTACATCGGCAAACAAAACCGCGACGCCGTCTCTCTTCAACGAGCGAGCGACACGCACGCCCAGACCGTTCCGGTTCTGGTCGCCGTACGTGTAAAGCACTCTAATACCCGGAATAAGCGCGTGATCGTCACCGTACTGGTTCTGCAACACACCAGACACGACCGCCATGGACTTGAGACCGAGCAGGTTGGCAATTCGCTCAACAATATAGATGTTGGCGTATTGCGAAACATAGTGAAACGGCGAAAGGAAGACCGGTTGCTGCGGAGCCGCGCGCTTCAAGGCTTTGACTCTCGACGCCAGCTCTGCGGCAATGGCATCCATGTCAGACCACGATTCCTGCTTCCGAATAGCACGACCGAAATAGATTCGTTGATCGATTAGCTTCTCGAGCTGACCACCGATACGGGAGCAAGCCGATTGCGACCCACTAAGACCAAGCACATGCCGCGCAACTTCCGCCCGAGTTTCCCCACTCGCCCGGAAATTGGCATCAAAGACGCTTCGAATATGCCAGACCCAACTCGCAACTTGCTCGAGCACGCTCCTGGGAATTCTACCCACCACCGCCCGGCGCAAACGAAATTGCGCCCGAGAAAACCAGACTCCAGGATTCAACGCAATCATTTGTAAATAGCCGACGGCCAAAAGAACTAGGGCGGAGATCACCCCACCCTTGCATACCCACTCAGAAGCTAGAGCCCCGAACGCTTAACTAAACTTGATGTTGATCACAACCGTCGTGGAGTTGCTAGCGCTGCTGTTGCCTTTACCGGCACCACCCGCCATTTGAGCCTTGACCAATTCGTTGCGTGCAATTTTTTGCATTTTATTTAGTTCCGTTAATTACGAAATACTGCCGTACCATACACGTGGCGCCCACGCGTTTTTTCAAACGCGTGGGCGCCACCAAACCCGCTTACTGAGCCGGGTTAACCGTCACGTCAACGGTCGTCGAGTTAGCTGCGCCCGACGACTTCACCGAACCACCAGCGATTTGAGCTTGTGCCAGGGCGTTACGTTCGATCTTTTGCATTTTAAAACCTCTGTATTATCATTTAGAAATACTGACGTACCGCTTCAAACAACGAAGCCGTCGTCAGCAAAAGAATTATACGTCCGCGTTAGTCAGTTATACGAATCTACATTTCAAATTTACAAATTGCCAACTTCAATAACGAAAATGGCCCAAAACTCCCGTCACGCTCCTCTCATCAACCAGCGGTGGTGCAGTTTCAACTGATATCAACCGGCGCACGGTGACATATTGAGGTTTCCAGAGCGTCGACACCACTGGGCGGCGGAACGGAAGATGAGTACAGCAGAACGTTTATGAGGTGGGAAAACAGATTCCGTTGTCGCGCACAAGCACGACGTGACACCCAACCCACCGCTCACTGGGCGCAAGTTGCGTCCGCCTCCCCCTATCAGCGATCAAAGGTGGCGAAGAAGTAGCTCGAGATCGGAACGTACCGATGCGCTCAAGCTCGTTCGCGAGTGCAACAGCACGGATAACGCGAAACGCCGAGAAGAAGTCAAGTACGGCGAGCGCAAAGATAAATAGCGCACTCGTCCTTGCTTCTGGACGGCGAGCAATGGTGCAGGTTTGCGATGTTGTTGGTGTATAGAACTCGAGCGTATTGGTTCGGCTGTTTCGCCCAGCCACATCGCCAGACCCATACGACTCGGCCAGACCGACGATGCTCCTGCTTGTCGGAGCGATCCGCCGCTTCACGGGCCACTGGTCATCGATGCCCCTGCCGCGCAAGGGGGTATACAGACGCGAAACGCATTGCAGCAGAACGCGGACCTTCCATGCAAGGCCGGCTTAGTGCGTGCGTACTCGAGTTACTGATGCAACAGCGCTCAATTCTGAGTCGACCGAAACGTCAGTACGATGACAAGATGACTGGGGAATTCAGCGACCAGCGAGTGTGCCTTGACGGCTTCTGGTACCGATGCAGCGACCGCGAGTGCTGCGCGTCGTCGGTGTTGGAATGATGTGATCGTGAAGCGATGAGTCTGGCGGTCACAACGACTAGCCACAGCAGCGTCATGATGTCCGATGAAATGCTGATTGAAATAGCAACCTGCCCTGGCGGTGGCCCCTCCCCGAATCGCGCAGCTGAGAGCGGCATCGGTTCGGGCTACATCGTCAACGGCACGCGAAGGACATAAGTCCAAGCCATTGACCACGCCTATTTGCAACCTACAAGGCTACGAAAAGCGAAAGGTTTCGAGAAAGGGACGAAGCGCGATTGCGCGCGCAATCATGCCGAAGGCCGGATGCGGCATTTCTGCACGCAATCCGGCCATCGTGTCGAATCTTACGACAATAGGCATCCTCGCGACATGCTCAAATTCCACCTAAATCGGAAACTCCGACGCTCGATGGATTCAGCAGCGCGAGCTGCCACAACCCGCTTACTGTGCTGCCGGGTTGACGGTCACGTCAACGTTCGTCGTGTTAGCAGCACCCGACGACTTTGCCGAACCACCAGCGATTTGAGCTTGTGCGAGAGCGTTACGTTCGATCTTTTGCATTTTAAAACCTCTGTTTATCGATTAAAAGTACTGACTATCCGACTTCAAACAACGTTGCCGGTGTCAGTTAAGAAATTATATATCCGTTTTATTCAGTTATGCGAATCTACATTTCAAATTTACAAATTTCAAAACTCAATAACGAAAGTAGTCCTTAGAGCATCAGTTGAACCGCAAATTTCAACCAGCTGGGCATGTCTTCAACCATTATCAACCGCGACAAGGTACACTATTTAGTTTTCCGAATCTTATGTGAAGATGGAAGGAGGCGCAGAAGACTAGGAAAACTGAACGTTTTGATCCTGTAGCTAGAGTTTGATTGTCGCACGCTACTACGCGAGCACTCGAACGCATTGTTTCGTGGGCGCACGATGCGTCACGAAAACATCCTCCCATCAGCGATCAAAGCTGGCGCGGAAGTGGTCTCGGCATCGGAGCTTGCGCATGCGCTCTTGCTTATTCGCAAGGTGCGATCAACGTCCGTCAATATGTCACGGACAATGCGAACCTCCCCCGGAAGCAGTCGAGTACGGCAAAGGTAAGATAGATAGCGCACTTGTCCTTCCTACGAGAGGACGACCAGCGAAGCGGTCTGCGAAGTTTTTAGTGTGTCGAGCCCGAGCGTGTCCGCGCTCAACCGCCGCGCCTAGCCACATCGCAAGATGTAGGCCGACCTTGTCAGACCGACGATGTTTTTGACGTCGATGCGACCGGTCCATCGCGGACAAGCTGCCTTACGACGACAGTTGCTGTGTAGGGCTATACGAGCGTGGAACCCGTTGCGACAGGACGTAGCCCTTCCAGGCAAGGCGCACCTATTACGTCTGCGTGTGCACGAGTTACTGAGCAACGGCGCTCGATTCTAACTCGACCGCAACGTCCGTATGATGACAAGATGATCGGGGAGCATAGCAACCAAAGAGTGCGCATTGACGGCTTTGGATTTCGATGTTGCAACGGCGAGCTGCTGCGGGACGTTCTTGTTCGACTAATATGATCGCGAGGCGATGCGTTACGCGGCCACGACGCGTTCGTCCACAACCAGATAGTGGCTTCAATAGCAACAACCTACCTTGGCGATGGATGGTATGCGCCCGCCCCAGAAATCGGGTAACTAAGCGCCATCGGCTCGGGCTATACCGCCAATAACATGGAACAACATCGGCCTAAGGCCATTGACCACGCCGCGCGCAACCCGCTAAAAAGAAGCGCGGATGGTTTCGAGAAAAATGAAGCACGATCACGTGGCCTTCATGCCGAGGCCGGATGCAGCTACTTCCGCACGCAATCCGGCCGCCGTGTTCGCGCGTTGCGACGAGCAGCATCCTCACAGCGCGCCGTAATTCCGCCCACATGGCAAGTTCCGACGCTCGTTGGATTCAACACCCTTGGGAGTGAGCCCGCCCGGCACTACAAATGCAACGCACGGTCTGCCTGATTATGACAATCACCCGCAGCCGCATCTCTCATACGTCACACTCCGGATGAATAGAAGCGCCTACCCTCAGGCGCTGCCTTTCAGGCGAAAAGACTTACCTGATTAGTCCGTTGTACCACCACCATTACCAGCAGGAGCAGCAGGAGCAGCAGGAACGGTAACAGACACGTTGACATTGGTCGAATTTGCGGCACCCGAATTCTTCGTCCCACCACCGGAAACTTGGCTCATTTCAAGAGCTTCACGATCGATTTTTTCCAAAATTTTCACCTTTCGAAGTATGCAAAAACAGTGATACGCATCGCGGATTATCACCCCGAGATAGGGCGAAACTACACCACGGCGCGCAGACGCTCTTTGGCGCCACATGAGAACCAATATATTTTGGTCAGGTTCACCGCGTTTCTGAACAGAATCAGTTAAGTGCTGCCTTTTTCATTGGCAGCCGGGTTCGTGACGACCACGGTGATGTCGGTCGAATTTGCGGCGCTCGAGTTCTTCGAGCCGCCACCGGAGATTTGGCTCACTTCAAGAGCTTGACGATCAATTTTTTCCAAAATTTTCACCTTTCAAAGTATGCAAAACAGTGATGCGCGTCGTGGCGTGCCGCCCCGAGATAGGAACGAACACACCACGCCGCGCAGACGCCCCAAAGCGCCACATGAAAACCAATGCGTCTGGATCACGTTCACCGCACTACTGTACGCAATCCATCCCTGTCATACAATGCTTCGTGCTACTTAGCTATTAATTATAGCTAAAATTTACAGTAGCAGCCGCCGCCACAGTTCCGGCTGTAAGCGTACCCAGCTTGTAGAATTGCGCCACCATCGGGATGGTCATTTTGTTCGTTGTATCGACCGCGCCCAACGACAAAGCACCGCCCAAGGTAACTGCCGTTCCCGTTGTGTCACCCACCGAGGCGGCCTTCAGCAACTGGACACCAACCTGGGTGGCACTTCCAGTATTCTTCAAAACGCTGGCAACCGTATCCGTTGTGCCGCTGACCGTCATAGAGACGTTAGTCCCAGTGACGCAGTTTTCCAGATCGATCTGAAATGGTGTAGCGTTCGCGGTAGTACCTGTAAAGTCAGTGACTTTGATCGATTTGAGATCGATATCCTGCTTGACTTCCTGAGGATTTACAGAGCAGGTTGGAAGGATGATCGTCCCACTGAAATTGAGTGTGGCGTCTGCGGCAAGCACCGATGCGGATCCCGACAGCGCAACCGCTGCCAACATGAATTTCGTCTTTTTCATTTGATTCTCCTAAATTTCACGGGCACGACGCATTGTGCCGCGACAGCGTTCTAAAAAAGCAGCTTTCTCCCAAGCCTATTGGTACAACACGGTCACCTGCATTGTTGCGTTTGCAGTTCCCGGCGTAATCGAGCCAGTGCGGAAATAGCGGGCCTTCATCGGTACGCTGTAGCTGCCCAGTTTGGTCCCGTCGAATCCGCCCAGGGCGATAGAGGTGCCCAAAGGAACCACTGCGCCATTTGCGTCATAAAGTTGCAGCCCAACACCTCCGGCCTGCGCTGTTCCCGTGTCCAGCGCGACGACGTTGCTATAGCCGGATACGAGGCGATCCGGAGAAATCGGATCGATTCGATATGTGACACTGTGGATCAGGCCAGAGAGATTGCTCTTATCGATCGTGTCGGCAGTTCCCGCGGGACAATTGTTGAATGCAAGCTGGAACGACTTCACCTTGTTGGACGGCGTACCCAGGCCCGGAAAATCCAACGGGGTCTGCGTGCCCATATCAATGTCAACGTCAGGAGTCTGACAGGTCAAAACGGTGATACTGACGGGCGTCATGTCGAAGTTGATCACGCCAGCACTCAGATCGAGATGGCCTACCGGTGAAGCAATTTTCGTCGCCCAATTCCATGAAAACGCTTGAGCCACTGGGCCAGACACCGTGCCTGGCGTGATGTTTCCGATTTTCACCAAGGACGCGATCAGCTGTCCGCCATTATTGACGGGGCTGCCGGTGTTGTGCCATTGACGTCCCAACTTTGGAAAGTCGATGGGGCCATATTGAGTGCCAGAGGCATAGATGTACCCGCCCAACGCCATACCCACGCCCTTGACGTTTGTCGCATAAACGGAGAAAGGCGTGCCATTGTATGACCGTGTGAACGAAGTAGGCGTGGTGGGGATGATCCCGGCGACTTCAAAGTCGGTCCCGGTGTACCACCCCCCCGACACGATGCATGTCCAATAGTCTTTGGTCGCCGGCGTCGATACCTTCGCCATCTCTGGCAGCAAGTGGGCAGGGGCATTGCGTCCGGCGCTTCGTAGTAGGCAATCATGCGCTGCGAGACGCTGATTGAAGCTGCAAATTCCACTTGTGTGTAACCGGCATCCTTGCGCAATTTCGCCAGCGGTGGGCCGAAGTCGGAGGAGGATGCATTGCGTTGTTTGGGCATGACAGCAGCCGCTCGGCGCGCATCTGCTCCACGCTGTACGCCGCTCCGCCACATGGGCTGATTGGGCCCGCCGTTGCATAGCTTCCCGCGCTACCTGCGGCACCCGCCGACGACTGCCACGTCAGATTCCAGTTCGCCATGTTTTCGAACTGATGGCCCGCGTCTGCGCTGTAGTCGATTCCGGCAGGCCCAGATCGCTCACGCCGTT
The DNA here is from genome assembly GCF_000402035.1 of Caballeronia insecticola. Lineage (GTDB taxonomy): Bacteria > Pseudomonadota > Gammaproteobacteria > Burkholderiales > Burkholderiaceae > Caballeronia > Caballeronia insecticola. The sequence goes on from NC_021294.1 coordinate 1,215,833, forward strand.
GCATTCGAGGCGTCCTGCGAGGTCGCGATTGGTCAGCCACGCGTCGAGAGAGAGGTAATTGATCCGGCGATCCTCATCGCTCTCGCTGGATTCATCCGGAACATAGGGCAGACCGTCCCGGCCAACCAGCGACAGGAACGAATCCGTGCCGATATACGGCGCGCGCGTATCTTGAGAACGCCCCTTCGCCGCGCTCAGGCGCTGCTCGCGACGCACCGTGAAATAGCGTCCAAGCTCGTCTTCATCACGCAAGCGTGCCTCGTGCAGCGGATAGAAACGCAGCTCTTCCGAATCATCGTCGTTGTCGACTTGACCGATGGCCAGTTCCACCGAATGAACTTCGTAGTCCAGAGGCCTGTTCTCGACGGGCACGAGGCGCACTTGGCCGCTTTCCTCTTTGAGCTTCGCGGGCGCGGTGCGAACCTTGAACAGGTTCACGACCGGCACACAGAACAACGCGAACATCGAAGCATCCACATGTTGGGCCAGCTCGCTCGTGGAGCGGTCCAGCAGCACGATGATCTCAACCTCGTTGCCGGCGATGCGCGCGAGACCCGCCTCGAGCCCCGTCAGCGTAAAAAAGTAAAATCGGTTTGGACAGGCGAAGTATTCCTGCACGAGGTTGTGACCCAGAAACTTGTGCGCGACCAGCGGCAGCACGGTTTCTTCCGGCCCGAGCCCATCCTGAACGACCGCATCCGATCTGACGACGTGCGGCGTGTAACCCGCGTCGCTGAAGCGCCCCGGCTCGCCTATCACTGACACGACTGCGCCCGCGTGGATCAGCTCATGCAGATGCGAGGCGACGCGTTCATCGCCCGCCAGATAGACCTGCAGTCGATCCAGCCCGCGGAGCGCGGAGAACGGTACGCCTTCCATCGTGCGCAAGCGCAGACGCAAGGCACCGCACACCTGGCGATCGGGCGGCACGTAACGGCTTTGCCCCAAGAGATCAGGGGGAACGTGAGTGAGTCGTCCGTCCTGAATCGACACTGGATAGAAAGAAACATCCTGCGTTGTACGAAACGTGCAGGCGGTCTTTTCTCCGCTGGGTAAATTCAGGGAATTCAGCTCCACGCCGCGCGCCAGCGTGTAGCCCGTTGTGAAGCCGCCTGCCTTGCCTCCCGGATAGAAGCGGGCGATGGAAATCGACGGTGTGGGCGACAGATAATTCGGATACACCGACGACAGCAACGCTTGCGTCAGTAGCGGAAATTCGTCTTCGAAGCGCAATTGCGTGCGCGCGTTGATGAACGCGGAGGACTCGAACAGACGACGCACGTAGGGGTCGCCCACCTCGGTCCCTGCGTCCTCTCCGAGCATGCCGAGGCGGCGGGCTATCTTCGGGTGAGCGCGCGCGAATTCCCCGCCCAATGCCTGCATGAAGCGAAGTTCGTCGAGATAGGCCGCAACCAAACGGGGGTCCATCAGACGGACCTTTGCTTGTTGACATTAATGGCTAACCGAAAGCCAAGTCCCTCTATTTTGCAATGCTTAGCGAACACGACTGGCGATGAATAATCACGTCCGGAACGACTGGGCAACGACGATTGGACAGGCTGATCGTTCCCAAAGGTTGGTACCGCCACCGAATTATCGAATGTCTGCAAACATCTCGATAGACGAGAAAATTCTGAATTTCGGTGGTGACGCTCCGCTTGATCAGTGCTGTTTCGGGCACACGACGGTAACGTCGGCGTCCCTTGGAACCCGCACGGGGGACGGCTTCGGGGCTGCACGTGGCTTGGCAAACATAAACACCCTCGCAACAGAAGCCGCCACGGTCGATGCGCAGATTCACAAATACATCGAACTGTGGTTCTGGACGGGGCTGCGCACTTCCGAGATTAACGGACTGGAGTGGCGTTACGTCGATTTCAAGGCAACACGATCGCTATCGAGCGTGTGCTGGTGGCGCGGGAAGAAAAGAACCGCACCAAGACGGCCGAAGCGCGCCTCGTACGCCTGAACAGCGGTTCGTCCGCCGCTTTACAGCGCCAGCGCGCGTTCACGCAAGTGGCGGGCGGACGGTGTTTCAGGATCCGCGCACGGGAAAGCATTGGATAGCGAGGAGGCATTTCAACGCTTCTACTGGGCAAGCATTCTCAAGCGCTTGGGCATCCGCTATCGCCGCCCCTACAACATGCGCCACAGCTACGCCACCAGCATGCTGATGGCCGGGATGACGCCCGCGTTCTGCGCGCGTCAGCTCGGCCATACCGTTGAGATGTTCCTGCGCACTTACGCCAAGTGGATCGACGGCAGCCAGAACGATCTGGAAATGGCGCTCCTGGAAGATGCAATGGCGGTGCCCGAAGCTTCCTCCGCTACCGCAAATCGCCAATACGGAGCGTCAGCCGCTTGATGATCTTAGCAATCACTTGACGTCACCTGTTTAACAGATGACGTCAAGTGATTTACGATCCCGCACTTGACGTAAACTGGTGAAGTAATCATGAGCATGAAACGGATCATCAACGGCAAGTCGTACAACACCGCGACGGCAAATTGCGTCTTCGAAATCAAGCCAGAATCTCATACTTCAATGGATTGGCGCGCTTCCCAAGGGTGGTGGGGGCTGTACCAAACACGCGATGGCGAGTTCTTTCAGATCATGGTCGATCACGACGGCGAAACGTTACTGGAGTTCGCACCTGTAACGGACGGCGAAGCTCTGAAACTCCTCGAAAAGCATGCCGACCATCTGGTAGCGCAATATTTTGGCGAAATGCCAGAAGGCGGCGCATCTGAACGTCGGCTCACGATCCGTATTCCCGGCAATCTAGCTGATCGACTCGAAACCATCGCCAAAGCACAAGGCCAATCTTTGAATACTTATGCAATGCGTTGCTTCGAGCGATGTGTTGCAGCAGACGGCCAGCCTGCCATAAACGGCTGACGCAGAAGGCTGAACGAACTTAAGATGTCGCGAATAATGCATGCGCTCATTCGCGAGATTTCCTCGGGAATCGCGTTCCTTCCCTCACACGCTCAACGCGCCACCACCGCCCGAATCTCCACGAGCAGCTTCGGTCCAGCTAAGCCGGCGACGACAACCCAACGTGCTAGCCGAGGCGTGACCCGCCAATCGCCGCTCGCGCTCCTGCCGATACAGCGGTACCTTATCCGATCGCGTGATAAAACCATCGACCTTGACCAGATCGGTGATCGTCATACCCGCGTCGGCCAGACCGCCAGCAGGATGCCCCAGGCCAGTTCGATCTACGTGGACGAATCGCCGGGCACAGTGCCCTCGAGTGTCACGCCCACTTGACCCGACATATGAAGCCAGCGCGCGTCCGCCGGTGCCGAGGCACTGTGGCTGTAACACGAAAACGGCGGCGGAATGCCCGCCGGGTTATGCAGGCGAATGCTCATGGTGGGTTCTTTTTACTTTGGAATGCAGAATAAAAGCGTTGCAAACGCACGTTGAGCAAGGCGAAGCGCGGGAGGCCCGCATGGGTCACGTGACCTACCCGCGTCCCTGAATTGTCCCCAGACTGTCCCTGAAAGCGGGTCGTCAGGGACGCAAAACCGCTAACCCTTTGATACTTTTAAGTAAGTACTGGTGGGCCGGGTGGGACTCGAACCCACTATCGGTCGATTATGAGTCGACAGCTTATACCAATTAAGCTTCCGGCCCTTGGGGATGCAGAACGCTGCAGAGGGCAAAAAGAAAGCGCCGGTGGCGGCGCTTTCTGTTACTTCCGAACATTGCGCGGGGCAGCTCTCGAAGGGTAGCGAGTTTGCCTCACAACGCCTCTCAATACAAGTCCGCCCGACTCGATCAGTTGCCTTCGAGGAACGACTTGAGCTTGTCCGACCGGCTCGGATGCCGCAGCTTGCGCAGCGCCTTCGCCTCGATCTGGCGAATCCGTTCGCGCGTGACGTCGAACTGCTTGCCGACCTCTTCGAGCGTGTGATCCGTGCTCATCTCGATACCAAAGCGCATCCGCAGCACCTTCGCCTCGCGCGGCGTCAGCGAGTCGAGCACGTCCTTCACCACGTCGCGCATGCTGGCGTGCAAGGCCGCATCCGACGGCGCGACGGTGTTCGTATCCTCGATGAAATCGCCGAGATGCGAATCGTCGTCGTCACCGATCGGCGTTTCCATAGAGATCGGCTCCTTCGCGATCTTCATGATCTTGCGGATCTTGTCCTCCGGCATTTCCATCTTCTCGGCCAGCGTCGCCGGATCCGGCTCGAGACCGGTTTCCTGCAAAATCTGCCGCGAAATACGGTTCATCTTGTTGATCGTCTCGATCATATGAACCGGGATGCGGATCGTGCGCGCCTGGTCCGCAATCGAGCGCGTGATGGCCTGACGGATCCACCACGTCGCATAGGTCGAAAACTTGTAACCGCGACGATATTCGAACTTGTCCACCGCCTTCATCAAGCCGATATTGCCTTCCTGGATCAGATCGAGGAACTGCAGGCCGCGGTTCGTGTACTTCTTGGCAATCGAAATCACGAGACGCAGATTCGCCTCGGTCATCTCGCGCTTCGCCTGACGCGCCTTCAACTCGCCCGCCGCCATCTGACGGTTGGTTTCCTTGAGGTCCTTCAACGGCAACACGACGCGCGCCTGCAAATCCAGCAGGCGCTGCTGTTGCTCGCGAATCGCGGGGATGTTGCGTTCGAGGACGGCGCTGTATTCGTGCCCTTCGCCAACTACTTTGTCAGCCCAGTCGAGATCCGTCTCGCTGCCCGGAAAGCGCGAGATGAACTCGGCACGCGGCATGCCGCATTTGTCGACGACGGTATGCAGAATCTGCCGCTCGACCTGACGCACTTCGTCCACCTGGGCGCGCAGCGTGTCGCACAGGCGCTCGACGGTACGCGCCGTGAAGCGGATGTTCATCAGCTCGGTCTGGATGGCTTCCTGCGCCTTCAGATACGCCTTCGACTTGTAGCCTTCCTTCTCGTAGGCGCGGCGCATTTTGTCGAACCACTCGCTGATCAGCGCGAATTTCTCGAGCGACTGCGACTTGAGGAGCTCGAGCTGCGCGGCGTTGGCGCTGGCTTGCGCGCTGCCGTCGTCGTCTTCCTCTTCTTCTTCCTCGTCGCTTTCTTCGTCCGCTTCTTCGCGCTCGGTCTCGATCGCCTCCGCTTCCTGCTCGGAGAAACCATCGGTGTCCTGGGCGTTCGGATCGATCAGGCCGTCGACGAGTTCATCGACGCGCACTTCCTCGTTCTGCACACGCTCGGCCATCGCGAGAATGTCGGCGATGGTCGTCGGGCAGGCGGAGATCGCCATGACCATGTGCTTAAGACCGTCCTCGATGCGCTTCGCAATCTCGATTTCGCCTTCGCGCGTCAGCAGCTCGACCGTGCCCATTTCGCGCATGTACATGCGGACCGGGTCGGTCGTGCGGCCGAATTCGGAGTCGACGGTGGAGAGGGCGACTTCGGCTTCTTCCTCGACTTCGTCGTCGGAAGAGGCGTTCGGCGCATTGTCGTTCAGCAGCAGCGTTTCGGCGTCGGGCGCCTGCTCGTACACCGCCACGCCCATGTCGTTGAACGTGCTGATAATGCCTTCGATCGCCTCGGTTTCCGTGAAATTGTCCGGAAGGTGATCGTTGATCTCGCCGTACGTGAGGAAGCCGCGCTCCTTGCCGAGCTTGATGAGCGCGCGCAGTTTCGAGCGCCGCTCTTCAAGTTCCTCGACGGTGCCCGGCGCGCTCGACGAGAACGCGTCTTTCAGAAGCGCCTTTTCCTTCGCGCGGCGATCGCGAGCCTTGGCCTTTTCGACCTTCGCCGCAGGCGCGGCGGCAGGCTCTGCGTTTTGCACTGCGTCGTCTTCGACGGATACATCGTTCAGCTTTTTCGTCATGGAGTTCGCCATACCGGCTTTAGTCTCGACTCGCGGCTGCTGGACAACAGCCGATGGAACCGTGAATACCCAATACGCGCACGCTGATTCGTCCTGCGTGCCCTGCCCGGGGCGCCATCGCGGATTCGACGATCACACGTCTCTCCCGCCTTACCCGCAATAGCAGCCGCTTCCCTTGCGCCCGTCTGTTCGTCAGCGTGCGTTTCTGCCCGTTTCGTATGATTTATGCGGGATGCGCCACACGCACTCGCTCAATCCCTCAACGGACCGCCGTTTCTGCCTGCGTCTTCCCGCCTCTTTCGAGACCGGCCGACCGCGCCGCTTTCCACGCACACCCACTCGAAAATGCTTTTTGTCGACTGCTCGATGACTCTTCGCCGACCGCTCGAAGCGTCACTCCGCCCCGCAATCAGGCAACCGTCAAAAATTGCAAACAGTTGACAAAAAGCAACTCGTTTTGAACTTTTTATTATAGCATTCCACCTTCAGTGATCCTGGCTCGCCGCCCGTCCCGCCTTGATTTGCGCGACCCGCGCCGAGAGATCCGAAAACTCCGCGACCTCTTCCGCCGACAAGCTCGACTGCCGCGCCAACTGGTCCAGACGCGCTCGATAGCTGTCGTGGCGCAATTTCAGGACCGTCGCCTGCAATTCTTCCGCGAGCAGGCGCTTCTGCTCCTCCACTCGCTGCGCCGCGTCCTCGTCGGACGGATCACGCATCAATAGATCGCGAACGTTTTCATCATAGGCGAGAATTTCCTGGAAGATATCGTCGTACGTGGGTGCGTTTGTTGCATTTCTCAAAATCTCCGATAGCAACTGGAACTCCGCCGCGCCGCCCAGTTCGCGCGCGTGGGAGATCACTTCGCTGAACAGTTCGCCGTGCTCGGTCATTGTTACGAGCGTGCGCTCGCTGTCCTGATCGAGCGATGCCGCAATGCCCGGATACATCACCAGATTGCGTAGCGCACGCTGCTCCTGCCCGATCACGCGACGGCGTTCGCTCTTCGGCACATTCGCGCGAGCCACCGCGGCCGCACGTGAATCGATGTCGCATAACGCGGCGATCTCGGTGAACGGCGTATCGAGCCGGTCCGCGAGCATATGCAGAATCTGCACCCGCAACGCGTTCGCGGGCAGCGCCTGAAGCAGCGGCTTGGCATCGAAGAGCGCCTTCGCGCGGCCTTCGGGCTGCTCCAGTTCCTTGTCGTTCAACACCTCGTTCAGCAGGAATTGCGACAACGGCATGGCGCGATCGACCTGCTCGCCGAAACCGTCCGTGCCGAACTCGCGCACGTAGCTGTCCGGATCGTGCTCTTTCGGCAGAAACAGAAACTTGATCGTGCGATTGTCCGCCGCGTGCGGCAACGCCGCCTCCAGCGCCCGGCGTGCGGCGCGCCGGCCGGCTGAATCGCCGTCGAAGCTGAATACCACTGTATCCGTCTGACGAAAGAGTTTTTGCACGTGGACCGGCGTACAGGCCGTGCCGAGCGTCGCCACCGCGTTCGCGAAACCAAGTTGCGCCAGCGCGACGACATCCATATACCCTTCGACGACCAGCACGTAGCCCAGTTCGCGAATTGCGAGCCGCGCCTCGAAAAGTCCGTAGAGTTCGCTGCCCTTGCTGAAGAGCGGCGTTTCCGGCGAGTTCAGATACTTGGGCTCGCCGCCGTCGAGCACGCGCCCGCCGAAGCCGATCACGTTGCCCTTCACGTTACGGATGGGGAACATCACGCGCTCGCGAAAGCGGTCGTAGCGGCGCGCCTGACCTTGCGAATCGGTTTTTTCGCTGACGATCACGAGACCCGCTTCGACGAGATTCTCGTTCCGATAATCGGGAAACGCCGTCTCGAGGCTTTGCCAGCCGTCGGGCGCGTAGCCCAGTCCGAAGCGCGCGGCGACTTCGCCGGTCAAACCGCGATTCTTCAGATACGCGATGGCGTTCGGCGCGCCGCGCAATTGCTTGCGATAAAAATCGCACGCGGTCTGCATGACTTCCGTGAGCGCGACGCTGACGGCCTTGCTCGGCGCGCTCTCGACGCCACCACCACCGCCGCCGCCGCGAAAGTTGGACGACGGCTCCTGCGGCACCGTCAATCCGGCGCCCTGCGCTAGATCTTTTACAGCCTCGGGAAACGTGAGGCCGGTGTGCTCCATGAGAAAGCCGATGGCCGTGCCGTGCGCGCCGCAGCCGAAGCAGTGATAGAACTGCTTGGTCGGGCTGACGGTGAACGACGGGCTTTTCTCGTTGTGAAACGGGCACAGGCCCATGAAGTTCGCGCCGCCCTTTTTCAACTGGACGTAGCGACCCACCACGTCGACGATATCGACGCGGTTGAGCAAGTCCTGCAGGAATGCGTGCGGAATCAACGTGGGCGGGCGCGCTTGAGTTACTTGGCCAGCGCGGCCTTCACCTGCGCCGAAACCGCCGTCATGTCCGCCTTGCCGGCCAGTTTCGGCTTGAGCACGCCCATCACCTTGCCCATGTCCTGCGGGCCCGCGGCGCCCGTCGCGGCGACGGCGGCCTGAATCTCGGCGGCGATCGCATCGGCGGAAAGCTGCTCGGGCATATAGCCGGACAGCACGACGAGTTCGGCATTTTCCTTCGCGACGAGATCGTCGCGGCCGGCGGCCTGAAACTGGCTGATCGAATCCTTGCGCTGCTTGATCATCTTGTCGACGACAGCGGTGACGGCCGCATCGTCGAGCGTGACGCGATCGTCGACTTCACGCTGCTTGATTGCCGCGAGCAGCAGTCGAATCGTGCCGAGGCGCTCGGTTTCGCGCGCGCGCATGGCAGTCTTCATGTCGTCGTTGATCTGGTCCTTGAGGCTCATCGTTCACCCGGTGCAATTACGAAAGTTGAATTCCAGCCGGCGCCGGCCAGGCCGCGAAAGCAAAAACCCGCTTGGGAACGCCTCCTCAAGCGGGACTTTTAACGGGCCGTTCCGGACGGCGACGACACGCGCCGCCATCACTGTTTGACGCCAGCCAGTGCGGAGAGAATCCTCCGATGACTGTCTGAGTATAGCAAACGGGTTCGCGTTTCGAGACTCGCCAAAACCCCGTGAAAACGCGCTCAGGCGACGGTCGCGGCGTCGCGCGCGAACTCGGCCGCGGCCTTGCCCGCCGCGACGCCCGACGCCCATGCCCACTGAAAGTTGTAGCCGCCGAGCCAGCCGGTGACGTCCACCGCCTCGCCGATGAAATAAAGGCCGGCGATGCGCTCGCTCATCATCGTCGCGGAAGAGAGCTCGCGCGTGTCGACGCCGCCGCGCGTGACCTCCGCCTTGCGATAGCCTTCCGTGCCGCTCGGCGTGAGCGTCCAGTCGGACAGCGACGCGCCGAGCGCACGCAAGCTGCGGTCGGGAAGATCGGCGAGCCGCGCGTCGATGGCAACCCGCTGCGCCTCCAGCCACGCGTGCGCGAGACGCGCGGGCACGTGCTCGGCCAGAAAATTGCCGATCTGCTTCTTCGACCCGGCTTTCGCTTCGAGCAGAAGTTCGGTGGCGTCGGCATCGGGAAGCAGGTTGACGTGAATCGCCTCCGACGTGTTCCAGTAACTCGATATCTGCAGCACGCCCGGCCCCGACACGCCGCGATGCGTGAGCAGCAAATCTTCGTCGAACTCGCCGCGCGTCTTGCCTTTCCCCGCACTGATGCGCACCGGCAGCGACAGCCCCGAGAGCGCAGCGAACGGCGCCCAGTCGGCGGAGGTGAAGGTGAGCGGCACGAGCGCCGGACGGGTATCGACGAGCTTGTGGCCGAACTGCTTTGCGACGCGATAGCCGAAATCCGTCGCGCCGATCTTCGGAATCGACAAGCCGCCCGTCGCGATGACGAGCGCCGCCGCGCCGATCGCGCCCGCGGTCGTGTCGAGCGTGAAGCGTGCGCCGTCGTGACGAATCTCGTGCACCGCGACCGGCCGCCGCCACGCGACGCCGCCTGCATCGCACTCGCTTTTCAGCAGATCGATGATCGATTCGCTCGAGTCGTCGCAGAAAAGCTGGCCCTTGTGCTTCTCGTGCCACTTGACGCGGTATTGCTTGAGCAGCGCGAGAAAATCGCGCGGCGTATAGCGCGCGAGCGCCGAGCGGCAGAAGTGCGGATTCGCCGACAAAAAATTCGCCGGTTGCGCGTTGATGTTGGTGAAGTTGCAGCGCCCGCCGCCGGAGATGCGGATTTTCTCGGCAAGCCGCTCGGCGTGATCGATGAGCACGACGCGGCGCCCGGACTGAGCGGCCACGGCCGCGCACATCATGCCGGCCGCGCCCGCGCCGATGACGGCAATATCGAAGGATTCCATGGCGCGCATTTTAACCGCTGCGCCGCAATGCGCCCGGACGGCGCCACGCGTGCCGGTCGCCGCTGCTATACTTTTCTGTTACCTCCTGAGCGTCAATCCCATGCTCGTTCTCGGCATCGAAAGCTCCTGCGACGAAACCGGCCTCGCCCTGTATGACACCGGGCGCGGCCTGCTTGCGCACGCCCTCCACTCGCAGATCGCGATGCATCGCGATTACGGCGGCGTCGTGCCGGAACTGGCTTCGCGCGATCACATCCGGCGCGCGCTGCCGCTGCTGGAAGAGGTGCTGGCGAAGTCCGGCGCCGAGCGCGGCGACATCGACGCCATCGCGTTCACGCAAGGCCCGGGGCTCGCGGGCGCGCTGCTGGTGGGCGCGAGCATCGCCAATGCGCTGGCAATGGCATGGGACAAACCGACCGTCGGCATCCATCATCTCGAAGGGCATTTGCTGTCGCCGCTTCTCGTCGATGAACCGCCGCCCTTTCCGTTCGTCGCGCTGCTCGTGTCCGGCGGACACACGCAACTGATGCGCGTGAGCGATGTCGGCGTCTACGAAACCCTCGGTGAAACGCTCGACGACGCCGCCGGCGAAGCCTTCGACAAAACCGCGAAGCTGCTTGGCCTGGGCTATCCTGGCGGACCGGAAGTGTCGCGGCTCGCGGAGTTCGGCACGCCGGGCGCGGTCGCGCTGCCGCGTCCGATGCTCCATTCCGGCGACCTCGATTTCAGTTTCAGCGGCTTGAAGACGGCCGTGCTCACCCAGAGCCGCAAGCTCGGCAACAACGTATGCGAGCAGGCGAAGGCCGATCTCGCGCGCGGTTTCGTCGATGCCGCCGTGGATGTGCTCGTCGCCAAATCGCTTGCCGCGCTGAAAAAGACGGGCCTGAAACGCCTCGTCGTGGCGGGCGGCGTGGGCGCGAACCGGCAGTTGCGCGAGGCGCTGTCGGCGGCGGCGAAAAAGCGCCGCTTCGATGTCCACTATCCCGATCTGTCGCTGTGCACCGACAACGGCGCGATGATCGCGCTCGCCGGTGCGCTGCGTCTGTCGCGCTGGCCGGAGCAGGCAGTGCGCGATTACGCGTTCACCGTGAAGCCGCGCTGGGATCTCACTTCGCTGGCGCGCGCCTGATATTCCTGCCTGCGCGTGCTATTTCGGCGGATTGAACGGCTGCACGATCGACTTGAAGACCGGCAGCGTCTCGCAGTGATCGCTATGGCCGATGAGCGCCGGCCAGCGCGTCGCACTGAACATCTCCGGATGCGCCTCGCGCGCGAAACGCAGCGCGCAGCCCACGGCGATATCCGCGTGACCGATTGAATCGCCGAACCAATACGGCGTCGGGCGCGCGGCGCGGTCGGCTTCGAGCGCGTCCAGCACGCGTTCCACCTGACCCGTGCAGCGTGACACCCAAGTCTGCGACCTTTCCTTGTGCAGCACGCGTTCGTAGACCAGCGCGACGGCCTTGTCGGCGAGGCCGGTCGCGAGCGCGCAGACCTTCAAAGCCTGACGGCGTTCCGGCCCGCTCGATGCGATCATCGCGCGCGCGTCGCCCGCCTGTTCGTCGAGATGATCGAGGATCAGCGCGCTTTCGATCAACACGTCGCCGGAATCGAGCACGAGCGTCGGCACGCGGATCAGCGGATTGAACGGCGCGATCTTGTCGGCGTCGCCGAACACCGACCACGGACGATGCTCATACGCCATGCCGTAAAGATTCAGCGCGATGGCCACGCGCCGCACGAACGGGGAATCGTACTGGCCGATGAGAATCAAGATGCGCTCCGTGGTCGATGGTCCGAACGACCAGTTTAAGGGCGCGCGGGCTTCGGAAACAACGGCAACGCGATCAGCGCGCACACGCCCGTCGCGAGCCAGACGATGGTCCACGAACCGGCCGCGAGCACGTGCGGAATGACGAGCGGCGTCACGAAGAAGCCAGCGTAGACGGCCGTGTTCGCCATGCCGAGCGCAGTTCCGGCGCGCGCGGTGCCGGCGAGCGTCGCCAGTTCGGTGTACGCGACGCCGTGCCATGCCGACACGCAGACGCCCGCGAAGACGAGCATCGCCGCGAGCAGCACGGGCGCCTCCGCGACACCGCATGCGGTCGCCGCCGCCAGCGCAACGAACGAAGCCGATGCCACAAGCACGGACGCCCGCATATACGCGCGCCGGTTGCCGCGACGGTCGGTGTGCCGTCCGCTCCAGACGCGCATCGTCATTGCGCCGAGCTGGACGGCGCCCATCGTCGCGCTGATCGCGGGCACGCCGAAGCGCCCGGCGTCGTGCAGGAAGACGGTCGCGAAGGTCAGCACCGCAAATTGCGGCACGCACAGAACGCCGATGCCGAGCACGACGCGCCAGACCAGCGCGTTCCTGAGCGGCGCGGCGCCGTCGCTGCGGGGCGCGGGCCGGATCGCGTCCGGCGGCTCGTGGAGCCAGCGCCAGGCGAAGACGCCCGACGTCGCGCACATCGCGGCCAGCGCGCCGAACACCGCCGCGAATCCATGCGACGACGCCAGCCAAGGCAGCAGCGCCGCGCCGATGCCCCCGCCTAGCGGCACCGCCGTTTGCCGGATGCTCATCGCGAGACCGCGCTCGCCTTCGGTGAACCACGCCATCACCGCGCGCCCGCTCGATCCGTTGACGCTGCCGCCCAAAAGGCCGAGCACGCACATCGCGAACACGAGCCAGCCGAGCATGCCCGCCGACGGCACGACGAAGCCGCTCATCGCAATAAGAACGGCGGCCGTCGATAGCAGACCGGTCAGCAACACGGGCCGATCGCCCCAGCGATCCGTCAGCACGCCCCACGGCAACTCCGAGAGCGCGACGCCCAGACCCAGCGCGCCGAGCACGAGCCCGAGTTCGCCGTTGCTCAGGTGATAGCCGCTGCGCAGCCACACGGCCGTGGTCGGAATGCCCGCCGCCGCGGCCGAGAAACTTGCGTTCGCCGCAACGCCGACGCCCAGCACCTTCCAGCGGTGTCCGCCGTCGAGCGCGGCGGCGTTCTTCGATTTCAATGCAAGTGGAGTAGCCATCATGCAGTCCAGGTGGATTTGACTGCGGCCAGTTTGAAGGCTTACGATAATCCTGAAAATCGCAAAGTTTTTCATCCTCCATTCAGAAAATCAGGACGATCGCCATGAGCCAGACGACATTCGATTTAGCCGTGCTGCGCAGCTTCGTCGCGGGCATGGACCTCGGCAGTTTCGCGAAAGCGGCGGATCGGGTCGGGCGCTCGACCTCGGCCATCAGCGCGCAGATCCGCAAGCTGGAGGAACAGGCGGGCACCACGCTCTTTCGCAAGGCCGGGCGCGGACTCGCGCTGACCGACGCGGGCGAGGTGATGCTCGGCTACGCGCGCCGCCTCGTCGAACTGAACGACGAAGCCGCCGTGGCAATTCGCGGCGTCGATCTGGAAGGCTGGATTCGGCTTGGGCTACAGGAGGATTTCGGCGAAGTCGTGCTGCCGGACGTGCTCGGCCGCTTCGCGCGGGCGCATCCGAAAGTGCGCATCGAAGCGCGCGTGGCCCGCAACACGGAACTGCTGGAGCGAATCGACACCGGACAGCTCGATCTCGCGCTCGTCTGGGGCGCGAGCGGCGTCACCGACGAAAGCAACGCCGCGATGATCGCCGAGCCGATCGCCACGCCGTCGATGCGCTGGATCGCGTCATCGACGGTGCCGTGGCAATACGATTCCGGCGAGCCGTTGCCGCTCATCGCGTTCGATCGTCCGTGCCTGTTTCACAGCGCGGCGGCGGCGGCGCTGGATCGCGCGGGCATCAAGTGGCGGGTGGCGTTCACGAGCCCGAGTCTGGCGGGATTGTGGGCCGCAGCGGCGGCGGGTCTCGGTGTGACGGTACGCACGACCTACGGATTGCCGTCGACGATGCGCGCACTCGAAGACGATGAATCCGGGCTGCCCGCGCTGCCTTCGATTCCGCTGGCGCTGCATCGCGCGGCGGGAAGTGCGTCGCCGCCGGTGGAGCGGCTGGCGTCGCTGGTGATGGCGTCGGTGCGGGAAGCGCACGTTTCGTCGGAAACGGCGCTCGCCTGAAAAGCGGACTTAGGCGTCGCGCCGGGTCGATTCGATCACCGCATACGCGCTGTGATTGTGGATCGACTCGAAGTTCTCGGCTTCGAGCACATACGCGACGATGCGCGCATCCGCGTTCAGGCGCGTCGCGACGTCGCGCACGAGATCTTCGACGAACTTCGGGTTTTCGTACGCGCGCTCGGTCACGAACTTCTCGTCGGGACGCTTGAGCAAGCCCCACAGTTCGCACGACGCCTCTTCCTCGGCGATACGAATCAATTCCTCCACGGCAACCTCGCCCGCCAGTTCCGCCGTGATCGTCACGTGCGAGCGTTGATTGTGCGCGCCGTATTGCGAAATCTGCTTAGAGCACGGGCACAGGCTCGTGACGGGCACGAGCACTTTCATCGACATGCGCGTCTGTCCGTCGCGCTTCTCGGCGATGAACGTCACCTCGTAATCGAGCAGGCTCTGCACGCCGGACACCGGCGCGGTCTTCATCACGAAGTACGGCAGGCTCACTTCGATGCGCCCCGAATGCGCTTCGAGCTTCGTCAGCATCGCGGCGAGCAGCGTGCGCAGCGCGGCCTGATCGAGCGGCTCGCGGTTCTCTTCGAGCAGCGCGACGAAGCGCGACATGTGCGTGCCCTTTTGCTCAGCGGGCAGATGCACGTCCAGATTCCACACGCCGATGCTCGGCTGCACGCCGCTCGCCGTGCGCACCGACAACGGATGCCGCACGCCTTTCACACCGACGCGGGAAATCGCGATCTGACGCGTGTCGGGCGTGCTTTGAACGTCGGGCATCACGAAGGCGGGATTCATCTGATTCATCTTTTTTTTCCTTATGCGCCGCGTCCTCACGCGAGCGGTTCGAAACGTTGAAGCGCACACGGCGCGGGACGATGCCCGCGCCGTGTGCCTAAGCGATTTTGCACGACGCGCCCCGGCGCGCCGTGAGACCGTGCCGCGTCAGGCGACGCGCTTGGTCAGCTTGCCTGCGTGCGCACTTTCGACGGCGTTGATGAAACGCTCGCGGATCGAACGGGCGATGCCGCCCGCATCCAGCCCGACGCTCGCGAGCAGCTTCGCGGGATCGCCGTGATCGATGAACGTGTCCGGCAGACCGAGTTGCAGCACAGGCTTGACAACCGAGCTTGCGAGCAGCGCTTCGACACACGCCGAGCCCGCGCCGCCCATGATCGCGCCTTCTTCGATCGTCACGATGGCGTCGTGCGTCGCGGCGAGTTCGCGCAGCAAGTCGGCGTCGATTGGCTTCACGAAGCGCATGTTCGCCACGGTCAGATCGAGTTCTTCCGCGACGGCGAGCGACGGCGCGACCATCGTGCCGAACGCGCAAATCGCAATGCGTTTGCCCGAACCGAGCTTCTGCGACGACTCGCGGCGAATCTCGCCACGGCCGACAGGAATCGCGGTCATCTGCTTGACGGTCGCGACGCCCGTGCCCGCGCCGCGCGGATAGCGCACGGCCGTCGGGTTCGGCTGCTGCAACGCCGTGTAGAGCATCTGGCGGCACTCGTTTTCGTCCGATGCGGCCATCACCGTCATGTTCGGGATGCAGCGCAGGAACGCGAGATCGTAGTTGCCCGCGTGCGTCGCGCCGTCCGCGCCGACGAGGCCCGCACGATCGATCGCGAACACGACCGGCAGATTCTGCAGCGCGACGTCGTGGATCAACTGGTCGTACCCGCGTTGCAGGAAGGTCGAGTAGATCGCGACGACCGGCTTCATGCCGTCTGCCGCCAGCCCGCCTGCGAACGTCACGGCGTGCTGCTCGGCGATGCCGACATCGAAATAGCGGTCCGGGAAGCGCTTCTCGAACTCGACCATGCCGGAGCCTTCGCGCATGGCCGGCGTGATGCCGACGACGCGCGAATCCTGCGCGGCGGCGTCGCACAGCCATTCGCCGAACACTTGCGTGTAGGTTTTCTTCGACGGCGCCGTCGACGGCTTGATGCCTTCCGCCGGATTGAACTTGCCCGGGCCGTGATAGAGCACCGGATCGGCTTCCGCGAGCTTGTAGCCCTGGCCCTTCTTCGTCACGACGTGCAGGAACTGCGGACCGCGCAATTCCTTGATGTTCTGCAGCGTCGGGACCAGCGAGTCGAGATCGTGGCCGTCGATCGGCCCGATGTAGTTGAAGCCGAATTCTTCGAACAGCGTGGCCGGCACGATCATGCCTTTCGCGTGCTCTTCGAGCTTGCGCGCGAGGTCGAGCATGGGCGGCGCGGCGCGCAGCACGCGTTCGACGCCCGCGCGCGCGGCGGCGTAGAAGCGGCCCGACATCAGGCGCGCGAGATGGCGATTCAGCGCGCCGACCGGCGGCGAAATCGACATGTCGTTGTCGTTCAGGATGACGAGCAGCGGCAGGTCGTCGGCGACGCCCGCGTTGTTCATCGCCTCGAAGGCCATGCCGGCGGTCATCGCGCCGTCGCCGATCACGGCGATCGAATAGCGGTTGTCGCCCTGCAGCTTGTTGGCGACCGCCATGCCGAGCGCCGCCGAAATCGACGTGCTCGAATGCGCGGTGCCGAAGGTGTCGTATTCGGACTCGCTGCGGCGCGGGAAACCGGAGATGCCGCCGAGCTGGCGCAAGCCGGGCATCTGGTCGCGGCGGCCGGTCAGGATCTTGTGCGGATACGTCTGATGGCCGACGTCCCAGACGATTCGGTCAGCAGGTGTATCGAACACATAGTGCAGCGCGATCGTCAGCTCGACCGTGCCCAGATTGGACGACAGATGGCCGCCCGTTTGCGAGACGCTGTCGAGCACGTAGGCTCTCAGCTCGTCGGCGAGCGGTTGCAGTTGGCGTCGATCGAGGGCGCGCAAATCGGCCGGATCGTCGATGGATTTCAGCAGGTCGTACATCGTCGTCCCATTTTAGGAAAACTGGCGTGATTCGTTCAGCGCGATGTTCGGCGCCGTGGGGTTCGTCACGCGTTCAACGGTTAATTCACGCGGTTCACGACCAGATCGGCGAGCTCGGCCAGACGCTGGCCGCGTGCACCGAACGTCTGGATGGCGGCGTGCGCGTCGCGGCCGAGCTGCGCGGCGAGTTCGCGCGACGCATCGAGGCCGATGATGGATACGTAGGTCGGCTTGTCGTGCTGCGCGTCCTTGCCGGCGGTCTTGCCGAGCGTCGCGGAGTCGGCGGTGACGTCCAAAATGTCGTCCACCACCTGAAACGCGAGGCCGATTGCAGCAGCATACTGGTCGAGCGCCGCGAGCGCAGCGGGCCCGGGCGGCGTACCCGCCAGCGCGCCCATGCGCACCGACGCGCGCAGCAACGCGCCCGTTTTCTTGCGATGCATGGTTTCGAGCTCCGGGCGCGACAGCTTCCGGCCGACGCTTTCCAGATCGATGGCCTGACCGCCCGCCATGCCGAGCGAGCCGCTCGCGAGCGCCAGTTCGCGCACGAGCGCGGCCTGCTGGCTATCGTTCAGACCATTGCTTTCGGCCGTCAGCGCGACGAACGCCTGCGATTGCAGCGCGTCGCCGACGAGCAGTGCCGTCGCTTCGTCATATTGGACGTGTACCGTGGGCTTACCCCGGCGCAGTGCGTCGTCGTCCATGGCGGGCATGTCGTCATGCACCAGCGAATAGACGTGAATCATTTCCAGCGCCGCGCTCGCCGCTTCCGCCGCGTGCGCGCTCGCGCCGGTCAGTTCGCCGGCCGCGTGGACGAGCAGCGGGCGCACGCGCTTGCCGCCGCCCAGCACCGCATAGCGCATGGCCTCATGCAGCCGCGCCGGGGCGGTGTCGGTGCCCGGAAGATAGTGTTCCAGCGCTGTTTCGACGCGGTCGAGCGTCGCGCGCATCCATTGTTCGAAGGTCATAAGTCGTCGTCCCCGTTGTCGTTCGTGGCTCCTGTAGCCTGGGTGGCGCGCTGTACCTCGGCGGGCAGCGGCTTGAGCGTCTCGCCATCGAGTACGCGCACCTGCTGCTCGACTTTTTCGAGCTGCTGTTGGCAAAAACCCACAAGCGCTGCGCCGCGGCGGTATGCCGCAAGCGATTCCTCGAGACTCAGCGCGCCCTCTTCCATGCGCGCCACGAGCGATTCGAGTTCGGCCAGGGCCGCTTCATAATTCTCCGGAAGCCGCGCAGTCTCTGCGCCGGGCGCGTCGGCGCCGGTTGCCTCGCCTGTTTCCTGAACAGCGGTTTTCGCCATGAATCGTGGATGAGCAATTGAATATTTGGAGCCAAGTCGCACATTCTACGGCAAAAGATAAAATTTCGACCCGCATCCGGTCCATCCAGAACTCTCAAAACTGCCTTTCGGCATTCTGCGTCAATCCTTCCGAAGCATGCGATCCGCGCTCGTCTGCCGCGCGATTGCGCGGAACTCTCGCGTCAATTTATACCCAAATCAAGACCTTAAGCGCCCCGTTGTGGCGGAATTCGGTATAATCGCGGGCTCCCTAAATCGAATCTTCGATGGTTGGGTTGTTCACTGCTTTCACGTCTTAACGGGAGTGGGAATGTCCAATCTGAGCAATGCATTGCAGCTAAAGGCATTTCATAGCCAGCTGCCAGTCACGGCTTACTTTGACGAAGCGCTTCTTACGCGCGAACTCGACACACTTTTCAAGCAGGGTCCACGCTACATCGGGCACGAACTCATGGTGCCCGAGGCGGGAAACTATTTCGCGCTCCCCGGCGAGGGCGAAGGGCGCGTGCTCGTCCGTAATCAGCAGAACAATATCGAACTGCTGTCGAACGTGTGCCGCCATCGTCAGGCGATCATGCTCAACGGCCGCGGCAGCGCGGACAACATCGTCTGCCCGCTGCATCGCTGGACCTATGCCCTGAATGGTCAGCTGCTCGGCGCGCCGCATTTCGCGGACAAGCCCTGTCTCAACCTCGGCCAGACGCCGCTGCAGAACTGGCAAGGCCTGCTCTTCGAGGCCGAGGGCCGCAATGTCGCGGCCGATCTCGCGAAGCTGGGCACGGCGCGCCATTTCGACTTCTCGGGCTTCATGTTCGATCACGTCGAAGTGCACGAGTGCAACTACAACTGGAAGACCTTCATCGAGGTCTATCTGGAGGATTATCACGTCGCGCCGTTCCATCCGGGGCTCGGCAGCTTCGTGTCGTGCGACAACCTCGAATGGGAATTCGGCGACTGGTACAGCGTGCAGACCGTGGGCGTCCACAAGAATCTGGAAAAGCCCGGCAGCCCGACCTATCGCAAATGGCACGATGAAGTCCTGCGCTTCCGTAACGGCACGCCGCCTGAGTTCGGCGCGATCTGGATGGTGTATTACCCCGGTCTGATGATCGAGTGGTATCCGCACGTGCTGGTCGTGTCGTGGCTGATTCCGCAGGGCACGCAGAAGACGACGAATATCGTCGAGTTCTATTACCCCGAGGAAATTGCGCTGTTCGAGCGCGATTTCATCGAGGCGGAGCGCGCCGCGTACATGGAAACCGCGCGCGAGGACGACGAGATCGCCGAGCGCATGGACGCCGGCCGGCGCGCGCTCATGTCGCGCGGCGAGAACCAGGTCGGTCCGTACCAAAGCCCGATGGAATCCGGCATGCAGCATTTCCACGAGTTTCTGCGGCATCAACTCGGGACCCTCTGAACGCGCTGTAGTCACGCTTGGGTCTTCATGAAAAGACGAGCTTTCGGGCTCGTCTTTTTGTTTAGACTAACAACATCCACGCACTACAAGCGCCGCTTCAGGAGCCGTCATGCCGCACACTCACTACACCACGCTCATTTCGGCGACGAATCTCGCCGAGCGCCTCGCCGCCGCTCCCGGCAGCGTGCTCGTTTTCGATTGCCGCTTCGATCTCGCCGCCCCGCAATCCGGTGAAGCGGCCTACGCCCAAGGGCATATTCCCGGCGCGCATTATCTTCATCTGGATCGCGATCTGTCGGGCGGGAAGACCGGCACGAACGGACGTCATCCGTTGCCGGAACGTGCGGCGCTCGTCGCGAAACTTGCGAGCTTCGGGCTGAACGAAGGCCAGCAAGTGGTCGCTTATGACGCGCAGGGCGGCATGTATGCCGCGCGCCTCTGGTGGCTGCTGCGCTGGCTGGGACACGACTCGGTCGCGGTGCTCGACGGCGGGCTGGCGGCATGGGAAGCCGCGGGCAAGCCGCTCGACGCCGCCGTGCCGCCCAAGACGCAAGGCACGTTCAAGGCGGCCGCGCCGCTTCAGGTGACCATCGACGCACAGGCAATCGAACGCAGCATCGGCACGCGCGATCATCTGTTGATCGATGCGCGCGCTGCCGATCGCTATCGCGGCGAGAACGAGACGCTCGATCCCGTCGGCGGGCATATTCCGGGCGCGCTCAATCACTTCTTCAAAGAGAATCTGACGGCGGAAGGCCGCTTCAAGACCGCGCACGAACTGCGCGAGGCGTTCGGCTCGCTGATCGGCGCGACGCAGCCGGACCGCATCGTTCTGCAATGCGGATCGGGCGTGACGGCGTGCCATAACGCGCTCGCGATGGAAATCGCCGGGCTCCACGGCGCGGCGCTGTATCCCGGCTCGTGGAGCGAATGGAGTGCCGATCCGGGCCGCCCCGTCGCGACGGGCCCGAAGCCTTAAGCTGAGCCCTGAGCCGCGTTACTTGACGCCGTGCTCGCGGAACCACGCGAGCGCGCGCTTCCAGCCGTCCTCGGCGTCCGCCTTGCGATAGCTCGGACGATAATCCGCGAAGAACGCATGCGGCGCGTCGTCGTAGACGACGAACTGCGAGTTTCTGGCCGGCGGCGGATCGTTGGCGAGCGCCTGCTTCATCTGCTCGATCGTGTCCTGCGGAATGCTCTGATCCTGCCGCCCGTATAGCCCGAGCACGGGCACTTTCAACTGGCTCGCGAGATCAATCGGATTGATCGGCGTCTTCTCCGTCTTGTTGCCGGCGAGCCGTCCGTACCACGCCACCGCCGCCTTCAAGTTCGGATTGTGCTCGGCGTAGAGCCACGCGAAGCGCCCGCCCCAGCAGAAACCCGTGATACCCACGCGCTTCGGATCGCCGCCGTGCTCGTCCGCCCATTTGACGGTCTGATCGATATCCGAGATCACCTGCGCATCCGACACCTTCGACACGATCTGCTCGTTGAGTTGCTGCATCGACTTGTATGCCGACGCATCGCCCTGACGCGTGTAGAGGTCCGGCGCGATGGCGAGATAGCCCTGCTTGGCGAAGCGCCGGCAGACATCGGCGATATGCTCGTGGACGCCGAAAATCTCGTGAATCACGATAATCACCGGCAGATGTGTCTTGCCCTTGGGCTGCGCGCGATACGCCGGCACGAGCACACCGTCCGCGCCGCGAATGCCTATGGCGCCCGCTTCGAGACCGGTGTCGTCGGTATGGATGGTTTGCGCGGAGACCGGCAGCACCGCAGCCGCGAAGCCGGTGCCGAAGGTTGCCTTGATGAAGGTGCGTCGATTGAACGGGACGTGCGGAATGAGGCTATCGACTTCAGGGTCTAGCATACGAAGCTCCCGCGGCAAGGCCGCCAAGACGCCGTCGATGCGAGCGCCTGCTCACCCGCGCGACGGCGTAAATCCGTGAAACCGCGCGCGTGTTCAAGGCGTCAC
Organism: Caballeronia insecticola; assembly: GCF_000402035.1. Lineage (GTDB taxonomy): Bacteria > Pseudomonadota > Gammaproteobacteria > Burkholderiales > Burkholderiaceae > Caballeronia > Caballeronia insecticola. The sequence continues at coordinate 1,237,598 of NC_021294.1, forward strand.
GATGCGCGGCGCTGCACGACTATGAACGGGCGAGCGACAGAACGCATCGCCTTCACGCGCGCTGCCTCGCGCGCGCCGCCCATTCTAAACAGCTTTGAACGAACGGCGCAGCCGATCTATTCCGTGTCAGTGCAGCTTTACGCGGGGAGCGGTGGAACGGCGCAGCCAGTGCGCGACGGTATCGAGCACCATGCGCGCGTAGCCGTGCAGCGCGGCGATATGCAGCCGGTAGAGCGACATGTACATGAAGCGCGCGAACAGCCCCTCGATCAGCATGTTTCCGCCGATCAGTCCGCCCATCAGGTTGCCGACCGCGCTGTAATGTCCGAGCGATACCAGCGAGCCGAAATCGCGATAGGTGTAGTCGGGCAGCGGCTTGCCCTCCAGGAGCCGCACGAACGACTTGAACAGGAAGCTCGCCTGCTGATGCGCGGCCTGCGCGCGCGGCGGAACGTTGCGTTCGTTGCCGGGCCACGGACACGCGGCGCAATCGCCCAGCGCGAAAACGTTGTCGTCGATTTCGGTTTGCAGCGTGCGGCGCACGTTCAACTGGCCGAGGCGATTGGTCGGCAGGCCGTCGAGATTGGACAGGATCGCGGGCGCCTTGATGCCCGCCGCCCACACGGTAAGGTCCGCGCGGATGATCTTGCCGCTCGCGGTGCGGATCGAATCGCGGGAGACGTGTGCGACGGTTTCGCTGGTCAGCAGCTTCACGCCGAGTTTGGTGAGCAACTCGGCGGTCGCCGTCGAGACGCGCTCCTGCAAGGCTGGCAGAATGCGCGGCCCGGCTTCGATTAGCACGATGCCGATGTCGTGTTTCGGATCGAGCTTGTGCAATCCGTAAGCGGACAGCACCTGCGCCGTGTTGCGCAGTTCCGCCGACAATTCGACGCCCGTCGCGCCCGCGCCGACGATCGCCACCTGAATGCGCGGCACCGGATCGACGCCCGGGTCGTTTTCGGCTTCGTCCACGCCGGCCGCAACAGGTTCGGGCGCGAAGTGCTCGGCGCGCATGCAGGCCGCGATGAGCCGCTTGCGAAAAAGCTCGGCCTGGCCGACGGTATCGAGCGCAATACAGTTTTCCTGCGCGCCTTCGACGCCAAAGAAATGCGTCGTACTGCCGATCGCGATGACGAGCGTGTCGTACTCCAGCTCGCGCTCGGGCAGCAGTTCGCCCGCTTCGTCGTCGCGCAACGCGCCGATCTTGATGCGCTTTTGCGCACGATTCAGCCCGATGAGTTCGCCCTGCTGGAATTCGAAGCCATGCCACAACGCTTGCGCGGCATATTCGAGTTCCTGCGTGAACGGATCCATACTGCCTGCGGCGACTTCATGCAGGAGCGGCTTCCAGATATGCGTCGGATTGCGGTCGACGAGTGTGACTTGCGCTTTCGGCGGCGTCTTGCTGTCCGTCGAGCCGAAGCGGTCGCCGAGACGAGTCGCGAGTTCGAGTCCGCCAGCCCCTCCGCCGACGATGATAAAGCGATGCATGGAACTCTCCCTGTCCATTTTTTCTGTTCGATCGGGTTTCCGGACCGGCTTTGCGGTCCCATTGTGCGTGAGTGTCGGTGACGGCAACAAGCGCGTCACCAACATGTCGGGCATACGCGACACGTGCCGCGCATGCCTTGCGTGAAGAATTTCAGTGCGCCTCTTCCCAGTTGTTGCCGACGCCCACTTCCGCGACCAGCGGCACCTTCAGTTTCGCGACGCCGCACATCAATTCAGGTAAGCGCTTCCTGACTTCCGGAAGCGCCTCTTCAGGCACTTCGAGCACGAGTTCATCGTGGACCTGCATGATCATCTTCGCACCGATGCCCGACGTTTCGAGCCAATCCTGCACGGCGATCATCGAAAGTTTGATGAGATCCGCCGCGGTGCCCTGCATCGGCGCGTTGATGGCCGCGCGCTCGGCAGCCTGGCGACGCGGTCCGCTGCCGCCGTTAATTTCCGGCAGCCACAGCCGCCGCCCGAACACGGTTTCGACGAAACCGTTCGCCTTGGCGCTCACGCGCGTGTTTTCCATATACGCCGCGACGCCCGGATAACGCGCGAAATAGCGGTCGATATAGAGCTTCGCCGCATCGCGCGTGATGCCGAGATTCGACGCGAGTCCGAACGAACTCATGCCGTAGATCAGCCCGAAGTTGATGACCTTCGCGATACGCCGCTGGTCGTTGTCGACTTCGAGCGGCGTGACGCTGAACACTTCCGATGCGGTCGCGCGGTGCACGTCTTCGCCGTTCGTGAACGCGCGCATCAGCGATTCGTCGCCGGAAATGTGCGCCATGATGCGCAACTCGATTTGCGAGTAATCGGCCGATACGATCTTGCTGCCCGGCGGCGCGATGAACGCTTCGCGAATGCGCCGCCCTTCGCCCGTGCGCACCGGGATGTTCTGCAAATTCGGCTCGTTCGACGAAAGACGCCCCGTCACCGCGACGGCCTGCGCATAGTTCGTATGCACGCGCCCGGTGTCGGCGTTGACCATGCGCGGCAGCTTGTCCGTGTACGTGGACTTGAGCTTCGACAACCCGCGATGTTCGAGCAGTACCTTCGGCAGCGGATAGTCTTCCGCAAGTTTCTGCAGCACTTCTTCGTCGGTGGAAGGCGCGCCGCTCGGCGTCTTCTTCACAACCGGCAATTGCAGCTTCTCGAAGAAGATCTGGCCGATCTGCTTGGGCGAACCGAGATTGAATTCGCCGCCCGCGAGTTCATAGGCCTGCGCTTGCAGTTCGATAAGACGCTTGGCGATTTCAGTGCTTTGCGTATCGAGCTTCGCGCGATCGATCAGTACGCCGTTACGTTCCATCTTGCGCAGCACGCGCGCTGTCGGCAACTCGATGTCGCGATACACATGCAGCAAGCCTTCCTCGCGCGCCACTTGCGGATAGAGCGCCTGATGCAGACGCAGCGTGATATCCGCATCTTCGGCTGCATACGCCGCGGCCTGTTCGAGCGGCACTTCGTCGAAACCGATCTGCGAAGCGCCCTTGCCCGCGACGTCTTCGTATTTGATGGTCTTCACGCCGAGATGGCGCAACGCGAGGTTGTCCATGTCGTGCGGACGATGCGACTCCAGCACATACGATTGCAGCAACGTATCGTGTTCGACGCCGCGCATCTCGATGCCGTAGTTGGCAAGCACTTGTTCGTCGTACTTGAGATGTTGACCGACCTTTTTCTTCGATGCATCTTCGAGCCAGGGCTTGAGCTTCGCGAGCACTTCGTCGCGCGGCAACTGCACGGGCGCATCCGGCCCGCGATGCGCGACCGGAATATAGGCCGCATGCCCCGGCTCGACCGCCACCGAGAGGCCGACAATCTGCGCGGTCATCGGATCGAGCGAGGTGGTTTCGGTGTCGAACGACGTGATCTCCGCTTCGTTGATGCGCGCGAGCCATGCGTCGAATTGCTCCCACGTCTGCACCGTCTCGTAGTGATGCTCGATCTCGGTGACTTCCGCCGGCGGCGTATCGGTCGGGCCTTCCACGGCATCGGCGATTTCGACTTCGCGCAGCCACGTCTTGAAGCCGTGACGCAGGAACACGTCGCGCAGTTCGTCACGTGCTTCGGGACGGCTCGCGAGCGTGCCGTCGATCGACTCGATTTGCGAAGCAAGGTCGCATTCCGTGTGCACGGTAACGAGCTTTCTCGCCATCGGCAGGAAGTCGAGAGCCTTGCGCAGATTGTCTCCTACCGCACCTTTGATCTCGCCCGCATGTTCTACGATGCCATCAAGGGTGTCGTATTGCGTAAGCCATTTGAGCGCGGTTTTCGGTCCGCACTTCTCGACGCCCGGCACGTTGTCGACCGTATCGCCGATCAGCGACAGATAATCGACGATCCGTTCGGGCGGCACGCCGAACTTCGCGAGCACGCCCGCGCGGTCCAGCGTTTCGTTGGTCATCGTATTGATGAGGGTGACATGATCCGTCACGAGCTGAGCCAGATCCTTATCGCCCGTCGAGACGATCACTTTCATGCCGCGCTTCTCGGCCTGAACCGCAAGCGTACCGATGACGTCGTCGGCTTCGACGCCTTCGATCATCACGAGCGGCCAGCCGAGTGCGCGCACGGCGACGTGAATGGGCTCGATCTGCCGGGAGAGGTCGTCGGGCATCGAGGGGCGGTTGGCCTTGTACTCGGCGTACCAGTCGTCGCGGAAAGTCTTGCCTTTGGCATCAAATACGCACGCGCTATACTCTGCATTGACTTCGCGCCGCAAGCGCCGCAGCATGTTGATCATTCCATACAGTGCGCCGGTGGGACCGCCGTCGGGACCACGCAGGTCAGGCATCGCATGGTAGGCCCGGTACAAGTAACTAGAACCGTCGACCAATAGCAGGGTCTTACCTTCAAGACTTAGTTCTTCAGGCATTATGAACAAGAGAAAAGTGATTCCGAGTCTGCGATCGCTCGCAGATCAAGAGCGCGCGACGGCCAAGAAGGCTCGCGCATCGTGGCAGATGTTCACGATTATGGCAGAGTTTATCGAGGCGACCGAGTACCTCTCGGAGATCCGCCCTGCCATCAGCATCTATGGTTCGGCGCGCCTGAAACCGGAGTCGCCGTACTATCAGCGCACGATCGAAATCGCGCAGAAATTCTCCGATGCGGGCTTCGCCGTGATCTCCGGCGGCGGCCCCGGCATCATGGAGGCGGCCAACAAGGGCGCGCACGCGGGCAAGTCGCCGTCGGTCGGCCTGAACATCGAATTGCCGCACGAGCAGTCGGGTAATCAGTGGCAGGACATCTCGCTGCGTTTCCGTCATTTTTTCACGCGCAAAGTGACGTTCGTGAAAAATTCGGACGCTGTCGTGGTGATGCCCGGCGGTTTCGGCACGCTCGACGAACTCGCTGAAGTGCTCACGCTGATCCAGACGAAGAAGTCGCGCCATGTGCCGATCGTGCTCGTCGGTGCCGAGTTCTGGGCGGGACTGCTCGACTGGTTCAAGAACACGCTGCTGACCAACGGCGTGATCGGCCCGAAGGATCTGGACCTGATGCAGGTTATCGACGATCCGGATCAAGTGCTCGATGCCGTGCTGCGCTTCTACGAAGATCGCGAAGACAGCCCCGAGCAGCCGGCGGAAGGCAAGTCGGACGAAGATCGGATGTTCTATTTGTAATCCATCGCGGGCACGCGCCGCCTCCATTTCGAGGCGAGCGTTGCCGGCGCGCGGCTTTGCCGTAATCTGTTGCCAGAACTATTAGGAATGCCAATCTTCGAACGGGCTTGATTGGCTCGCTTCAACTCGTTAATATCGCCGCCCAAGGGTAAAGGAAAGCCGCAGCGCAATTTGCGTATGCGGCTATTTTTGCGCCCGATCAATAGTTTTTATTAATTGAATTGCGATTATTGAGATGGCACATCAATCGATGAGCTGCTCTTCCGCAATGATCAGAGGCGATACCAGCAAGATGAAGTCTGCGTCGAATTCCCCTTTCAAACTGGTCGCGACGGTCGCCGTCATCACGGCGCTGCTCGCGGGATGTCAAGAAAAGCACCACGACAGCGCGAACGAAAGCGCACCTGCATCGCAACCTGCCGCGGCGGAACCATCGAAAGCCGAAGTCGCGCAGCGCGCGAGGGAGCAGTTGTTGAGCGCGGTGTCCGGCGTCTGGAAGCCGGATACGGGTACGGGACTCACGATCATCTCCGCATCGGGCAGCGACATTCAGATCGCGCAAGGCGACACGCTGCTGCCAACTGCGCTCGGCGACGTCGATAGCGCCAACGACACCGTCAACTTCAAGATCTTCTGGAAGAGCGGCAAGCAGGAAGTCCGCACGATCACCTCGACGATGGACGGAGACTCGACCAGCTCGATCGTCATCACTGCGGCGGACGGCTCTCAGCGCCGCTACGACCTCGTCCGCAGACTCAGCCAGGACGATCTCAACCGGATCAGCGCATTGAATGCGCAAGGCACGGCGACGCCCAGCGAATCGACACCCGCGCCCGAACAAGCGAAGGCAGCAACCGACCGCGGTGTCATCGATATGTATCTTGGCGGCATCGACATGAATCTGCGCTCGTGCCCGGGTTCGACTTGCGCTGCCGTCATCATCGTGCCGAAGGACTCGAAAGTCAGCGCGGACACGTCGACCCTTCGCGAAGTCACGGAGACGTCGGGCGTGAACACGCCGTGGGTGCGCGTCACGTATGAGGGCGCGTACTGCGCGCCTTCCGAGCAGGACTCGACAACCGGATGCGCGCCGTCCAAGGGCACCGATGCGCCTGTGATTGGCTGGATGAACTACTCGCGTTTGCTGAACGCCCCGCGCGACCAGTCTTGATGTCTTGCGGGCGGCCGTCGCGCCGCCCGCCTGATCACCCGCCAGATTATTGAAACGCCACTTCCGCAAAGCTGCGCAACTTCCGGCTATGCAGTCTCGACAAGCCGTTCATGCGCAGCAGCTCCATCGCTTTCACGCCAATCTGCAAGTGCTGATCCACCTGCGCGCGATAGAACTGATCGGCCATGCCGGGCAGCTTCAGTTCGCCATGCAGCGGCTTGTCCGACACGCATAGCAGCGTTCCATACGGCACGCGGAAGCGGAAGCCGTTCGCCGCGATCGTCGCGCTCTCCATGTCCAGCGCGACCGCGCGGCTCTGCGACAAGCGACGCACCGGCTCGCGATGATCGCGCAGTTCCCAGTTGCGATTGTCCACGCTCGCAACCGTGCCCGTGCGCATCACGCGCTTGAGTTCCGTGCCGTCGAGCTGCGTCACCTGCGCGACCGCCTTCTCCAATGCGACCTGCACTTCGGCGAGCGCAGGCACCGGCACCCAGAGCGGCAGGTCGTCGTCGAGTACGTGATCTTCGCGCACATAGCCGTGCGCCAGCACGTAGTCGCCGAGACGCTGCGTGTTGCGCAGGCCCGCGCAGTGCCCGAGCATGACCCACGCATGCGGCCGCAGCACCGCGATGTGATCCGTGATCGTCTTCGCGTTCGACGGCCCCACGCCGATGTTCACCATCGTGATGCCGCTGCCGTCCGCGCGCTTCAGGTGATACGCGGGCATCTGCGGCAGGCGCGCGACCGGCGTGCCTTCTTCCGGCTGCTCGCCGAGATTGGCGTTATACGTGACGACATCGCCCGGTTCGACGAACGACGAATACTCGCTGCGGTACGCGCGCGTCTCTTCGTCGTCGGCGCGGGACATCATCGCGCGGCCGAGCTTCACGAACTCGTCGATGTAGAACTGATAGTTCGTGTACAGCACGTAGTTCTGGAAATGCGTCGGTGACGTCGCCGTATAGTGCCGCAGCCGATGCAGCGAAAAATCCACGCGCGCCGCCGTGAACAGCGCAAGCGGATGCGGCTCGCCCGGACCCGGCTCGTACGTGCCGTTGACGATGCGATCGTCGAGCAACGCGAGGTCCGGCGTATCGAAGACGTTGCGCATGGCGAGCAGGCGGTCGCGGTCGAGATCGCCTTCAAGATGAATGCCTTCGGCGAACGCAAAGTGAATCGGAATGGGCTGCGCCGACACGCCCACTTCGATGCCCACATGATGGTTCTTCGCCAACAACCGCAATTGCTCGCGATAGTAATCGCCAAAGAGATCGGGACGCGTCAGCGTCGTTTCGAAGATGCCCGGCCCGGCGACGAAACCATACGAGCGCCGCGAGTCGATCTGCGTGTTCAACTCGGTCCGCACACGCACGAACGGGTAACACGCGCGCACGCGATGCGTGAACTGCTCGTTGCGGCGGTAGCGCGCGAACGCATCGCGGAGAAACGCGGTATTCGCTTCGTAGATCGACGAGAGACGCGTCACGGCCGCGACGGGGTCCTCGAACGATTCGGTTGGAAAGTCGTTGGCGGGCGTGCCCTGGGTACTTTGAGTCCGGTCGTTTGTCATGATCTTGTTTCGTTTTTTCCATGCCCTCGTAATGAATCGACATTAACACGGATGAATGCCCGTTCCATGAAGCCCCTCTTCGCGTTGAGTGCGTGCGATAACACCTCGCAACACGTTTTTTTCTCGCTACGTAAAAATCGCGAAACCAGCGCAAAATAAGGCGTTCCACTGAGTCGGCACTCGGTTTGTTAGAATCCGGCCATCGTCTGGAGAACCATCATGAAGCCGCACCTTTGCGCCGCCGCCGCGGCAGTCCTCGCCGCCGCAAGTCTTGGCGCATTTGCGCAGCCGCAGAAAGCCGCGCAATCGGCTCAAGCGGCGCAATCGGCCCAGCCCGCGCCGCAACCGGCAACCCAGAGGATGTCGCCGGAAGAAGCCGCCGGCCTTCCGGACCTGAAAAGCATCAACCGTCCGCCCGCCAATGTGAGTTCGAAAGTCGAAATCTCGCCGCCGCGCACGCCGAGCTTTCACGAATTGAGCACCAACGGCACCGAGATCACCGAATATCGCGATAAAGGCAAGCCCGTCGAAATCAACGTCCGTTCGAATTTCGGCACGCGTTATCAGATGAGCTCGCCCGCCGACACCTCGCCGCAAGTGCGCGATAACGGCAAGGCCAGCACGCGCCTGCCGTCGATCAACCTGCATTATTGATTCCGTAAGATTGTCCCGGACCCGCTCGTCGAGAGCGGGTCGCGTCCTCGCGGCGCCGCGGCTTGCTGCCCGGGCCGCCGTTCATCGGCCCGCCGCGGGCCGTTCAACCTGACCGACGTTCTCCCGCATGGCCGTTTTCACCCCCGTCACCACCGCCGAGCTCGGCGACTGGCTGCAAGACTTCGATCTCGGCGATGTCGTCGAATTTCGCGGCATTCAGTCCGGCATCGAGAACAGCAACTTTTTTCTCACGACGACGCACGGCGAATTCGTGCTCACGATCTTCGAGAACCTCACCGCGACGCAGTTGCCGTTCTATCTCGATCTGATGCGCCATCTCGCGTCGCATCGCGTGCCGGTTCCCGATCCGATGCCGCGCCGCGACGGCTCGCTGTTCGGCATGCTGAAGGGCAAGCCCGCGAGCATCGTGACGAAGCTCGAAGGCGCGCCGGAGCTTGCGCCGACGCCCGCGCACTGCATCGAAGTCGGCCAGATGCTCGCGCGGCTGCATCTCGCGGGACGCGATTTTCCGCAGCATCAGCCGAATCTGCGCAGCTTGCCGTGGTGGCAGGAAAAGGCGCCGGCCATCGTCGAATTTTTGAGCCGCGAGCAGCGCGCGTTGTTCGACGCCGAACTCGCGCATCAGGGCGCGTTTTTCGGCTCGGCGGATTACGCGTCGCTGCCGGGAGGCCCGTGCCATTGCGACCTGTTCCGCGATAACGTGCTGTTCGCGCCCGGCCGCGAGCACGCGCGCCTCGGCGGCTTTTTCGATTTCTACTTCGCGGGCGTCGACAAATGGCTGTTCGATGTCGCCGTGACCGTGAACGACTGGTGCATCGACCTGGCGACCGGCGTGCTCGATCACGCGCGCGTCGATGCGCTTCTGCGCGCCTATCAGACCGTGCGTCCGTTCACGCCCGCCGAGGAGCGTCACTGGAACGACATGCTGCGCGCCGGCGCCATGCGTTTCTGGGTGTCGCGCCTGTATGACTTCTATCGTCCGCGCGAGGCGGAAATGCTGAAGGCGCATGATCCCGGCCATTTCGAACGCATTCTGCGCGAACGCGTCAAATCCGCTTCTTCCCTCCATTCATAACCCAGCCACATGCGACTGATCGAAGTTCCCGCCAAAACCGGCTACGTGTGGTTCCGCCAGGGAATCTGGCTGTTCCGCCGCAACCCGTTTGCGTTTCTCACGGTGTTCTTCGCCTATTTGTTCGTGATGACGCTGATTTCGCGCGTGCCGCTCATCGGGCCGGTGCTGCCGCTGCTGTTCATTCCGGGCATCGCGGTCGGCTTCATGGCCGCGTGCCGCAACACGATCGCGGGGAAACCGGTCTGGCCGACGGTACTCGTCGACGGCTTCCGCTCATACGGCAGCGTCGTCGCGCGCAGGCTGCTTGCGCTCGGCGCGCTGTATGTCATCGCGATGGCGGTGATCTTCGCGGCATCGGCGCTCGTGGACGGCGGCACGCTGCTCAGCCTGATGATGGGCGACGGCCCGACCGGCGATCCTGAAACCGTCGCCGCGAGCTTCAGCCCGCTTGCGGTGCTCGTCGCGATGGCGTGCTACGTCCCGGTCGCGATGCTGTTCTGGTTCGCGCCGACGCTCGTCGCATGGCACGACGTGCCGCCCGCGAAGGCGCTGTTCTTCAGCCTCGTGTCGTGCTGGCGCAATCGCGGCGCGTTCATCTACTACGGCGTGTTGTGGATCTGCATTGCGCTCGCGGCGTCGTTCGGACTGACCGCGCTGATGCAGGCGCTCGGCGCGGGCCAGGAAATGGCGCTCGCCGTGCTGATGCCGGCGTCGATTCTCGTCACGACCGCGCTCTATTGCTCGTTCTACGCGACCTATCGCGGCTGTTTCGGCGTGCAGTCGCCGGACACGCCCGATATTCCCGAGGCGTCCGGCACGCCCAAAGCCTGATCGCGCGAATCATATGGATCGCCGCGCACTGTTGATCGCGCGCAGCGATCCTTCGCGCACGAAGCATTGCACGTACACTGGCGGAACCGGCCGCTACGGCCTTTCGCCGCGCTTTCCGCCATGAGCCTGTCAGACGCCTCGCCCGAATTCCCGCTCGAACTCGACCAGCAACTCTGCTTCGCGCTCTATTCGACATCCCTCGCGATGACGAAGACGTACAAGCCGTTGCTGGAAAAGCTCGGCCTGACGTATCCGCAATATCTGACGATGCTCGTGCTGTGGGAATCCGACGATCTGACCGTCAAGGAAATCGCGACGCGCCTCTCGCTCGACTCCGCCACGATGACGCCGCTGCTCAAGCGGCTCGAAGCGCAGGGCTATGTCGAGCGCGTGCGCGGCGTCGAGGACGAGCGTCAGGTGCATATTCGGCTGACGGACGCCGGACGCGTTCTCAGACAATCCGCGCGCGAAATTCCGATGGAGATTTACTGCGCATCGGGCTCAGACATCAACGCCATGCTGCGCCTGCGCGGCGATCTCGTGCGCCTGCGCGCATCGCTCAACGACTACCTCGACGACTGAATTCCGCAAGCGATAGATTTTCGCTAGCGACGTCATCGCGATAATTTAATTTGTACACTAATTATTATCGCGATACATTTCTCCCCGTGGTCGACGCAGCAAGTCAACCGAACTTGAAATCTACCAAGGGAGAAAGACGATGAGCATCCTGTACAAGGCAACGGCAACGAGCACCGGCGGACGCGATGGCCGGGCGATTTCGTCGGATGAGCAACTGAATGTGAAATTGAGCGCGCCGAAAGAACTGGGCGGCACGGGCGCGCCGGGCACGAATCCGGAACAGCTGTTCGCGGCGGGCTATTCCGCCTGCTTTCTCTCGGCGATGAAATTCGTTGCCGGTCAGCAAAAGCGCGCGGTTCCGGCCGATACGACCGTCACCGCCGATGTGGGCGTCGGCCCGAACGACGCGGGCGGTTTCAAGCTGGATATCGAGCTGCGCGTGGCGCTGCCGGGCCTTGCCGCCGCCGACGCGCAGGCGCTGGTGGACGCTGCGCACCAGGTTTGCCCGTATTCGAACGCGACGCGCGGAAATGTCGACGTGCGCGTGAAGGTAATCTGATCCGCGATCACGCGGAAACAAAACTGCCGGCCTTGAAGCCGGCAGTTTTGCTTGAAACGATGCAAGCGCCTCAGGTCATACAGGCGCTTCTACTTCTTTATGCTTTAGTTCGACATCCACGACGGATGACGGCCAGCAACGCGCTGATCCAGCTTCTTCATACGATATTCGAGATCGTAGATGTCGGTGGCTTCGGCGAGATAAGCGTCGTCGCGTTCGCGATCGCGTTGGTCGGCGGATTTCGTCAGGAACAGGAAAATACGGCTGAGCAGGAACATGGTGGGCCTCGCTTGAATACTGGGGTTACTACCTATGAAAGTGATTATAGGGTAATCCCTGATCAAACACCAGCCCTGTTCGCTAGAACGCTGATACTAAAGACCAAATTGCAACACTCGAAACGCTGGGCGGCGCTCAGGCGACAAAAGTATTGCGCGCGGCCTCGCTCGAGCGACGCTGATGCTTGAAAAATTCCCACATCACGCCGGACGAGTCCGGCCCTTTCGACGAGTGGAAGGCGACCGTATCGTCGCCGCCGGCCCAGGAATGGCCGAGGCCGCGCACGATCGAGGTCTTGACCACGCGCCGCCCGTTCTTGAAATAGTCGCTGACGACGCCATCGGGATGCGATTCCTGACGCGTTTCGCCCGCGCGCCGGTTGCCCGCCGCGTCGATAAAGCCGTTGAGCCGCAAAAACTGTTTGGTCAACTGTTCGGCGTTGTTCGACGTGACGACCGAATCCAGTTCGCCATGCACGATGATCGCCGGCATGCCGGGATAGTCGCGGACATCGACGGCCGTGTCGATCAGCGCGACCGGGTCGGTCCGGCTGCCGCGGCGCATGACGTCCATCGCGCCGATAGCCGAGCGCGCCTCGCCGAACACCACGCCCGAATGCAGACCAACGGCCGCGAACACGTGCGGATAGCGCACCGCGAGCAGCGCCGCGAGCCCCGCGCCCGCCGACATGCCGGCGACATACACGCGCTCTGCGTCGAGATCGTGCTCCGCGACGACCGCCTTCACGAGCGACACGACCGACGCCGCCTCGCCGCCGCCTCCGCCGCCCGAGTCGTCGTACCAGCGCCAGCAGCGATGTGCGTGATCGTGCTTCGACTGTTCGGGATAGAGCACGGCGAAACCGTACTTGTCGGCGAGCAAATTGAAACGCGTGCCTTGGGCGAATTCATCGGCATTCTGCTTGCAGCCATGCAACATGACGACGAGCGGCAAGCGGTCGCCGGCGGCTTTCGGCGGCGTGTAGAGCGCGTAAGACAGATGATTGACGAAGCGGCCCGACTCGGTGGGCGGCGCCGAGTGATACGAGCGCGCCCATGTCCCGCGCGTCCACGCCGAGGCACGCGGACGCACGCGGGACTCGCGCATTGGCGGGCGCGCGCCGGCGCGCGTCGTAGGCGCCTTGGCGCTCACACTTGGCTTTACTTTTGGTTTGACGATCTTGGCGCGCGTAGGCTTGGCGGCCGCCCGGGGCTTGGGTGCGCGAATCGCTTCCGCCTGACTGGTAACCAGGCGTCTCAAGCCGCGCAGCCAAAGCTTGGTTAGGCTTTTCGACATTCGACTGGGTCCTCAAAAACATGCAAATTGGATGGCGCGAGAAAAAAACCCGTGCCGGTTGTGCATTGCACAATAGCACCAAAAAACGCGGGTGGCGCGTCGTCGTCCTTTACATATTGGGATGAATTAACAACAAATCAAGAAAAATGCCAAAACTAGACGAAAGTTACGCGATGTAACTGGTGCGTGCTTTCAGCAATGTCGGATAATTCAGGAACTTCCCAAGCGGTATACTTCTGAGCTTTCGCGGCTGCTCGTTCAATTCGGGCCAGTTCGCCGCATCGATCTCGTTTGCGTTGCCGCACTGCAGCAACCCCTGTACCTAAAAACCTCAATGAACTTGGATTTACCCAATTCCGTCTGGGTCTCAATCACCGCGCTGGGTGGCGTCGGTGTCATGGGTCCTTTGGCGCTTATCGTCGCGGCATGGCTCGCAATCGGTTATCGATGGAAATACGCCTTCGCGTGGCTCGGCCTGCTCGGCGCGGCGAGCGTCGCTGTCGCGTTGAGCAAGATCGCGTTTATCGGCTGGGGAATCGGCGTGCGCGATATCGATTTCACCGGGTTCAGCGGACACGCGCTGATGTCCACGGCTGTGCTGCCGGTTGCGATCTTCGTCGCGCTGTTGCCCGCGCGCGGCGCGGTGCGCGCATGCGGCGTCGCGGTCGGACTGCTGATCGGTGCGGGCGTGGGCATGTCGCGCGTCGTGCTGAACGCGCATTCGGTCTCGGAAGTGGTGGCGGGCTGCGCGCTCGGCGCGGTCGTCGCGCTGGCGTTCGTGCGCATCGCGTGGCGGGCCGAAGCCGGCAAGCTCGCGCCGGCGCCCGTTGCGGCGAGTCTTGCGGCCGTGGTCGTCGCGCTGCACGGCGTGCCGGTGCCCACGCAACATTGGATCACCGAGATCGCGCTCGAGCTGTCGGGCCACGAGCGTCCTTACGTGCGGGCGATCTGGAAGGTAAAGCGTTATACCGTGCCGGATCGCCGCACGGAGCTTCGGCCTCAGGAGCGCGCGGCCGCCTGACGCGACCGCCGCCCGTCGAGCATAAAAATCAGTCGTTCACGCCGATAATCACGCTCGACGCCTTGATCACCGCCACCGCCTTCTGACCCTGCGCGAGTCCGAGCGTGTCGGCGCTCTGATTCGTGATGATCGCGGTAATGGTCGTGGCGTCGTTGAGCGAGAGCGTCACTTCGGCGTTCACGGCGCCCTTCGTCACGCTGGCAACCGTGCCGCGCAACTGATTGCGCGCCGACAGCTTCGCGTTCGTGTCTTCCATCAGCATGACCCACGATGCCTTGATGAGCGCGAACGCGTCGCTGCCTTCTTTCAGGCCCAGCGCTTCGGTGCTTTCGTGGGTGACGACCGCGACGATCGTCTGGCCGCCCGGCAGACCAAGCTCGACTTCATCGTTGACTGCGCCGCGCGTGAGCTTCGTTACCTTGCCGGCCAGTTGATTGCGTGCGCTCGTTTTCATTCCCAGTCTCCCTATTAGCTGCCAATCCTGAGCGAAGCCTTCGATCGCCTCGCCCGCCCGTTGCAAAAATTTTCGATGCTCGCGCTCGACTGCGCGATAGGTCTCGATGAGGCGCAGCGCCGTCGGCGTGAGCTTGGTGCCGCCACCGCCCCGGCCGCCGGTTGCCGTCGTGACGAGCGGCTTGCCGGCCAGGTTGTTCATCGTGTCGATGGCGTCCCACGCGGCCTTGTAGCTCATCCCGACCGACTTCGCCGCCGCGGTGATCGATCCCGAATCGCGAATCGCGGCCAGCAAGCCGATACGTGCCGCGCCGCCCAGCGTCTGTGCGCCGCTCTGGAGCCACACGGAACCGCCGAATTCCAGCGAATCGTGGGTTTTGGGCGATTCAATCTTGCTCATTCGCCGCCTCTGCAAATCGTGCCAAAACAGTAAAAAGCGTGACGCATTATAGCGACGCCCGCACACGCGGACGATGCATCGCGCGTAACAATCGCTCGCCTTCCTGCGCGTCCTTGCGCGCCGATGCCGCGCCCCACGCGCGCGCGAAACCGCGCTGATAATCGGTGGCTTCCGGCATCGATGCGAGCCGGTCGGCAGCGACGGCGGCATCGTTCGCTTCGCCGAGCACCGTCTGCAGTGCGCCGAGCATCTTTGCTGTTTGCTTGCGCGTGCGCTGCGTCGTCACCGAGCGGAAAAACTCGAGCGCGTAACGCAGCCGCTTTGCGTGAATGCGCACGCGATGCCGTTCGTGCGGTTCGAGCGAAGCAAGATCGGCCACGCGCGCGATCCGCCGATAATCCTTGCGGATCCGCTTTTTCGCGTAGCTGACGAGGCGCACCGGCGTCTCGTCTTCTTGCGATGCAAAGCGCGCGAGCCTTTCGACGAACGCGAGCGTGAGACGCACGTATCGCTTCGACGCCAGCGCGTCGCGCACGCGGTCGCGCGCCACGCGCCGCCGGAGATCGGCTGCGTCGATGAGCGTTTGCCAGCGCGCGGCGTTATCGTCCGATGCGGCGTAGCTTGGCAGCGTCTTGTCGGTGAAGACGTCCCAGTCGCGTGCGTCGGCGAGCAGATCGCCGAACCATTTCAGATCGGGCGCGATCCGCGTGGTCCACGTCTCGTCGACATCGTCGCGAAACAGCTTCAACAGGGTCTTCAGCCGACGCTGCGCGACGCGCAACTGATGCACGTGCTCATCGCTCAAACCCGCGCGCGCCGCGAACTCGTTGCCGAACCACTGCTGCGCCACCGACGCCGCAATCGCGATGAACGCCTCGCGACGCGTGGCCGTGCGCGGCAGCGCGAGCTTCGCCGCAAATACCGGTTCGTTCGCCGCATCGTTTGCCGCGCCATTCGCCGCGTCATTCGCCAGTTCATGCGCTTCGTCCGGCGCGATGAAAAACGGCGCCGCGTCGATGATTTCGCCCGCGAGCCTGAAGACCGCGTCGAGCGCGCCGTCCGCCGCCGGCGCCGCGAGGCGCAGTGCCGCGCGTCCTTGCGCGTCGGTTTCGAGCGTCGCGAGGATGTCCGCGCCACCCGCGTCGATGCGCCATTCGATGCGTTCGACCTCGTCTCCGGAATCGGAATCAGGCGTCGATGACGGCGCACCGTCATCGCTTTCGGGCGCCGCAACCCGATGTGCCTTCGCAAGCGGCGCGCGCGAGGCGTCGTCGGCTTCGGCGAATTCACGCAGCGACGCCGCGAGATCCTCGCCCGCCGGCCGCGCAAAGGTCCGGTAGCGCGTGAAGCCGGGTATCGGCGGGCCGTCTTCGTGCGTCGCGCACAAGGTTCGCGCGCCGTCCAGCGTGTCGACCGAAAGCCGCCAGCCCGCCGCCTTCAGCGGAATATCCCGCGTGGCGAGCCGCGAGCGAACCGGCGCGACGCCCGCGAACGCGGGTATCTGCTCCAGCGCGCCGGCGAGCGCGGCAGGCGTCGCGTCGTCCGATCGATCCGTCCGATGCGCCTCATGCGTTCGATACGACTCCAGCGCCACTTCGATCCACACCGTCATAAGGCTCCCTGAGCGATCTGCGCGCCGCCCGTCAATTCATACGAATGACTGTCATGTCAGGAGTCATGAAACCGACACACGCCCCGTGAAACATGCCCATTTGTGCTTCCGAAACGCCTCTCGTCTGCTTTTCTACTTGCGATACGACTTCGCGCAGCATCCAGCCCCCAAGGACGCGACATGAACCAGATTGCCTTTCCCCAATCCCGCGAAGGCCGCACGCTCGGGCAGCGGCTCGCGCTCTTGCTCTTCCTGCTCGCCATCAC
Source organism: Caballeronia insecticola (assembly GCF_000402035.1). Classification (GTDB taxonomy): domain Bacteria; phylum Pseudomonadota; class Gammaproteobacteria; order Burkholderiales; family Burkholderiaceae; genus Caballeronia; species Caballeronia insecticola. The sequence goes on from NC_021294.1 coordinate 1,254,523, forward strand.
GGGAGGCGCGGTCTACTGCGTCATGCATCTGCTCGAAGATCTTGCGCCGGTGCGCGAGTCGTCGATGTTTCCGTACATTCTGCTCGGCATCGCGCTGTTGATCGCGCTCGGCTTCGAATTCGTCAACGGCTTTCACGACACCGCCAACGCCGTCGCAACCGTAATCTACACGCACTCTTTGACGCCCAACCTGGCCGTCGTCTGGTCGGGCGCGTGGAATTTCATCGGCGTGCTGATTTCGAGCGGCGCGGTCGCGTTCGGCATCCTGCAATTGCTGCCGGTCGAATTGATTCTCGGCGTGGGCAGCTCGCAAGGTTTCGCTATGGTCTTTGCGCTGCTGATCGCGGCGATCATCTGGAACCTCGGCACCTGGGCGCTCGGCCTTCCTTCTTCGAGTTCGCACACGCTGATCGGTTCGGTGATCGGCGTCGGCCTGATGAACCAGATGCTGCACGGGACGAACGGCACGTCGGGCGTCGACTGGAGCCAGGCGGTGTCGGTGGGCAAGTCGCTGCTGTTCTCGCCGATCATCGGCTTCGTGCTCGCGGGCTTTCTGCTTTATGTGCTGAAGCTCGTCGTGCGCGTGCCGGCGCTCTACAAGGAGCCGGAGAAGAACGCGCCGCCGCCGTTCTGGATTCGCTGCCTGCTGATCCTCACGTGTACGGGCGTGTCGTTCGCGCACGGCTCGAATGACGGCCAAAAGGGCATGGGCCTCATCATGCTGATCCTGATCGGCACGGTGCCGACCGCGTACGCGCTCAACAAGGCCGTGACCGCGAACGAAACGCAGACTTTTCTCGCCGTGAGCCACAGCGCCGCCGACGTGCTGCACCGCTACGGCAACGGCGCAGCGCCCGCCGCCGATGCGCGCAGCCAGGTCGAGAAGTACGTCCAGACGAAGACGCTCGCGCCTGACACGATCGCATCGCTCAAGAGCGTGGTCGATTCGATCGAAACGCAGGTCCGCCCGGCCCAGACGATGGCCGAAGTGCCGCAGGGCAACGTCCGCAATGTGCGCAACGAGATGTATATCGCGTCCGAAGCGCTGCGCATCATGGAGAAGCAAAAGGCGCCCGCATTCTCCGCCGCCGATGTCGCCACGCTCGACAACTACAAGAAGCAACTCGATCACGCGACCAAGTTCATTCCGACGTGGGTGAAGGTCGCGGTCGCCGTGGCGCTCGGGCTGGGCACGATGGTCGGCTGGAAACGCATCGTCGTGACGGTGGGCGAGCGCATCGGCAAGACGCATCTGACGTATGGACAAGGCGCGTCGGCGGAACTCGTCGCGATGCTGACCATTGGCGCCGCCGATGCCTACGGCCTGCCGGTCAGCACGACGCACGTGCTGTCCTCGGGTGTCGCAGGCACGATGGCCGCGAACGGCTCCGGCCTGCAATGGCGCACCGTGCGCAGCCTCGCGCTCGCGTGGATCCTGACGTTGCCGGTGTCGATCGCGCTGGCGGGTTTCCTGTTCTGGGCGTTCCGCGGAATCTTCTGAGCGCGCGTCGCCTTTGTCGAACGGCGCGGGATTCTCCGCGCCGTGCAAGTTTTGCCCTCCCCCTGCATTTCGACGCTTCTTTTCGACAATCCCTTCGCCTGCTCACGCGTGACCGAATCGTCGGACGCCTTGTCGCACGGGCGTATGCGTCGACTGGCACGGCCATTGCTCGACACTCCTCGTCGATCGCAATTCTGATTGGCCGGCGGTCTCGCACTGCCGACCACCCGGCGTATGAATGGCAGTTGGGAGGCCGCGCCGGGCGCCGATCTTTCGCGCGATTATTTGAACAAGGAGAAAGTCAAAATGACGATCGGAACCATCCTGCTGATCATCCTGATCCTGCTTCTGGTCGGCGCCATTCCGTCCTGGCCGCATAGCCGCAGTTGGGGCTACGGACCGAGCGGGCTCGTTGGCGTCGTGCTGATCGTGGTGATCGTTCTCTTGTTGATGGGACGGATATGACGTCCAGCGCGGCCGTGTCTTTTTGAGCGACCGCGGGCGGCAAAAAACAAAAAGGGGCGCTCCGTGGGGCGCCCCTTTTTATCGTGTGTGCGTGACGAAACTCAAACGCGCATGACTTGCCCGTTCGGTTCGAACTTGCGTGGAATGATGGGCTCGCTCTGCTTCGGCGACGACGATGCGCGCGCACGCGGCATCTGACTCGGAGCCGGCGCCGACTGTTCGATGGTGCCCTTGTCCGCGACCTGTTTGACGGAAGTCACGCTCTTGCGCTTTTTCTTCGCTGCCGTCTGGGTCGCGGCGTGCGAACGGCTTTTGCCCTTCATGGCCTTCGCTTCGGGAGGATTCCAGACTTCCGTATAACGCTCCGCCGCGAACAACGACGACGAGCCGACGAGAAGTAAAAGGATCAGCAATACGCGCTTCAAGAGATTCGCTCCAACAGTTAGTGGCCCGCTCTGCGCGAGAGGATGGCGTCGAGCGACTGCCCGGATGTCTCCAGCTCACGCAATGCGGCATCGAGGCGCTCCAGCGAGCGCGCGACGGACCTGCCGCCTTCCTCGAAATCGGGCTCGCCTCGCGTGGCGTCGAACGCTGCGTTCACGGCACGCGTCGCGCGCATGAAACGTTCGAGCGCGGCGGCTTCGAGCGAAACGTTGCGTGGGTTCATCGGCAAGCTCCGGTTGCGGACAAGCTGTACGAATATACAGTAAGCGGCAGTCGCGGCAAACAAGCTCACGGCGACGCTCACGGCGGCGTGGCAAAAATGCCGAAGCGCCTCTTGACCGCGCCATCGACGCCGCTTCCGACTCCTCGACTGACTTCATCGGCGACATTTCGCCGCGCCTCGGCATGGGCGTTCGGGGAATTAAGTCGCGCTTAATTCTCTGCCGACACACTGGAATCGCGAACCGGCTCCGCTGGCGCCGTCCTGCCGGACGGCCCGAGCCGTCAACGATGAGGAATGTGCCATGCCTGCCCACCACGCTGTGCGCCGAACTTTCGCCAATCTCGCCCCCACGCTGCGCAAGCAGTACGCGCTCGCACTGCGCGCGTGCCGCCTCTCTCCTCCGGTCGAACCGCTTTGGGGACCGGCTTACCGGATGGTCGAATGGGAAGCCGCGAACGATCCGCGCGTGCAGCGACGCGTGTTTCCGGCCGATTGCACGCCATCGCAAATCGCCGACGCGCTGAAGGCGCATGTTCCCGGCCGCCGCTACGGCCCGCGCGACGAAGAGGAGTGATCCGGCGCTTCGAGCACGAAAGGTCATGTCGCGCTTGTATTAATCCATAATTGGACTAATATACGTCTCAAGTTCCTTTGGAGACTTAACGACATGCCTAATGCCGCACGCGCCACCTCTGCGGCGGCCGGCCACCCGCTACCGCGCCCCGCGCTGGATTCGGGCGACCTGTCCGCCGCCGGTCTGCGCGCTTTCTTCAACATCGCCCACGACTGGGCGCTTTCCGCCGATGAGCAGATCGTCCTGCTCGGCTCGCCGGGGCGCTCCACCTACTTCAAATGGAAGAACGCGCCGCAGTCCGCACGGCTCGCGCGCGACACGCTGGAGCGCCTTTCGCTGATTCTCGGCATCTATAAGGCGCTGCAAATTCTCTTGCCCGACCCGAAAGCCGCCGATACCTGGATCCGGCGCCCGAACGCCGCGCCGCCGTTCGGCGGCCGTCCGGCGCTCGACCGCATGCTGGCGGGCAATATCAGCGATCTCATCGCCGTGCGCCAATATCTCGATGCGATGCGAGGCGGCTGGGCGTGATGGGAATGGCCTTCAGCAAGGACGCGCCGGACTGGCGCGCACAGTGGCCGCACGGCACGCTCGACTGGTCGCCCGCCTACCGCGTGATTCCCACGCGCTTTCCCGCCGTCAATTTGTTCGACCGGGTGGCCTCGCCGCAAGACTTCGAGGCGCTTTACGCGCTCGAAGCCATGACCAATGACCGCCTGCGCACCGAAGTCGGCGAACTCGATCTCGTGCCGCCCGACGAACGCTGCTTCGGACCGGGCTGCGGGCCGATCATGGCGGCGTTCACACATCTGAATCCGAACGGCAGCCGCTTCTCCGACGGCAGCTACGGCGTGTTCTACTGCGCGCGCGAACGGCAGACGGCCATCGCGGAGACGCGCTATCACTCGAGCGTGTTTCTCGCCGCGACCAACGAAGCACCGCTGCGTCAGCAGATGCGTGTCTACACGGTCATGGCGCATGGCGAAGTCGTCGATCTCCGTGGCGATGCCATCGCACAAGCCGGTCTCGATGCGCGCATCCTCGATCCGGACGATTACACCGCTGGCCGCGCGCTCGGCCGCGCGGTGCGGGCGGCGGGCGTATCGGGTATCGCGTACCCGTCGGTGCGGGACGATGCGGGCGAGTGTCTCGCGGCTCTGCGCACGACGATGTTGCGCGATTGTCGTCACGCGGCGTATCTCGAATACAACTGGAATGGCGAGGCGATCGACTATGTGTTCGAGCTGAACCAGATCGGCTGATCGGGCAAACGTTTCACCGGCCTCGGCTTGATTCAGCGGATCGCGAACGCAGTCGCCGAACGCGTCCGCGAAAGCTTCTTCGTAGCGGGCCGCGCGGCCTTCGGCGCCGGTTTCTTCGCGACATCTTCCAGCGCCTGCGACGCTGCGCTCTTGCCGCTCGCCTTCAACGCCCCCGCGCGCGCCTTGCGGCTCGATTCCGTGAGCAGCCGGGTCAGACGCCCGTCGGCTGCATCGGCGCCCTTGCGGTTCTTGCGCGTCGCCTCGCGGGCACGGCGCTTCGCTTCCTTTTCGAGGAAGATCGCGAGCGCGGCCTCGTCGGTCTTGAGTCCGTGGCGGCGCGACGCCGGCAGCGTCTCGGCGAGTTCGCCCGCTTCGAACGCCTCGATCACCGCGGGATGCACATAGCATTTGCGGCACACGGCGGGCGTATTGCGCAATAGCTGCGACACTTCCTTGATGGTTCCGACGACGTGCTTGCGCGCCTCCGTCACCGTTTCCCACTTGAGCCGCCTGAGCGCCGCGAGCGCGAACACGCTGCCAGCCCACGTGCGATAGTCCTTCGCGGTGAAATCCGCGCCGGTGATCTCGTGCAAATAATCGTTGATATCCGACGAACTCACCGAATGTCGCGTGCCGTCGGCATCGAGATATTGAAATAGATCCTGTCCCGGCAGATCCAGGCAGCGCTTGACGATGCGCGCAACACGCGCGTCGCTTACCGAGACGTCGTGCTCGATACCGCTCTTGCCGCGAAACTTGAACCGTAGCGTGCCCGCCGACACCTTCAGATGACGCTTGCGCAGCGTCGTCAATCCATACGAGCGGTTCTCACGCGCATATTCCTCGCTGCCGATGCGAATCAGCGTCGTATCCAGCAGGCGCACGACGGTCGCAAGCACTCTGTTGCGCGGCATGCCGTCGAGCGACAGATCGCGTGCGACGCGAGCGCGCAGCTTCGGCAATACCGCGCTGAACGCGAGCATGCGCTCGTATTTGTTGGCGTCGCGCGTTTCGCGCCATCGCGCGTGATAGCGATATTGCTTGCGGCCGCGCGCATCGCGGCCGGTCGCCTGCAAATGGCCGCGCGAATCGGGGCAAATCCAGACGTCGATATAGGCAGGCGGAATGGCGAGCGCGTTGATGCGGCGAATCTCGGCTTCGTCGTCGATGCGCTTGCCTTGCGTGTTGAAGTACGCGAACGCGCCGTCGATCCACTCGCGCGTATAGCCGCGGCGCGAGTCATCCATATAGCGCAGGCCCGGCGGGAGATCGTCGGGGCAGCCTTGCACGCCGCCCGTGAGGGCATCGCTGGCCCCGCTGCCCGCTTCGATGTTTGATCCGCCTCGTCCGAGTCTCTCCACGGTGCGCCTCGCCAGTTTTACGTTCGAAACATGACGAAGCGTCGAGCAACGCGCGTGCCGGATCGCCGGAACGCGCGCGCCAAGCGTGGGAATCAGGGCAGCGCGAGCGTGCGCGCGCCTTCGGAGGCGGCCCAGCGCTCCTTGACGGACCAGCGTTCGTCCGTGCCCGCCTGGACGATGGTGAGCCGCCCTTCCGATGCGAACGCGCCCGTATCGATGAAAATCTGCGAGCCAATCTGCTTGATGGCGCGCATCGGCGTATGGCCGCAGTACGTCGGCGAGAGGCCTTGCTGCCGCGCCGGATCAGACTGGCCGAGCGCGAGGCCGCGGCCCCAGAGCATCTCGTTGCGCGTGTCGTCGGAGAAATCGGCGGCGTCGAGATCGGCGTCGCTGCCGAAAAATTCGGCATGCAGCACGTTGAAGCGCCGCGCGCCCTCGCCCACGGTACGCACGAGCGGCAGTTTCGCGAGGCGCACGGCGAGCGTGCCCAACTGGTCGTCGCCGAGCGTTTCTGCCCACGCGCCGCCGATTGCATACCAGGCTTGACGCCGCATCGCGCCAGTCGCGACCGCGATCAGCGAATCCTCGTGATTGCCGAGCACGGGATAGAACCACGGCTTGTCGATGAGATCGATTGCCGCGAGCGAATCCGTGCCGCGATCGACCAGATCGCCGACGGAGAACAGCCGGTCCCGCGCACCGTCGAAACCGATCTCGTGCAGCAGATAACGCAGCGCATCCACGCAGCCATGCAGATCGCCGACGACGAAATCGCGGCCGATGTCATTGGCGGGATGCCTGCAAACGATGGGATAGGTAGGACCATTCATGCGTCGATCTTAGCGCCGCTCGCTTGCCACGTGTGAGGGGTTGGTCGCTTTCGCGAAGCAATTTAGGTGCAAGGGGCCGAGGAGCCGATCGGGCTCCGGCGTGCCGCTTTGATAGCGCGTATCGGATGCCAGGCGCCGACACTAATTATCTAATCGTCTTAACCGCTAATACGCTCGCCGATGATTGCAATTCCAAACGGGCAATAACAGGTTCACGAACGACGCATGGACTGAATCGATTCCGATTAACTGGCGGAGAAAATATCCGCCGAAACTGCATAAAAGCTCTATCGTGAAACTTTGTCGAAAGCGCCTCCTTCATTTATCGGTTGACCTATGCTCTCATTTCCGATGCGAGCGCCTTAACGCTTTGCAAAATCTCTGGGCGGTGGTACCGACTCATTCATGCAATCGAAGTCGGGATTTTTGAAGAGCCAAACATGTCGAGCAATTTTTCCGTCGCTATCGCGACTCCGACACATCGCGGGCTGTTTTCCGCGTCTTATGTTCGCAGCGTCTGGGGCTTGCAGAAAAAGTGCATGGAGGCAGGCATTCCGGTCGAACTTCTGCTCTTGCCCAATCTCACCATGGTGGATCGCGCGCGAAATGTGCTGTCGAGCTTCTTCGTGCACAACACGCGCTTCACTCACATGCTGTTTCTCGACGACGACATGGGCTTCGATGTCGACGACATCATGCGCATGTTCGACTGGCAAGCACACGATGTCGTCGCGGCCATGTACGGCAGCAAGAACATCGACTGGGCGCGCGTCAAGCAGGCCGTGCTGAAGCATCCTGACGTGGCGCCCGAAGCGCTCGCACGGATCGCGGGCCGTACCGACGGCATGTACACCTTTCTCCGCGAAGGCGACCGCGCCGAGGAAGCGCTTGAAGCGCCGATGCCCATGCGCGAGATCGGCACCGGCATCATGCTGGTGTCGCGGGCGTGCCTGGAACGTCTCGCGCTCGCGGGCATTCCTCGCGCGGCGGGCAGCGAACACGGCGACTTTCCGGTCTATGAATTCTTTCGCCAGAAAGTGCTCGACGGCCGGCTGGTCGGCGAGGACTTTTACTTTTGCAATCTCGTTCGGGAACATGGCGGGACCGTCTACGGTTGCGCGTGGCCGCGCGTTGTTCATACCGGTCCCTTTGATTTTGTCAGTGACGTTCAGGCGATCTCGACGCTTTCATAACCGCCGCGCGGCGTGTCGAGCTTATTCGCCGTGACTACGCTCATTGGCGCGTCTCATCAGAATTGCGATGATTTCGTCCTTCACCCGGCTCGCCGCCAGATACCGTTCGTTCGTGTCGAGTACGCGCGCGAACTGAATGGCCTGATCGAGCGTCGTGATCTCTTGCGGTTTCAACCCATCGATACCGAGCTGCTTCGCGTAGTTCCACCAAAACTCGCCGACGCAGGGATTGCACCACTGTTGCCAGGGCTTCACGGGGGTAACGAAATGAATGATCGACAAGTCGTTTTCCTGCAGGACGGACTCGAATTGCGCTTGGGTAATCTCCGCAGCCGACATCAGCCGGTTCCAGCCCTGGCCTACTGTGAGTTTGCGATCTTCCGCGTATTTGTTGATCACGCATTGATCCGGAAAGGCCGCCTCGCGCTCGTACTGCGCATAGATTGCCTGAGCCTTTTCGAACATCTGGTCTTGGCGTAACGCATCAAGGTTCATCACGAGTACGCCGGAATTGATATAAGGATCGTCGGCTTGCCGCGGTATCTTGCTCGTACGTGCTCCACCAGGATCTAAGACGCCGGCGATGAGCTTGTCGCCAAGAGGCGTCGAATAAAGCGCGTGGAGATCTGTGAGTACGAGGGTATCCGCATCCAGATAGATAACCCGAGGCGCGTCGATCAATGTCGGGATCAGAAGTCGCAAATACATGCCGCGCGTGAAGTGATGCACAGTCTTCCATTCAGCAAAGGCCGCGCTCGAAGCCGGAACGACTGAGACATTCAACCCAATGTTATTTCGAAGCTGCTCCGCCACCGAAACGACATGCGATTCATCTTCACCGGGGACGATCCAAAATACCCGTACTTCCGATTTCGAATTGACAAAAAGCGAATAGGTTGAAACCGCTGCGTAGTACGCGTAGTTTTTGTCGAAACAAAGAACGATGTTGATGGAGGTAGGCATGCCGAATAGCTCGTGTTCTTGTTGTAAGTAAAACGTCAATTATTGACGCGTTACGACCAACGAATTGAAGAAAAGTGTCGATGCAACCTCTGCGGACCGGCGCGCGTCAAGTCCACGTTGCTCAGGCTCCTGAAAGCCATCCGCGCAATAATCGCGGACGTCGACCTCTCTTGGCCCCTTCCCGACCATGTCCGCGAACAAGAAGAAGACATCCTTCCTTCCGCCCGTCCTGAGCAACCGCCCGCGCGCGCTGATCGGGCTCGTGGTCGGCTGTATCGTCGCCGCGCTGGTTCCGGCGCACTTGCGGGCCACCGCGCGCGCTCTGATTGCCTGGGACTCGGCCGTGTGGCTCTATCTTGTGCTGATCTGGCTGAAGATGGCCATCGCACGTCAAAGCGACGTGCAGGCGCTCGCCGCGCGCGAAGACGAAAACGCCGCAACCGTACTGATGATCGTGAGCATCGCGGCGGTTGCGAGCATCGTGGCGATCGTCGTCGAATTGGCATCGGCGAAAAGCCTGGGCGCCAGCGCGGTGCCGCACTATCTGCTCACCGGCGCGACGATGCTCGGCGCCTGGTTCCTCATCCCGACGATGTTCACGCTGCACTACGCGCGTCATTACTATCAGTCGCCGCCGAACGATCCCGCGCTCAGGTTTCCGGACAGGCAACTGAAGCCCGACTACTGGGACTTCCTGTATTTCTCGTTCACCATCGCGGTCGCGTCGCAGACGGCCGACATCGCGGTCGGTTCCACCAGCGCGCGGCGCACCGTGCTCGCGCAGTCGGTGCTGTCGTTCTTCTTCAATCTCGCAGTGCTCGGGCTCTCCATCAACATCGCGGCGAGCATGGTCGGCGGCTGAGCCGGCACGCATCACGCGACGGTCACAGGCACTCCATAAGCTGATCCGGCGCGCCGTGTAAAAACGCGGCGCGCTCCGCTGTCAGTTTTACACGCGGCACGTTCGTGCTCGCTCGTGCTTTTCCACGCCTGCGCGGGCGGCTCTCGTCTGGTCAAAGGCGGAATTCGCCGTGCGCCACCGCACGCACGATTTCGAGCGTGGCACACCGATTGCTGCAATGCGCCAGCCACTCCATACAAACCCTAGATCAGCATTCGAACGCGCAGCGCATGGACCGCGCGTTCCTCTCGCTCAGGAGCCCCACTTTGCCTTTGAACGTTCTGCTGGTCGCCTCCGAAGCCGTCCCGCTCGCCAAGACCGGCGGACTCGGCGACATGGTCAGCGCCTATGCCGCCGCCCTGCGCGAAGCCGGCGTCGATGCCACCATCCTGCTGCCCGCGTATCCGAACGCCATCGCCCAGACGGAAGGTCTCTGCCGTGTCGGCACGTTGACTGGCCTGCCCGGCGGCGATGCCACGTTGCTGCGCGGACGCATGCCCGATACCGGCGTGCCGGTTCTGCTGCTGCGCTGCGACGCGCTCTATGCCCGCACGGGCCTGTATCAGGACGCGCAGGGCCGCGACTATCCGGACAACGCGATCCGCTTCGCGACGCTTTCGGCGGCCGCCGTCAGGATCGCCGAGGGCATGCGCGGCGTGAAGAAGCCCGACATCGTCCATGCGCACGACTGGCATACCGGCCTCACGCCGCTCCTGATGAAGCACGCGGGCGTGCACGCAAAGAGCGTTTTCACGATCCACAATCTGGCGTTCCAGGGCAATTACGCGCTCTCGCTTGGTGCGTCGCTCGGCGTGCCGGAAAAATGGCTCGTGCACGCGTTGAGCGATCCGAAGAGCATCGAGTTCTATGGCGCGCTCAGTCTGATGAAAGCGGGCATCGTCCACGCCGACCGCGTGACGACCGTCTCCGAAACCTACGCGCGCGAAATTCTCACGCCGCGCTTCGGCCATCTGATGGAAGGCGTGCTTCAGAGTCATGCGCACAAGTTGTCGGGCGTCGTCAACGGCATCGACGAGAACGTTTGGGATCCGGTCACCGACCCGCTGATCGAACGCAACTATTCCTTCGACGATATGCGCGGCAAGCACGCCTGCAAGCGCGCGCTGCAACGCAAGTTCGGCCTGCCTGTCGATCCGTTCGCGCCGCTCATGGCGATCGGCAGCCGCATGACCGGTCAGAAACTCGCGGATGTCGCGCTCGAAGCGCTGCCGCGTCTGCTGCAAAAGCATCCGCGCCTGCAACTCGCGGTCATCGGCAAGGGCGAGGCGTATATCGAGGCGGGCTTTCGCAAGCTCGCGCAGGAATGGCCGGATCGCGTCGGCGTGCATATTGGTTATGACGAACGCCGCGCGCATGCACTGCATGCGGGCGCGGATATCCTGCTGCACGGCAGCCGCTTCGAGCCGTGCGGCCTCACGCAGCTATACGCAATGCGCTACGGCACGCTGCCGGTCGCGTCGCGCGTGGGCGGCCTCGCCGACACCATCGTCGATGCGGCGCAAAACGTCGAGCTGCTTCATCACAACGTGCTGCGTCCGTCGCTCTATCTGCGCGACGGCACGCACGATACGCCCGTCGAGACCGTCGCGCAGGCGCCCGCGCCGCGAGCCTCTCATGCGCCCACGGGCTTTCTCTTCGACGGCGAACGCGCCGACGACATCATCCACGCCGCGAGCCGCGCACTCGATGCCTTCATGCGTCCGCAAGTCTGGCGCGCGCTGCAACGCAACGCGATGTCATGCGATTTCGGATGGAACGAAGCCGTCGCGAAGATGGTCGCACTGTACGTCGGCCTGAGCGAAGCACGCCCGAGCCGCACGGCACTGCGCGCGCGCCGCGTCCCCGATGTCATGCAGGCAAGCGCCACGGCGCCTGCAACGGCACAAGCACAGGACGACCGCGCGCTCGCAAACGCCAATTCGCGCGTTGCGCGCAGCGCCTGAGCGAAGTGTCGTAATGTATGAGCCGGCCCGGCTGCACGCCGGGCGCGGCACGCAACGTGCTCCCAACCCCCGTGCGGCTACCGAGGCATGTCCCGTCGGCAGTGATTGAAGTTTCGGGACAGCGCAGGCGACGAGCGGAGGGACGCTCTCTCGGGAGACCGTGGCGAACACCGCGAGCGCAGGAAGCGCCCGAGGCACGGTGCATCGCGAAACGCGACCAGGCTGGCGTCGATTCGCGCGGCGCCGAGGTGTATTCTGAGTTCCGCCTGAAGTCCGCGCGAGATCCGTGACGTGTACGGACCGGCTCTTCAGCCAGTTTGGCCCGTGAGCGTGATCGCGATTGAAGTCCGCATCCCCGCCACCGCAGGACGACTCTGGAAAAGACGAACGATGGAAAACCATCAAGCTCATCATGCGTACGCGCCGCGTATTTATTTCATCGATCCCCTGCTCGTCGGACCGCTCGCGAACTGGCCCGCCCAGTTCGAGCACGCCGCCGCGCTCGGCTTCGATCATGTTCTGATCGGCTCGCCGTTCGTACCGGGCAGCAACGGGCATCGCGAAGCCGTTGCCGATCATCATCGGCTGCATCCTGTATTCGAATCCACCGCGAGCGTCGCGGACGGTCTGCGCGAGCTTGCCGACACCGCGAAGAAGCACAAGCTCACGCTGCTCGTCGATATCGTGATCGACCGGGTGAGCACCGAAGGCGGGCTCTATCAGCACAACCAGCACTGGTTCCAGCCTTTCGAAGGCGCGGACGCGCGGCTCGATCCGCGCAAGGGACCGCGTCAGCGCGACGTCGCCTATGCCAATTTCGCCGATGGCGAAGCGGCGCATCATCTGACCGAATGGTGGGCGCGCGAGTTGAACCTGCTCGCCGATGCGGGCGTCGGCGGCTTTCGCTTCGACTCGCCGCATGCGGTGCCCGCGCACGTGTGGCGCAGGCTCGGCGCGGCGGTGCGCGAGAAGCACCCCGATACGCGCTGGCTCGCGTGGACCGTCGGCGTCACGCGCCATGATCTGCATGGCCTGAGCGACGCCGCCTTCGACGCCGTGTTCGCCTCCACGCGCTGGTGGGACTTCAAAAGCGCATGGCTCTTCGACGAACACGCGGCGCTCTCGCGCATCGGCTCGCCGATCGCGTTTCCGGAAGACCCGTTCGGCGCGCGCCTCATCAGCGATCTTGCCGATACGAGCGACACCGCGCTCGTCGAACGTGCGTACACGCGCGTGCTCGACACCGCCGCCGCGTTCGGCACCGGCCTCATGGTGCCGATGGGCTTCGAATACGGCGTCGCCTTGCCGATGTCGCAGCAATACGGCGTCGCGGCCGAGTATCAGCGCGCGAAGAACGAGAGGCGCTTCGATCTGACAGCGCGCATCAAGCGCGCAAACGACCTGCAACGCAATGTCATCACGCTGTCGAGCGTCGGCGAAGTGCGTTCGCTGACGGGCGCGGGCACGCCCTACTCCGCACTGATCCGCGCCGACGCTCCCGATCTGCGCCGCAGCGAAGACGCCGTGCTCGCCGTGATCAATCCTGATCTCGTCGCGCCCGTGCATGTCGATACGCTGCATCTGCTCGAATCGGTGCCGGGCAACTACACGCGTTTCGCGCCCATCGAAAATCCGAAGGCCAAGCCCGAGCGCCTTGCGCCCTTCACGCTGAAGGCGGGCGAAGTGCGCCTGTTCCGCGCCGAGGCCGAGCCGTTCGTCCTGCTCGCGCAGCCTCAGGTGAAACGCGGCGCGAAAACCGCCGACAGGAAGTCGGTGACCGAGGCGCTCTCGGCGCCGCGCGTGTCGATCGAGAGCGTGACGCCTTCGGTCGATCACGGTCGCTTTCCGGCCAAGCGCATCGTCGGCGAGGCGCTCGAGGTTCAGGCCGCGATCTTCGCGGAAGGCCACGACAAGATCGCCGCAGCCGTGCAATGGCGCGCCGCCGACGAAACCGACTGGCACGAAGCACCGATGACCGCCGTGCAGCCCGCCGGCCTCGACTTGTGGACGACGCGCATTCCGCTGGAACGCGTGGGCCGCCACGAATTCGTCGTGATGGCATGGCGCGACGATTACGCATCGCTCGTCGATCACATGCAGAAGAAGCTGAAGGCCGGGCAGGACGTCGATCTCGAAGTGGAAGAAGCCAAGCATTTGTTCGCGCTGATCCTCGCCGAAGTGAAGACGGTGGAGGAAGCCGACAGCGCGCCGCTCGAGGCCATCGTCAAAGAGTTCACCAAGGCCGAGAGCGCGCGCAAGCTCGAACTCGTGCTCGCGCCCGCGACCGCCCGCGCGATTGCCGCCGCGCGGCACCGCCCTTTCCTGTCGCGCGATCCGGTTGTGTATCGCGTCGATGCCGAGCGCGCCGCCGCGCGTTTCGCAAGCTGGTACGAGATCTTCCCGCGCTCGATGAGCGACGACGAAAATCGCCACGGCACGTTTATCGATGTGATCGGCAAGATGCCGCGCATCCGCGAGATGGGCTTCGACGTGTTGTACTTCCCGCCGATCCATCCGATCGGCGTCGCGAATCGCAAGGGCAAGAACAATACGCTGACGGCCGGACCCGGCGATGTCGGCAGCCCGTATGCGATCGGCGGCAAGGAAGGCGGCCACACGGCCGTGCATCCGGAACTCGGCAATCTCGACGACTTCAAGCGCATGCTCGACGCCGCGCACGAGCACGGCCTCGAAATCGCGCTCGACTTCGCAGTGCAGTGTTCGCCCGATCATCCGTGGCTCAAGGAACATCCGACGTGGTTCGCCTGGCGTCCCGACGGCACGCTGCGCTACGCAGAAAATCCGCCGAAGAAGTATCAGGACATCGTGAATCCCGACTTCTATGCGCAGGACGCGAAGCCGGAATTGTGGATCGCGTTGCGCGACGTGTTCCTGCACTGGATCGCGGCGGGCGTACGCATTTTCCGCATCGACAATCCGCATACGAAGCCGTTTCCGTTCTGGGAATGGGTGATTGGCGACGTGCGCGCGCGCCATCCTGATGTGATCTTCCTCGCCGAAGCGTTCACGCGGCCGCGCGTGATGAACCGGCTCGCGAAGCTCGGCTTCTCGCAGTCGTACACGTACTTCACGTGGCGCGAGAGCAAGCGCGATTTCATCGAGTACATGCACGATCTCACGCAGACCGACGCGAAGGATTACTTCCGACCGAACTTCTTCGTGAACACGCCGGATATCAACCCGCGTTTCTTGCAAAGCTCGGGGCGTCCGGGCTTCGTGATCCGCGCGGCGCTGGCCGCGACGCTATCGGGCTTGTGGGGCGTGTATAGCGGCTTCGAGCTATGCGAGTCCGCGGCGCTTCCCAACAGCGAGGAATATCTCGATTCCGAGAAGTATCAGTTGCGCGCGTGGGACTGGAACCGGCCCGGCAACATCGTGACCGAAGTCACGGCGCTCAATCGCATCCGCCGCGCGAATCCCGCGTTGCAGACGCATCTCGGCGTGAACTTTTTGCCCGCGCATAACGACCGCATTCTGTTCTTCGAGAAGGCGAACGCGTCGCGCGACAACGTCGTGCTGGTCGCGATCAATCTCGATCCATTCAACGAGCAGGGCGCGGATATCGAGTTGCCGTGGCAGACGCTCGAACGCTGGGGCGTGCATGAAGGAGATGCGCTCGCCGTGGAAGATCAGGTAACGGGCGAGCGATTCGAATGGCGCGGACGGCGTCAGCATGTGCGGCTCGATCCGCATTCGCTGCCGTTCGCAATCTGGCGCATATCGCCGACGTGGGGCTTGCCTAAGCCCCAGCCGAACGAGGAAGGATGAATCACCGACGGCGAACGAGAGCACACCAATAACAAGGGCGGCAGCTAGCCCGCACGAAACATTGGAGCGAAACCGTGGATACAAGGGTTAAGCGCAACAAGAAAGTGTCGAGTCTCAGCGACGATCCGCTCTGGTACAAGGACGCGATCATTTATCAGGTTCACATCAAGTCTTTCTTCGATGCGAACAACGACGGCATCGGCGATTTTCCCGGCCTGCTCGCGAAACTCGACTACATCGCGGAGTTGGGCGTCGATGCGATCTGGCTCTTGCCGTTCTATCCATCGCCGCGTCGCGACGACGGTTACGACATCGCCGACTATCGCAACGTGCATCCGGACTACGGCACGATCGCAGACGTCAAGCGCTTCATTCAGGAGGCGCATGCACGTGGCATACGCGTGATCACCGAGCTTGTGATCAATCACACGTCGGACCAGCATCCGTGGTTTCAGCGCGCGCGTCATGCGAAGCCGGGCTCGAATCATCGCAACTATTACGTGTGGTCCGACACGGACAAGAAGTATGAAGAGACGCGCATCATCTTCATCGACAGCGAGCCTTCGAACTGGACGCATGATCCCGTCGCGGGTCAGTATTACTGGCACCGCTTCTATTCGCATCAGCCCGATCTGAACTTCGACAATCCCGCCGTCATCAAGGAAGTGCTGTCCGTGATGCGCTTCTGGCTCGATATGGGCATCGACGGATTGCGGCTGGATGCCGTGCCTTATCTTGTCGAGCGCGAAGGCACGAACAACGAGAACCTGCCCGAGACGCACGCGATTCTGAAGAAGATTCGCGCGACGATCGACGCGGAGTACCCGAACCGCATGCTGCTCGCCGAAGCGAATCAATGGCCGGAAGACGTGAAGGAATATTTCGGCGACGAAGACGAATGCCACATGGCGTTCCACTTCCCGCTGATGCCGCGCATCTATATGTCGATTGCGAGCGAAGACCGCTTCCCGATCACCGACATCATGCGGCAGACGCCCGATCTCGGCGTGACGAATCAATGGGCCATTTTCCTGCGTAATCACGACGAACTCACGCTCGAAATGGTCACGGACTCCGAGCGCGATTACTTGTGGAACACGTATGCGAGCGACCGCCGCGCGCGTCTGAACCTGGGCATTCGCCGCCGTCTTGCGCCGCTGATGGAGCGCGACAGAAGGCGTATCGAACTCATCAACTCGCTGCTGCTGTCGATGCCGGGCACGCCCGTCATCTATTACGGCGACGAGCTCGGCATGGGCGACAACATCCACTTGGGCGATCGCGACGGCGTGCGCACGCCGATGCAATGGTCGTCGGACCGCAACGGCGGTTTTTCGCGCGCCGATCCCGAGCAACTCGTCTTGCCGCCCGTGATGGGTTCGCTCTACGGCTATGACGCGGTGAACGTGGAATCGCAAAGCCGCGATCCGCATTCGCTGCTGAACTGGACGCGCAAGATGCTCGCAGTGCGCCGCTCGAAGCATGCTTTCGGGCGCGGCACGATCCGCTTCCTGCGGCCCGCGAATCGCAAGATTCTCGCGTATGTGCGCCAGATCGAAGGCGAGCCGCCCATTCTCTGCGTCGCGAATCTCTCACGTGCGCCGCAGGCGGTGGAACTCGACCTGTCGGAATTCGAAGGCTCGGTGCCGCTCGAAATGACCGCCGATTCGCCCTTCCCGGCTATCGGCAAGCTGACTTATCTGCTGACGTTTCCGCCCTACGGATTCCTGTGGTTCCAGCTTTGTCCGGGCAACATGCGGCCGGCGTGGGCTCAGGCGCCTTCCGAGCAACTGCCCGAGTTCGTCACCATGGTGATCCGCGCGGGTCAAACCGGTCCGACGCCCGAAAACGTGCGGCTGCTCGAATCCGAAGTGCTGCCGAACTATCTCAGCAAGCGGCGCTGGTTTGCATCGAAGGATCAGAAGCTGCATGCGGTACGCCTCGCCGCGCTCACGACGATCGAAAACGCCGGCTTCGCGTTCACCGAAATCGAAGCCGATGTCGGCGATCATTGCGAGCGTTACGTGCTGCCGCTTTCCATCGCGTGGGGCACCGAAACGACTTCGCCGCTCTATATGCAGCTTGCGCTCGCGCGCGTGCGGCGTAATCGGAATATCGGGCATCTGACCGATGCGTTCTCCGTGCCGCAGTTCACCTATGGCGTGTTGCGCAAACTGAAGGAGCGCGCCGTTGTGCCGACCGTGCAGAAGAGCGAAATCCGCTTCCTGCCGACCGAACGGCTCAACGAGCTCAACTTCTATCCCGCCGATCCGCCCGAAATTCGCTGGCTCGCGGCCGAGCAGAGCAACAGTTCGCTCGTGATCGCGGACAAGATCGTGCTGAAGCTGGTGCGGCGCGTCGTCGGCGGCATTCATCCCGAAGCGGAGATGAGCCGCTATCTGACGAAGCTCGGCTATGCGAACACCGGGCCGCTGTATGGCGAAGTCGTGCGCGTGGATCCGCAAGGCGTGCCGCACACGCTCGTCATCCTGCAGGGCTACATCGACAATCAGGGCGACGCCTGGAACTATGCGCTCGATTACCTGCGCCGCATCGTCGATGAACTCGCGGTCGCGGTCGAAACCGACGAGCACGCGCAGGAACGCGAAGCGCAGGCCGAAGGCTTCGTGGGCTACGGCAGCATCTCGGGCATCATCGGCAAGCGGCTGGGCGAACTGCACGTCGCGCTCGCGAGCCCGACCGAGGACGAAGCGTTCGCGCCGCAGCGCGCCACTTCCGCGGACGTGCAGGGCTGGATCGACGGCACGCTGAAACTGCTCGAATCGGCGCTCGACATCATTGCGCAGAAAATCGGCGAATTCAGCGAGCACGACCGTTTCCTTGCGCAGAGCCTGCTCGATCGTCGCGACATGCTCGTCGATACGGTCAAGACGCTCGTCGCGCCGGATGCCGATGCGCTGTGCATCCGCATTCACGGCGACTTCCACCTCGGTCAGGTGCTGATGGCGCAAGGCGATGCCTATCTGATCGACTTCGAAGGCGAGCCCGCGCGTCCGCTCGACGAACGCCGCCGAAAGACGAGTCCGCTACGCGATGTCGCGGGGCTGTTGCGGTCGCTGTCGTATGCGAGCGCGGCGGCGCAGTCGACCACCGAAAATGCGCCGGTGCAGACCGCCGATCGCAAGCGCGCGCTGTTCGAACGGCTGCGCGCGTTCGCCGAGGCGAGCTTCTTGCGTGAGTACACGGCGGCGATCGCAGCGTCGCCCGAAACAATCGCGGCCGAAGACGTGTTTCAACCGCTGCTCGATCTCTTCCTGATCGAGAAGGCCGCTTACGAAATCCGCTACGAAGCAGCGAACCGGCCGACCTGGATCGGCCTTCCGTTGCGGGGCCTCGCGTCGCTCGCGAGCCGCCTGCTGGGAGATACGGGCGAGCCGCCCGCCCCCGGCACGCGACCCGTGTTCGGAGCAACCAAGGACAATCCGGATGGAACTCACCATGAACACTCGTAGCGATCCGGCGGATACCCGAAACCCGGCACACGGACTCAATCCGCTCGACATCGACGCACTCGTCGAGGCGCGCCATCCCGACCCGTTTTCGATGCTCGGCATGCATCAGACCGAACTGGGGCATGTCGTGCGCGTGTTTCTGCCGGGCGCGTCGGCGGTGAATATCGTCGATGCGGCAAGCGGCGAGCATCTCGGCTCGCTTGCGCGCATTCGCGATGCGGGGCTCTTTGCAGGCTTCGTCGAGCGGCCAGCGGCGTATCGCCTGCAAATCGACTGGCACGGCACCCCGCAGGAAACCCACGACACATATTCGTTCGGTCCCGTGTTGTCCGACGAATGGCTCACGCGTCTTTCGCAGGCGGATCCGTACGCAGTGCTCGAATGCTTAGGCTCGCGGCCGGTCACGCACGGCAATGTGGCGGGCGCGCGCTTCGCGGTATGGGCACCGAATGCGCGTCGCGTGTCGGTGGTCGGCGACTTCAACACGTGGGACGGCCGCCGTCATCCGATGCGTCTGCGCCATAACGCGGGCGTCTGGGAACTGTTCGTGCCCGGCATCGGCGCGGGCACGCGCTACAAGTACGAGATCGTCACGCGCGAAGGAGTCACGCTGCCGCTCAAGGCCGATCCGTGCGCGATGCAGAGCGAGAAGCCGCCTTCGACGGCATCGGTCGTCGCGGATGCGGATGCCATCGATCACTACGCATGGACCGATGCAGACTGGATGGCCACACGCGCCGGCAAGCAGACTGCGCAGTCGCCGCTCACCATCTACGAGGCGCACGCCGAGTCGTGGCTGCGCGTGCCGGAAGACGGCAATCGCGGCATGAACTGGCACGAACTCGCCGAGCGTCTGATCCCGTATGCCAAGGGCATGGGCTTCACGCACCTCGAATTCATGCCGATTGCCGAGCATCCGTTCGGCGGCTCGTGGGGCTATCAACCGCTCGGGCAGTTCGCGCCGTCTGCGCGCTTCGGCACGCCGGAGCAGTTCGCGGAGTTCGTGAACCGCGCGCACGAGGCGGGGCTCGGCGTGATCATCGACTGGGTGCCGGCGCACTTTCCGAACGATGCGCACGGCCTGGTGCAATTCGACGGCACGCCGCTCTACGAGCACGCGGACCCGCGCGAAGGCTATCACCAGGACTGGAACACGATGATCTACAACCTCGGCCGCAACGAGGTGAGCGCGTTCCTGATCGCATCGGGGCTGGCGTGGCTCAAGCGCTATCACGTCGATGGACTGCGCGTGGATGCCGTCGCGTCGATGCTGTATCGCGACTATTCACGCAAGACCGGCGAATGGGTGCCGAACGTGCATGGCGGCCGCGAGAATCTCGAATCGATCGCGTTTTTGAAGCGGCTCAATCACGAAGTGCGGCACATTCCGGGCGCGATCACCATCGCCGAGGAATCGACGGCGTGGCCCGGCGTGACGGCGAGCGTCGAGAGCGGTGGCCTGGGCTTCGACTTCAAGTGGAACATGGGCTGGATGCACGACACGCTGCATTACATGGAGGAAGATCCGGTCTATCGCCAGTATCACCATCATCTTTATACGTTCGGGATGGTGTATGCGTATTCCGAGCGTTTCGTGCTGCCGCTGTCTCACGACGAGGTCGTGCACGGCAAGGGATCGCTGATCGGCAAGATGCCCGGCGACAGATGGCAAAAGTTCGCCAGCCTGCGTGCGTATTTCGGCTTTATGTGGACGCATCCGGGCAAGAAGCTGCTGTTCATGGGCGGCGAGTTCGGGCAGTTCGCGGAGTTCAATCACGACGAATCGCCACACTGGCATTTGCTCGACGATTCCCTGCATGGCGGCTTGCAGAAAGCCGTGCGCGATCTGAATCTGCTTTATACGAGCGAGCCTGCATTGCACAAGCTGGATAGCGATGCGCGCGGCTTCGAATGGATCGTCGGCGATGACAACGCCAACAGCGTCTACGCATATCGGCGCACGGACGCGGAGGGACGCGAACTCGTCGTGGTCTGCAATATGACGCCGGTGCCGCGGCTTGCCTACCGGATCGGGATGCCGCGCGGCGGCCGATGGAGCGAGGTCTTCAACTCCGATGCCTCGATATATGGCGGATCGAACATGGGTAATGGCGGCGTCATTCATACGGATGACTATCCGAGTCATGGGCGGGGGCAGTCGGCTGCTTTGACGTTGCCTCCGCTCGCGACCATTGTTTTACGCGCTGATTGAGGATTGCTCTTGGATGGCTTTGCTGTTTGGCTTTCGTGGAATCCTGATTTCGCGTCAGTCTATTTGTGTTGCCCCTGTGCGGGGCGGCAGTTACTTTCTTTGCTGCTGCAAAGAAAGTAACCAAAGAAACAGCTTCTCCCATCCAAAGTACCTCACGCCGGCCGCGGCACAGGCGAATTGCCTATGGCACGGGAGTAGCCGTAGCCCTCGCAAGTTTCACCGGGTATGGCTCGCGCACGGTCTGACTAGCTAGACGTTTTAGCGCGCTGGCACAGCACCAAAAAGCTCCGGCACAGCGCTGCGCGCTGCCGCTGGGTCTGCAAGGGAAACCAACGTGCAGCACATGAAGCGAGATGGAAGCATTAGCAAAGAAGCACGCACCGACTCGATTTACCGGTCGGCCGCGAAGCGGGCCGGAGCTATTTGGCGCTGCGCCAGTCTGTTAAACAGCGCGATTTGGCAGACCGTGCGCGAGCCAAGCCCCGTTGACTAACGAGGGCAATTGCCACCGCGTGCCAAAGGCTCTTCGCCTGTGCCGCGGCCGGTGTGAAGTGCTTTGGATGGGGAGAGCTGCTTTCTTTGCCTTCTTTCTTTGCAGCAGCAAAGAAAGTAGGTGCCGCCCCGCACAGGGGCAACACAAATAGACCGACGCGAATTCAGGATTTCACGAACGAACAAACAAACAAGCGAACAACCAAAGCGAACCGCAACAAACCAATGGCATAAACTCAAACCCACCGCCGCACCGGCGAAGAGGCAAACAACAGGACGGGCACATGGCAAATGCACTTCCCGACAAGTTGCTCCCGGGCGCATCCTACCCGCTCGGAGCCAACTGGGACGGTCTGGGCGTCAACTTCGCGGTATTTTCATCGAACGCGCATCGCATCGAACTCTGTTTGTTCGACAGCACCGGCCGCAAGGAGCTGATGCGCTTTGACCTGCCCGAATGCACCGACGAAATCTGGCACGGCTATCTGCCCGGTGCGCATCCCGGCACGGTCTATGGTTTTCGTGCGCATGGTCCGTATCAGCCGCAACAGGGGCATCGCTTCAATCCGCACAAGCTGTTGCTCGACCCTTATGCGAAAAAGCTCGTCGGGCCGTGGCGCTGGTCCGATGCGCTGTTCGGTTATCGCGTGCATTCGAACCGGCTCGACATGTCGATGGATCGCCGCGATTCCGCGCCCGCGATGCCCAAGTGCATCGTCACGGATGACGCCTTCGACTGGTCGCGCGACGTGCGTCCCGACACGCCCTGGGGCGAGACGATCATCTACGAAACGCACGTGCGCGGTGCATCCATGATGCGCGACGATATCCGCCAGCACGAGCGCGGTTCGTTCGCGGCGCTCTCGTCGCCGTGGTTCATCGAGCATTTGCAGAAGCTCGGCATCACCGCAGTCGAGTTTCTTCCCGTGCACGCGTTTCTGAACGACCGCTTTCTCGTCGAGCGCGGCCTGAAGAATTACTGGGGCTACAACACCGCCGCGTTCTTCGCGCCGGAGCCCTCTTATCTGTCCACGCATCGCCTGAACGAAATGCGCATTGCGGTGCGGCAGTTGCACGCGGCGGGCATCGAAGTGTTTCTCGACGTCGTCTACAACCATACGTGCGAAGGCAACGAACTCGGCCCGACCGTCTCCTGGCGCGGACTCGACAACGCGAGCTATTACCGGCTGATTCCCGGCGACGAACGCCACTACATCAACGAAACGGGCTGCGGCAATACCGTGAACCTGTCGCATCCGCGCGTGCTGCAGATGGTGATGGATTCGCTGCGCTACTGGAGCACGGCGTTCAATATCGACGGCTTTCGTTTCGATCTCGGCGTCACGCTCGGCCGCGAAGGGCACGGCTTCGATCCGGGCTCGGGTTTCTTCGATGCAATCCGCCAGGACCCGATTCTCTCCACGCGCAAGCTCATTTCCGAACCGTGGGATATCGGGCCGGACGGCTATCAGGTGGGCAATCATCCGCCCGGCTTCGCCGAATGGAACGACAAGTATCGCGACGGCGCGCGGCGCTTCTGGCGAGGCGACGCCGGCATGCGTCCCGATCTCGCCGCGCGTCTCACCGGCTCGGCCGAATTGTTCAACCGCCGCTTCAGGAAGCCATGGGCGTCGGTGAATTTCGTCGCGTCGCACGACGGCTTCACGCTCGCCGACGTCACCGCGTATTCGCACAAGCACAACGACGCGAATCAGGAAGGCAACAACGACGGCCATAACGAAAACTGCAGCGCGAACTGGGGCGTCGAAGGCCCGACCGCCGACCCCGCGATTCTCGAACTCCGCGTGCGCCTCGCCCGCTCGATGATCGCGACCACGCTGCTCTCGCTCGGCACGCCGATGCTTCTCAGCGGCGACGAATTTGGCCGCACGCAGCGCGGCAACAACAACGCCTACTGCCAGGACAACGAGATTTCCTGGCTCGACTGGGCGGCGGCGCAGAGTCCGCAGGGCGTCGTGATGACGGAGTTTGTCGCGCGTGTTGTTGCGCTGCGAAAAAACTACCCGGTGCTGCGCGAAACGCGCTTCCTTTACGGCGATCGCGAAGTGCTGCCCGGACTCTACGATGTGAGCTGGTTCGACGAACGCGGCGTCGCGCTCGCGATCGAGGCATGGCAGGACCCGGAGGGCCGTGCGCTCACGCTGCGGCGCGCCGGCCCCGGCATCGACGGCGAGATAGACGTGCTGCTGCTCATGTTCAACAGCTCGTCGCAAGCGATCTCATTCGTGCCGCCCGCGCCGCACTTGGAATGGAACGTGCTCCTGGATAGCGCGGAACCCGATTCGGTCACGCGCCCGCTCGTCGGCAGTGAGCTGGAGGTGGCCGCGCACAGTATCGTCGTGTTGCTGGCCGAACCTACCGGCGACGCCGACTGGCAAGCGGTGTGGATGGCGGGCGCGCATCAGGGGCCGCGTCTTTTGACGGCGTTGCCGCCCGATCCCGGCACGCTGCCATCGTCTCGTCCGCCTGAAATCGACGCGCCGCACTAACGCGCACGCACACCCCGTTCATTCGATGAACACCGGAAACCGCAGCAATACAGGCAGGAAATCATGTCCGAACGTCCGATCGATCCGCACAAGCATCATCATGCGTATTGCCTTCCCTTCGGCGCGCATCTGACGGGTGCCGTACGGGAAAATCCGCGCACGCGTTTCCGTTTCTGGGCGCCATCGCGCGAGTCCGTGCAAGTGGAAATTCAGCGCGCGGGCGGCACGCCGGAGCTGATCGACATGCAAGCAACCGGCGACGGCTGGTTCGAAGCCGAAGCCGACGGCGGCGCGGGCACGCTCTATCGATACAGGCTCGATCAGGATCTCGCCGTACCCGACCCCGCATCGCGCTTTCAGCCGCAAGACGTGCACGGCCCGAGCGAAGTGGTCGATCCGCGCGCGTATCGGTGGACGCACACGAACTGGCATGGCCGGCCGTGGGAAGAAACCGTGCTCTACGAACTGCACGTCGGCGCGATGGGCGGTTATGCGGGCGTCACCGCGCGCCTGCCCGAACTCGCGCAACTGGGCGTGACGGCCATCGAACTGATGCCGCTCAACGACTTTTCCGGCACGCGCAACTGGGGCTACGACGGCGTGCTGCCCTACGCGCCGGACTCGTCGTACGGCAAGCCCGAAGCGTTGAAGCAGTTGATCGACACGGCGCACGGTCTCGGCCTCATGGTCTTCCTCGATGTGGTCTATAACCACTTCGGTCCGGACGGCAATTATCTGAGTGCGTACGCGAAGACCTTTTTCCGCGAAGGCGTGGATACGCCATGGGGACCGGCGATCGACTTCGAACGTCCGCAGGTGCGCGACTTCTTCTTCGACAATGCCCTGTATTGGCTCAACGAATATCGTTTCGACGGCCTGCGCCTCGACGCGGTGCACGCGATCAACGACGACGAGTGGCTGCGCGAACTTGCGCACCGCATTCGCACATCGGTCGAAGCCGGACGTCACGTGCATCTCGTGCTCGAGAACGAGCACAACACGGCGAACTTGCTGGAAACGCATTTCGACGCGCAATGGAACGACGACGCCCACAACACGCTGCACGTCCTTCTGACCGGTGAGAGCGAGAGCTACTACGGCGCGTATTCGGATCAGCCTATCGAGAAGCTCGCGCGCATCCTTGGCGAAGGCTTTGCGTATCAGGGCGATCCGTCGCCGATTCATGACGGCAAACCGCGCGGCGAAAAAAGCGCGCATCTGCCGCCGACGCGCTTCGTCATGTTCCTGCAGAACCACGATCAGATCGGCAATCGCGCAATGGGCGATCGCCTGCGCTCGCTGACGGACGACGAATCGTTGTTCGCCGCGACGGCGCTTTTGCTGCTGTCGCCGCAGATTCCGCTGCTGTTCATGGAGGAGCAATACGGATCGAAGCAGCCATTCCTGTTCTTCACCGACTATCACGACCAGCTCGCCGACGCCGTGCGCGAAGGCCGCCGCCGCGAGTTCGCGAAGTTTTCCGCATTCACCGACGAAAAGCGCCGCGCGCAGATTCCCGATCCGAACGACGCCACCACGTTCGCGCAGTCGTCGCCGAATCTTGCGGATAAACAGGACGAGGAAGACCGGCTCCTGTGGCTGCACTTCTATCGCTCGGCGCTGACCGTGCGCGCGAAGCTCGTGACGCCGCGTCTGAAGGGCGCGAAGGCGCTCGGTGCCGACGTGCTCGCCGAGAAGGCGATCGTCGCGCGCTGGAAGCTCGGCGACGGCGAGAAGCTGACCATCGCGCTCAATCTCGGCGAGACGGACATTGCGTTGAAGGAAACACCGCCGGGCAAGATCGTCTTCGAGACGCCGGCGCGCGCGCAGGATCGCACGCGTGAAGGCCGGCTCGGCGGCCGCACGTGCCTCGCGTGGCTCACCGGCGAAGTCAACGAATATGCGCTCGCGCACGACGCGCGCCGCTTCGAGCCGGCTGCCGCCGTTTCCACTTCCATCGAAGGGAAAAAGTCGTGAGCACCGCAACTGGAAACGATACACACGCCGCGCGTCCGATGAGCAGCATCGAGGCGCTCGCGGAACGCGCGGGCTTCGAAATCGAGTGGAAGAACGCGCACAAGGTCATGCAGCGCGTGCCCGAAACGACGCTGCGCATCCTGCTCGAAAAGCTCGGGCTGCCGTGCGGCAACGCCACGCAGATCAAGCAGAGCATGGCCGCTGTCGATGCCGAAATGAGCGGCCGCAAACTGCCGCCGCTGATTACCGCCGAAGTGGATCGCGGCATTGCGCTGCCGCTGTCGGCGGCGAAGTCGGGTACGCGTTATCGCATCGAGCTGGAAAGCGGCGCGGTGATCGACGGGCGCTTCACGTCGCCTAAAGGCGAGATCGCGTTGCTCTCGCCAATCGCGGAGCCGGGCTATCACACGCTCGTGATCAACGACCATCGCACGACGCTCGCGGTCGCGCCCGCACGCTGCTACACCATCGACGATGCCTGGCGCACGCTCGACGACGACGCGCCGCATGCGCCGCCGCTGTGGGGCGTCGCCGCGCAAGTCTACGGTCTGCGACGCAACGGCGACGGCGGCGTCGGCGACTTCACGGCGCTCGCCGCGCTCGCCACGCAAACGGCGAAGCGCGGCGGTCACGCGATCGCCATCAGCCCGATGCACGCCATGTTCAGCGCCGAGCCGGACAAGTTCAGCCCGTACTCGCCGTCGTCGCGGCTGTTTCTCAACATCGCGCATGTCGATCCGGCCGCCGTGCTGGGCGCGCCCGCTTTGCGCGCGGCAATCGAAAAGGCCGGCGTCGCCGCTGAATTGACCGAACTTGAAGGCCTCACGCTGATCGACTGGCCGCGCGCGATGAAGGCGCGTCTCGCGATTCTGCGCGCGCTGTTCGATACGTTTTCGCAAGATCAGGCGTCGCCGTTGGCGAAGGATTTCGCTGCGTTCGTCGAGAAAGGCGGACGACCGCTCGAAGATCATGCGCGCTTCGAAGCCTTGCAGGCGGCGCAAATCGCGGAAAACGGCGGAGGCCATTGGCGCAACTGGCCCGACGCGTTGCGCGATCCACGCAGCGAAGAAGTGGCGGCGTTTGCGCAGGCACATCGCCGCGAGGTCGACTTTTATCTCTTCGCGCAATGGCTCGCCGCGAAGGGACTCATGCACGCGCAGCACGCCGCGCGCGATGCGGGCATGGCGGTGGGGCTCGTCGCGGATCTCGCGGTCGGATGCGATAGCGCGGGCAGTCACGCGTGGTCGTATCGCGACGAGATGTTGACGGGCGTCTCCGTCGGCGCGCCGCCCGATCTCTTCAACCAGGCCGGGCAATCGTGGGGCCTCACGACCTTCTCGCCACGCGCGATGCGCACGCAAGGCTTCTCCGCGTTCATCGACATGCTGCGTTGCGCGTTCGCGCGCGCGGGCGGCATCCGCATCGATCACATTCTCGGCTTGCGGCGGCTCTGGCTCGTGCCCGACGGCGAGAGCGCGGCAAACGGCGCGTATCTGCGCTATCCGCTCGAAGATCTGCTGCGGCTCATCGCGCTCGAATCGTGGCGATATCGCGCGATCGTGGTCGGCGAAGATCTCGGCACGGTGCCGCCCGGCTTTACAGAAAGATTGCAGGAGCACGGCTTGCTCGGCATTCGGGTGCTGTGGTTCGAGCGCGCCGTGGACGGCCCGGGTTTCAAGCCGCCGCATGAATGGGACGGCGGCGTCACGGCGACGACGACCACGCACGATCTGCCGACCGTCACCGGCTGGTGGCGCGGCGAGGACATCGTGTTGCGCTCGAAAATCGGCCAGACGATGGCGCGCGACGATGGCCGCGACGCAGTGGAAGTGGCGCTGGAAGAACGCGGCGAGGATCGCGAGTTGCTGTGGCAGGCGTTTCAGGACGCGGGCATCGCACCCACGGACGTCGACGCGCCCGACATCGACAACGCGCCCGTCGATGAAGCGCTGGTTTTCGTCGCCGCGACGCCCGCGCCGCTCGTCACGTATCCGCTCGAAGACCTGCTCGCGCTGACGGATCAGCCGAACCTGCCGGGCTCGATCGACGAGCATCCGAACTGGCGGCGGCGTATGGCCCAACCCGTCGACGAGCTGTTTCTCGACGATGCCTTTGCCGATCGTCTGCTCGCCGTGGATACCGCGCGCAAGCGCTCCGTGCAACTGAACGAACACACTTCGAAACCGACAGAATCGCCATGACCGTACCGCGCTCCACGCTCAGGCTCCAGTTCCACAAAGACTTCACCTTCGACGACGCCACCGCGCTCGTCGACTACTTCGCGTCGCTCGGCGTGAGTCATGCCTATGCATCGCCGATCACCACGGCGACAGCCGGATCCACGCACGGTTACGACGTCGTCGACTATACGAAGGTCAATCCGGAACTGGGCGGCGAAGATGCGTTGCGGCGCTTCGTCGAGAAGCTGCGCGCGCATGAGATAGGGCTGATCGTCGATATCGTGCCGAATCACATGGGCGTGGGCGGGTCGGAGAACGCGTGGTGGCAGGACATCCTCGAATGGGGACGGCACGCCACGCATGCGCGCTTTTTCGATATCGACTGGCATTCGCCCGATCCCGCGTTGCGCGGCAAGGTGCTCGCGCCCTTTCTCGGCGCGTCCTACGGCGACGAATTGCAGGGCGGCAAGATCCGGCTTGCGTATCGCGCGGACGAAGGGCGCTTTGTCATCGAGTATTACTCGCATGTGTTTCCGGTGTGCCCGGTCGATTATCCCGCCGTGTTTCAGGAAGCGCCCGAGCTGGCGCAGCGCTTCGCCGGCCTGACGACGCAGCCCGCCGATCAGCCGCGCGCCGCCGATGCGCGCGCCGCGCTCGTCATCATCGGGCAGACCGAAGGCGGACAGGCCGCGATCGAAGCGATCCTTGCCGCGCATTCGCCCGATACGCCCGCGGGCCGCGACCGGCTGCATCGCTTATTGGAGCGGCAACATTACCGGCTCGCATGGTGGCGCACCGCCGCCGACGAAGTGAACTGGCGGCGCTTCTTCGACGTGAGCACGCTGGGCGGCGTGCGTGTCGAGCGGCCCGAAGTGTTCGAGGCGTCGCATGCGCTCATCTTCAGGCTCTTCACCGAAGGATTGATCGATGGCGTGCGCGTCGATCACGTCGATGGTCTCGCCGAGCCGCGCGAGTATGGCCAGCGGCTGCGCGCGCGGCTAGAAGAACTGTCGGCGGAGCGGCCCGAGGCGTTGCGCAACAGCAATGGCCGGACGTATTTCGTCGTCGAAAAGATTTTGGCGCGCGGCGAGCCACTGCGTCGCGACTGGCAAGTGGACGGCACCACGGGCTACGACTTCATGAACGACGTCGGCGCCTTGCTGCACGATCCGGCGGGCGCGGAACCGCTCGCGGCGCTGTGGTCGGAGATTACGGGAAAGAGCGCGAGTTTCGCCGACGAAGCACTCGACGCGCGCCGCAAGATACTCGCGGAAAATCTCTCGGCGGAACTGGATCGCGTGACGCGCGCGCTGCATCGTATCGCGCGCGACGCGCACGCCACGCGCGATTTCACCTTCACGTCGATCCGGCGCGCGGTCGGCGAACTCGTCGTGCAGTTTCCGGTGTATCGCATCTATCCGGTGGGCGGCGTGCGCAGCGCCGAGGACGAACGCTTCTTCGCGCAGGCGCTGGAAGGCGCGCGTGCCGTGCTCGCGCGTGCGGATCATGTCGTGCTCGATCAGGTCGCGCAATGGCTCGGCGGCAAGCTGCCCGACGAAGCGCCGCAAGCAGCCGAACCACGCGCTGAACGAAGCGAACGCGGACGCGATCGCGCCGCCGAACGCAATCGCGACCGCGACCGCAATCAGGCGCAGGCGGGCCAGAGTGCGCTGCCGTCGAGCGGATCGCAGCGGCGCGCGGCGCAGACGCTGTTCTCGCAGCTAACGTCGCCGGTGGCGGCGAAGGCGGTCGAGGATACGGCGTGCTATCGCTATGGACGGCTCATCTCGCGCAACGAAGTCGGCGCGGATCCGGGCGAGTTCGCGCTATCCGTCGATGATTTTCATGCGGGCAATCGCGAGCGTTTCGACGCGTTTCCGCACGCAATGCTCTGCACCGCGACGCACGATCACAAGCGCGGCGAAGACGTGCGGGCGCGCATCGCGGCACTGAGCGAGATTCCCGACGAATGGGCCACGACGCTCAAGCAATGGTCGACGTTGAACACGCCATTGCGACGCGGCCCGAACGGCGGTCCCGCCGAAACGAGCGATGCGCGCGACTGGGCGCCGGGCCCGGCGGCGGAAGCGATGCTGTATCAGACGCTCGTCGGATGCTGGCCGCTCGACCTTGCCCCCGATGACGAAGCAGGCGTTCACGCGCTCGCCGAACGCGTGGCGCAGTGGCAATTGAAGGCATTGCGCGAGGCCAAACTGCGCACGAGCTGGTTCGCGCCGGAT
Organism: Caballeronia insecticola; assembly: GCF_000402035.1. Classification (GTDB taxonomy): domain Bacteria; phylum Pseudomonadota; class Gammaproteobacteria; order Burkholderiales; family Burkholderiaceae; genus Caballeronia; species Caballeronia insecticola. The sequence goes on from NC_021294.1 coordinate 1,285,077, forward strand.
GAGGCGTACGAGAATGCATGCCGCGAGTTCTTGTTCGATATCGTCGCGCCGCAGCGGCGCAACGGTTTTCTGCAGGAGCTTTCGTCGTTCGTTGGCCGTATCGGGCCGCTCGGCGCAATCAACAGCTTCCAGCAGACGCTGTTACGGCTGACATCGCCGGGCGTGCCGGATCTTTATCAAGGCACAGAGCTATGGGATTTCAGTCTCGTCGATCCGGACAACCGGCGTCCCGTCGATTACGACTTGCGTCGCAAATGGCTCGCGGAAATCGAGGAAAGCGGGCCGCCTTCCGAGCAAATCCAAAACTGGCATGACGGCCGCGTGAAGTTCGCCGTGGTGCGGCGCGCGCTGGCTTTGCGCAAGCACTGTGAGTCGCTGTTCGCGCAGGGCGAGTACTTGCCGCTCGATGTGCAGGGCGAACACGCGAAGCATGTGATCGCGTATGCGCGGCATGCGGGCAGCGCGTTTGCCATCGTGATCGCGACGCGGCTTGCGGCGCCGCTGCTGGACGCGGACGGCGCTGTGCCGCTCGTCGAGGCCGACCGCTGGGGCGATACGGCCGTCGTCTTGCCCGAGGCGCTGCATTCGCGCGCGTTGTTCGACTGGTTGAGTCCGAATGCACCGAAGGCCGAAGGCGAGCGGCTCTTGCTGCGCGATGCGCTGGCATCGATGCCGGTTGCGTTGCTCGTCGAGGAAGGCGTGCCGAAGCCTTAAGGCTTTGCGTGCCCAGTTTTCATTCCGCTTCTTCCAGCGCCTCTTCCCGCGGATAAACGCGCACAAGCACGATCCGCGGCCCCTTCATTTTCTTGACCACGATATCGAAGCGGTCGAACTCGACGCGCTGCCCTTCCGAGGGCAGATCGCCGAGCGCATTGATGACGAGCCCGCCGACCGATTCCGCGCGACCTTCATCGATATCGATGCCCAGCGCCCGCTCCAGCGACACCACCGGCAAGCTGCCCTTGCCCATCAGCGTGCCGTCGTCCATGCGCGACCAGTCGGCATCGCCTTGACGGAACTCGTCGTGAATCTGGCCGACGAGCGCGCCGAGCAGATTATCGAGCGTGATGAAGCCGATCGGTTTCGCGCCCTTGCGCCCGACGATCGCCAGATGCGGCGCGCCCTTGCGAAAGCGCCGGAACAGTTCGAGCGCCGACAGATTCGGCGCCACGTACTGCACCGGACGCACGTGCTGCGACAGCTTGTCGAGCTTCTCGATATCTTTCGAGAACGCGAAATTGAACCCGCGGCCGCCATCGCCCGCAAGCAGCAAGTCCTTCAGATGGATCATGCCGATCACGCGTTCGCCCGATGCATCCGCGAACAACGGATAGCGCGAAAAACGATGCCGCGAAATAACGGCCAGGTTGTCGCGCATCGGCAGGTCGTTGCGCAGGCCGACGAGTTCATGCGCCGGACGCATCAGGTCCGACACCGTCATGCGGCTGAAGTCGAGCGAATGCGCAATCGTGTTCCACTCGTCCGCGTTGTATGACGATTTGCCGCCGTGATGCCGCCCGCGCAGGATCAGCTTGAGTTCATCGGTGGAGTAATGCGCGTCGTGGCCGTGCTCCGCCGAGATGCCGAACAGCCGCAGCACGAAATTCGCGCTCGTATTCAGCACCCAGATGAACGGATACATCACCCAGTAGAAGCCATAGAGCGGCATGGCGAGCCACAGGCCGACCTGCTCCGAACGGCGGATGGCCCACGATTTCGGCGCCAGTTCGCCGACCACGATATGCAGGAACGAAATGACCGTGAACGCGAAGAACAGCGAGACCGAGTCGATCAGCTTCTCCGATTCCACGCCGATCAGCGCGAACAGCGGATGCAACAACGTGGCGAACGCCGGCTCGCCGATCCAGCCGAGACCGAGCGAAGCCAGCGTGATGCCGAGCTGGCAGGCGGACAGGTAGGCGTCGAGTTGCCCGTGTACCTTCGCGAGCAGGCGGCCGGGCAGGCCGTTGGTGCGCGCAAGCGCCTTGACGCGCGTGGCTCGCAACTTGACGAGCCCGAACTCGGCCGCGACGAAAAAACCATTCAAGGCGACGAGCAACAATGCGCCGATCAGCGCGACGACCTGAGCCAAAGCAATTCTCTTCGAAAAAGGAAACCGTCAGTATAAGAGTGACGGTTATTCGAAAGTAAAACTACATCCCCGCGACAGGCAGACGCACCGAGAGCGTGACCTCCGCGGCATCGACGATATCGCTGTGCTCGAACGCGCCGCCGTGCGCTTCCGCGACGCGCTTGCAGAGCGCCAGCCCCCACGCGATACGCCCGCCTTCGCGCGGCTCAAGCGCCTGCCGGCGCGCGAATGCTTCGAGCACGTGCGGCGAATTCGCGTCGCCGAGCGCCTTCGCGGACGCGGTGAAACGCACGTCCGTACGCCACATGCTGCCTTCGATGACACTCGATGCACGCACCGTCGTGCCGCCCGGACTCGCTTCGGCGGCGAACGCCAGCATCAGCCAGAGCGTTTGCAGCAGACGTTCGGCGTCGCCTTCGATCTGCTCTTCCGCAAGCGGCGAATCGATCTCGATGTTCACGCCACGCGCATTCGCGACGCTCGCGCGCGCCAGCGCCGCGCTTTTTTCGAGCAACGAGCGCAACGCGACCGGCGCAAGCGCCACCGAAAGCGCCTTGGTCTCGGCGCGCGTCGTATCGATGGATTGCTCGATCAGCTTCACCTGCTGCTCGACGCCCGAACGGATACCCGCGAGCGCACGCTGCGCGGCGGGATCGTTGGCGTCGACTTTGCGTTCGAGCACATAGCCCCAGCTATGGATGGCGTTGAGCGGACCGCGCAGATCGTGCGACACGACCGACAGCACGTGATCGCGCATGAAGAGCGCGGCCTCGGCACGCAGATGCGCGACGCGATCGGCGGCATCGCCCGGCGGATTCGATGCGCCCGCCGCCGGCGATACGATCAGCGTCACGCAATCGGCGCCCGGCAACGCGATGATTTCGAACGCGCGCGTTGCGCCGTCGTCACTGATGGTCACTTGCGCGCGGCGCGTGCCGTTGCCCGTGAGCGCGGCATCGGCGGCTTCGCTCAACACAGCCGCGAGCGGGCGCGGCAACAGCGTGTCGGCCAACATGCGGCCGGTGAGCGTGGCGGGATCGAGATCGAAGAGATGAGCAAAGACGGCATCGGCGGAGAGGCAGCGCTGAGCGGCGTCGAGCACCAGCACGCCGTCGTTTCCTGCGGCGGCCGCGTCGAAGGTCCTGACGCCTCCTGGCTCGACCGTACTGGAAAATGACGTTGTCACGGTTGTGGTCCTTGCGTGTAGCGATGTGGCGATGAATGTCGCGGAAATGCGAAGCGCTTCACAACTGCATTGCACGCATGTCTGCAGTAAGCGATGCGCCGCACGGACTAAGTCTGCGAGCCATTATATGTGAGCACCTACGGTGCATGCCGTGGACGCGCTCGCGTTCGACCCGGCGCGCCTTAGGGAGCAAACCGGGAGCAAACGGCGTGCTCGCTTAGCACGGTCGCGCGTTTTTCGACATCGCACTAAACCGTTGTAACCCCTTTTTAAATGGCGCGATTCAGCGTCAGCACATATCGCGCCTAAACCATATATGGCATTACCAGAAGCCTGATTCTTAAATGTCCGGTACAAAATCGGCTTAAAGCAGCGTGCTTTCCCTAAGCATTTTTTCCTTAAGGCGCAGCGTGGCTAAACAGGAATCGATCTTGCGCGAAGCCATGCTGCAAGGGGCGGCGCGCGTTTATCGCGATGAAAAATACTTAAAGGAAACGAACGGCGATTTTATTTTTCTCTTGCTTATTTTTTATGCGCTACCGTCCGCAAGAATTGCGAGAACGTGAGTTGAAGTTTTGAGTGCGTGCGTAGGCGAACATTCTCAGCTTACAGCTACCTATACCATTCCGCCTGACGAATGGCGCAATCGCGCAGCCGGCGCACACGACCGGCCTCGGCCACGGTGGCTTTCAAATCAAACTCTAACCGGTGACACGAGCACTATGACACGCGTCCAAAACGGCAAGCCCGCAACATTGCTCTCGGTGATCATCCCCGCGTACAACGTCGAGCACTTCATCGCCGCGTCGCTGGAATCCGCGCTCTCGCAGCCGCGTTCGGACGAGATCGAACTCATCGTGATCGACGACGGTTCCACCGACCATACGCTCGACCGCATTCTCGAAGTGCAACGCACCGACGCGGGCCGCCACATCCGCGTGATCCATCAGGAGAACCGGGGCGTGTCGGCTGCGCGCAATCGTGCGATCGCGGAAGCGACGTCGCCGTATATCGGCTTTCTCGATTCGGACGATGTCTGGTCGACCGACTTCACGCAAAAGATCATGCCGCTGCTCGACGCGAACACCGCGGACATCATCGAGTTCAATGTCGGCATCATCAACTCGGCGGGCAAGGTCATCGACAAGGTGAAGCTGATCGATCCCGCGACCATCGGCCCGCGTGCCTGCAATCTCGCCGCGCTGCTCGATTTCGCGCGCGTGTACCAAGTGTTTCCGGCGGCGCGCGTGTATCGGCGCGCGTTGTGGGACGGCATCGAGTTTCCGGCCGGCCGCGTGTACGAAGACGCCGCAGCCATTCCGCTCGTCTATGCGCGCGCCAAGTCGCTCTTCCGTCTGGACGACAATCTTTATTTCTATCGCCGCCGCGCGGGTAGCATTACCACGCGGGCGACGCCGTACACGGTCATGTCGCTCACGACCTGTGCGGAAGAAACCATGGAACGCTGCGACGGAGGGCCGCTCGATCCCTTCTGGCTCGCGATGTTCCACAAGGTCTTCTCATACGCATGCCACCAGGCGGCACGCGTGGATGCGCGTGCGTTCGCGGAATCGATCCGAACGGTCGAAGCCACCGCGGCGCACTATCGCGTTTTCGCGGCACATCGCACGGATACGCCGAAGGAGTTGCGCTTTCACAGAAAGGTCGTCGCCGATCGCCGCTGGTTCCAGGCCAAGCGCATGGTCAAGCGCGCGCTCGGTCTCGAGTTGCGTCCGCCCGCAGCGGCGCCGCGTGCGGTTCCCGCGGGGAATCTGCGCGGCCGTCCGTCCGCAGGCAGTCAACAATGATAAAAACGATGAGGCCAGTTCAGCATGCAGATCTATCCGATCAGGCCCGGCTTTACCGCCGGCGAGTCATTCGAACTCGCGGTGCAGCCGGGGTCCCGCTTTTCCATCGCGATCTACCATCAGGGCAATGACGAAACGCTGACGAGCGCGGGCGGCATTGTCGTGCAACCTGGCGGCGCCGTGCAGGCCGAACTGGTCAACGGCAGGACCGTGTTTCAGTCGCCGGGGCGCGTCGGACCCGTGAGTCACGATGGCGACTGGGGCTGGCCCACGATCACCATCAAACCGAATGTCGACGTGCTCGAAACGGGCGCCTATGTCGCGATTGCTTATGAAGTCGGTGCGAACGGCGCGCCGCTCACCGAGCTCGGGCGACGCGCCGCCGCGCACAAGGCTATCTTCGCCGGGCCGCCCGACAGCGACAGCATGGCGCTCGTCATCGCGCGGCCGAAGAAGCCTTCGGCGGATATCGCGTATATCGTGCCGATCAATACGTATCACGCATACAACTCGATGGGCGGCGGCTGCTATTACGGCGATCCGATTCATCGCACGCATCCGCAGACGACCGTGAGCCTGTTGCGTCCGGGCGGCGGTCTGGGCGCGCAACTCGGCGAGCCGACCGATCCGTACGATCCGCGTTCGCCGCGTCAGCAGTTCACACATTGGGATTCGAAGTTCATTCGCTGGCTGCGCGCGGAAGGCATTGCGTGTGACTTCTATACCGATCACGATCTGCATCGCGGCACGGATCTCAAGCTCGAAAACTATCGCTGCATGTTGAGCGTCGGGCACCATGAATACTGGTCGACGGAGATGCGCGAGCGCGTCGCGAAGTTCATCGCGCAAGGCGGCAATCTCGCGATCTTTAGCGGCAATACGTGCTTCCGTCCGATCGATTTCGGCGACGCCCGCATCGACGGCGACTACGCGGTGATGAACCGTCTCGGCGAGAAGTGGCCGGGGCACGACGAGTCGAATCTCATCGGCCTGAGCTACGCCTATGGCGGCGGCAAATATGGCGTATGGAAGCGATTGCGTGGCGGATGGATCAAGCGTGAACGCGAAGCGATCGGCTTCACGGTGCGTCAGGCGGATCATTGGGTTTTCGCGGGCACCGGCTTGTCCAACGGCCAGACGTTCGGCGCGCAGGATCGTCTCATCGGTTATGAAGTGGATGGCGTGCCGCCCGTGCCCAACGGCTTCGTGGCGCTCGCGGACACCGTGCCGCTCACCGGCTGGGACATGGGCGGCGTGGGCGCGATGGGCGTGTTCCAGCCCGATCCCGATGGCGGTCCCGCACAAGGTCTCGTGTTCAACGGCGGCACGACGGACTGGCCGCGCGTATTGATGGATGCCGAGGCCGAGAGCCGCGTGGTCGTCGATCAGATCACGCGTAACGTGGTGCGCAGATTCATCGGCTTGCCGCCGCGCCTGATTGCGCGCGTCGACACGATGTCGAACGATGCATCGACGAGATCGATCGAACCGGAGAAGGACAACGCTGCGGCGTGAATGAAGTAATGGCAGACGCACATGCACGTCGATAGGTCGTGCATATGCGCTGCTATTGTCCTACCAGCAGTTTGCGACATTTTCAATCGAACGATCGCGTCGAGAGTGGAAGCTTGCGTGTGCAAACCCACTGATGATTGCGTCTTTCTCTTGTTAAATGATCCCTGTAGTACACGTTGCGCCTTCGCCGGTTGCCATCGATGGCCGGAACCGGCGCATTTCGTATTGCAGCATTGGCACTTCGGCAACTACGCGCACCCGGAAGCTCGGCCAAGGCCTGGGCGCGCAGACCCCTTTGGCCGCGTACCGCATTGACGGCGAGACGCTCAAGCGAAACTATTCGCATATGGCGTTGTCACGCAAAGGCCCACCGCGTCGCGGCGAACCACGACGGTTCGCAATCTTGCGCCATTGTCATCTCGATCATGCAGTGCTCAAGCCGGGAAAAATTGTTCAATGGCTTCATTTAAGAAGAACTTCACGATTCTGATGACGTTGCAGGTATCCACATACCTCGCACCGCTCCTGACGCTGCCGTGGCTCGCGCGCGTCCTGGGCCCGAGCGAGTATGGACGCCTTTCGTTTGGTCTGGCCTTTTCCGCCTATTTCATTTCGCTCACGAACTACAGCTTCTCGCTGACGGCCACGCCCAAGGTTTCGATCAACCGCGAAAGCCGCGAACTGCGCTCGCAGGTGTTCTGGGAAACGATCCTTACGCAGGCCGCGCTCGCTGTAGCGGGTCTCTTCGTGATCGTCGCGCTGACGTCCTTCATTCCCTATCTCGAAGAGAATCGCTGGCTGCTGTTGATCGGCTATGGTCAGGCCGTCGGCGCGATGCTGATTCCCACGTGGTACTTTCAGGGCATTGAAGATCTCGGTGTGTTGAGCGTGCTCGTGTTCCTCGGCCGCGCGCTTAGCATTCCGGCGATGTATCTCTTCGTGCGTCACCACGACGACGTCGATATCGCCATGGCGGTGAACGCACTCGTGCCGTTACTTTCGGGCATCGCAATTTGCACGTATTTGTATTTTCGACGTGAGCTCAACTTCGTGCGCGTGTCGCTGAAGACGATCATCGCTCGTCTGAAGGAAGGCTGGAGCGTGTTCATTGCTACCTCGCTCGTCGACATCTACGCCTCCAGCAATATCGTGTTGCTCACGTTCATCTCGGGCAACGTCGCGGCCGGATACTTCGCCGCGGGCGACAAACTGATCCGTGCGGCATTGAATATGCTTCAGCCACTCAAGACGGCGGCATATCCGCGCGTGAGCTTCCTCATGCACCACGCACGAGAAGACGCCTTCGCGTTCCTGCGCAAGATGTTCGTGCTACAAGGTTCGATCGTTTCGTTGATCTCGCTGTGCATCTTCTTCGGTGCGCCGCTTGCCGTAAAGCTCTTGTATGGGCCGCAGTTCTTGCCTACGGTAGATGTATTGCGCTGGATGGCTTTCGTGCCGCTGATGGTCGGATTGTCGGATTTGTTCGGCGTTCAGACGATGCTTCCGCTTGGCATGAAGGCGCAGTTCAGCCGCGTGCTGATTGGTTCGGCGGTGCTGAATTTTGCGCTGCTTGCCGTGCTGGCGAAGTACTTCGGCGAGCTGGGCGCGGCAGCGACGGTGTTGATTGTCGAGACGTGCGTGGCGGCCGCCATGGCCTATACGTTGCATCTGCAGGGTGTGCCTTTTCTTAAGCGCCCGGTTCCCGAAGAAGCCGGCTCGGGCACGTGACAAGGATATGTGACTTGCCTATCCTAATCCGCCAGATTCGCTGTCTGGCGCACGTCATGCCGCAAAGTACGCATGATATAAAAGCAGCACGTATTCGCTTCAATGATTCCGCCTCAATGCTTCGACCCGCCTGTTTTGCCGTTGCAATCGCAAGCAAAGCGGCGTGGCACCGGTACTGTGCGCAGCCGCGCTTTCGATCGCGCTCTACTCCAGAAGTTGCGTCCTTGTATGTGACTTAGCGCACGGACCCGAATGAATAGAGCCGATATCGTAATGGTACGAACAGTATCTATTTAAGCGAGCAGTGGAATGGAGTCATGGGACATGTCGATCGAACGCGTGCAGAAACTCGTTGAACAGGCAGAGAGCCTGCGCATGCAGTCGGTCGCGGTCCCGATCAAGGATTTAAAGATACTTCTGCAGATTTGCGAAGCGGTGATTGCTCAGCAGAATTCTCCGCTGCCCAATAATCGTAATGAAACCGCCACACCAGAGTAAAGCATGAAGTCGACGATGTCCCGGGCACGGACAGGAAAGTGCTCAAGCTAGGTCCAAGGGGCCTCGCTTTGAGAAGCTAAAAAATGTTTGACCAATCGGGGTTTGCGTCACGCGATCAGGCTGGCCGCGCTTTCACGGCTTGCCTCTGCCTCATCGGCGCGGCGCAAGTAGCTCTTCGCCAAGACCGACACCGTGGCGCCCAACAGGCTAGCCAGCTTGTCCGGGTGCTCGCAGCAAGAGAATTCCAGGCTTGATGCTCAAGCTTGACGGGGGTTCCTCGCAGACGTGTGCGCAAGGAACGAGTAATGCTTGGGTCGGATCGCGTGTGTATTTATCGGGTATATGAAAGTTCGCTCGGTTAGTACTCCGACACGCCTATCCCGGCTTCTTTATGTGTTCCTTGCAGGTGGGTAAGCGCCCTCCCGCCCTGCATGCATTTGCCGTGCTTGAAAAGTGTGATGTCTCTAACCCATAACCATTAGGCCGCTTCCTTCTCATAGCGTTTGCCGCGGGGCGTTCGGCATTTCGCCAATCGAAGAGTTCAAATATGAAAGAGATCGTACATATAACCGAAGCTTTTGGAGGCGGGGTGCTATCGATGCTGACCCAGCTTTCTAACCGTGCAGCGGCGGCCGGAGTCGGCGTGACGATCCTTCATTCGATCAGGCAAGAAACACCCAAGAATTTCCTGAAGCTCTTTCATCCGGCGGTAAAGCTAACCTACGTCAGCATGTTCCGCGAGGTCAGCATCAAGAACGACTGGACGAGCCTCTGGAACCTCGTGAGCAAGCTCAAGGAATGCGATCCGTCGGTCGTGCATCTTCATTCGTCGAAGGCCGGCGTGCTGGGACGCGCCGCCGCGCGCATCGCCGCACCGAATGCGCGCGTGTTTTATTCCCCGCACGGCCTTGCCTTTTTGCGGCGCGATGTGTCGCCCGCCAAACAGTTCGCCTATCTCAGCTTCGAGCGCATTGCCGCGCGTATGGGCGGCACTATCGTCGCGTGTTCGAAGAGCGAGCAGCGCGAGATCGAAACGAAGATGCACACCCGTACAACGCGCATGATCGAAAACGGCGTAAACGTCACGGAAATTCCGCCGCGCATTGAGCGCCACGCGGGCGAAGTGTTGATCGGTATGAGCGGGCGCGCGTCTTATCAGAAGAATCACGAAGCGTTCATGCAGCTTGCCGTGGATCTGCACAGCCCGTCCGTGAAGTTTCTGTGGATCGGCGGCAGTCTCGAAGAGTTGCCCGGCCAGATGCCCGGCGACACCGTGTCGTGCAGCGGCTGGGTCACACGCGAGCGTGCGCTCGAACTCACTTCCGAACTCGACATCTACGTACAGACTTCACGCTGGGAAGGAATGCCGATCGCGCTGATCGAAGCGCAGGTCGCGGGTATCCCCGCCGTCGTCACGGACGTGGTCGGCAATCGCGATGTGGTGCAGCATGGCGTGACAGGCTTCGTCGCCTCGCGTGTGGAAGACATGGCCAAGTACATCGCACTTCTGCGCGACGACCCGCAACTGCGTGCGCGCATGGGCGTTGCCGCAAGAGAATCCGCCAGCAAGCGCTTTTCGATGGATGCGATCTTTCGCCAATGGCTTTCCGTTTATCAGCTCGGCTCCGACAAGTACACGCGCGAGACGCTCGGTGCAAACGAAGTCGCATCGTATGAAACCAGCTCCGATTCTCAGTTCTAACGCCTCGACTATGGATACCTCCATCGCCACGAACAAGCTCGTCTATAACGGCCGCTTCACGAGCCAGAAGACCACTGGCGTGCAGCGGGTCGCGCGCGAACTCGTTGCCGCACTCGGACAATTGCCGCAAGGCTCGCACGTCACGCTCGCGGTGCCGCCGCAGAACGGGCTCGATCCCGTGCAGGGCGTCGATAACGTCAAGCTCGGTTTCGGCAAGGGCGTGTTCTGGGAACAGCTCGTTCTGCCGCTCTTCGCGGGACGCTCGCGCATTGTGAACCTGTCCAACTCGGGCTCGATCTTTCGCGCGAACCAGATCATCTATATGCACGATGCCGCGGTGTTCGATACACCGTCGCACTTCTCGTGGAAGTTTCGTACGTGGTATCACGTGATGTTCTGGATTCTCGCGCGCACATCGAGTTGCGTGCTGACGAACTCGCAGTTCTCGCGCGACCGCCTCGCGCATCATGTCGGCGTGCCGCCGGAACGCATCGGCGTGGTGCCGCTCGCGGCGGATCATCTCGATCACGTCACGCCGGATGCATCGGTGATCGATGAACTGAAACTCACGAAGAACCGTTACGTGCTCGCCGTCAGCAGCATGAATCCGACGAAGAATTTCCAGCGGCTCGTCGAGGCCTTCAGGCGTCTGAACGATCCGTCGATCGATCTCGTGATCGTCGGTATGAAGAATGCCGCGATCTTCGGCAAGGCGCACGATCTTTCCGATGCACCGAATATCAAGCAGGCAGGCTATGTCAGCGACGAAAAGCTGAAGGCGCTTTATCAGCATGCCGCCTGCTTTCTTTATCCGTCGATTTACGAAGGCTTCGGCATTCCGCCGCTCGAAGCCATGCGCAATGGCTGTCCGACGCTCGTCGGCCGCGCGGCTGCCTTGCCGGAAACGTGCGGCGATGCATCGATCTATTGCGACCCGTATTCGGTAGATGATATTGCCGCCAAGTTGCGCGAGCTGCTCGATTCGCCCGAACTGAGCGACGATCTCAAGCGCCGCGGCCTCGCGCATGCCGAGCGATTCCGCTGGACCGAAAGCGCGCGCCTGATGATGCAGTTCATCGACAAGCCGCAATGACTTGCGATCCCGCGAACGGCAACGGAGAAAATCAGTGAAGGTAGGAATTTATTGCGACTCGGGTATCAACGGCGGCCACGAGGAAATGCTCAAGCGTTTCATGCTGGCGCTCGTCGCGAGTGCGCAGTTCGACACCTTGCACATTCTCGTCCCGCATGCGAACGAAGCGCTCTTTCGCTATGTGAGCGAACTGTCGGCCGCGCATCCGAAGGTCAAGGTCATCGGTCTTTCCTACACGGCGGAATCGATCCGCGGTAATGTCTTCGCGCTGCTGCGCATGGTCCGCTCGACGGCGGCGAGCTTGCGCGCGTTGCGGCTCGACAAGCTGGTCATCGCTCAAGGGACGATTGCATCCGGTCTCGCGGGGCTTTTTGCCGCGCGCTATGCGCGCACTGTTGCGGTGAGCTATCTTCCGCTCGTCGACGATGCGCCGGTCAATGCGGGCCGCGCCGAAAAAATCAAATGGCTCGTGAAGCGCGTACTGTATCGCGTGCCGAATGAATACATCACGTTGAATGAGCATCTGCGCGGCAAGCTTAAGAAGCTCGCGCCGGGCGCAGGCGCAATGATCCTCGAAAATTATGTCGATGATCGCTTCAGCCATTCGACGCTGACCAGGCAAGGCGCACGCGCAACGCTCGGCTTGCCCGACGACGGCACGACGATCATCGCGCATATCGGGCGTCTGAACTTTCAGCAGAAGCGTCAGGACTTTCTGATGCAGGCGATCGAACGTCACGCCGATGCATTCCGCCGCACACTCGTGCTGATCGTCGGCGAAGGTCCCGACGATGCGCGCTTGCGGGCTCTTATCGCCGCGAATCCGGCGTTGTCCGCATGCGTCAGGATGGTCGGACCGCAGAAGGATGTGCTGCCGTATATCGTCGCCGCCGATACGCTCGTGCTGCCTTCGGCCTATGAAGGCGTGCCGCTCGTGATGATCGAAGCCGTGCTTGCACAGCGGCCGATCGTCGTGTCGCGTGTATCGGGGCTCGATTCGTATCTTCCCGATGCGCTGCTCTTCCCGGCACAAGATCACGACGCCTTCGTCGCGCGTATCTTCGCGGCCCGCGATCTTCCGCTCGCCAAATTGACCAGCGAGTTTCGTCGACGCTTCTCCCGCGAAGCCTTCGATGCGCAGGCGCAGAACGTCCTGCTGCAAGCAGACGCCCCGCGCAGCGCGGGCGCTCAGGTCGTACCCAAACACTCCGACGTGCTGGCCAAGTAACGGCGCGCACCTTTTTTCGAGGGCTGAACGTCGATGCGAACTTTGGTGGTCGCAGCATCTGTCTTTGGCGCGCTGCTGTGCGCGTCTGTCCTGATCTTCGCACGCAGCGGCACGCCCGACGCTTATCAAAGCAACCGCTCGGCCATTCCAAAAGCGGACGCCGCAACTTTGCCTGCGCCGAAGATTACCTGCGGAAACCGGTCGGCGAGCGTGTTTTATGGCATCGCTGGGCATCTGGAACATCGCGGCGCATATCGCATCAGCGACTACGACTTGCAGATTTCACAGCTTCGCGATCTCGGCGTCACGATGTACGCGCAGGATGTATCCAGCGAAGAAAGCGCGCACATGGTCGCGGATTTTGCACGCGCCGCGGCGAAGCAATGCGTCGGCGTGCTCGCGCTCGTGACGCCCTTCGAGCAGGAAAAGCGCGCGAACGAAAAAGAAACCTATGAGCGCGGCTATGCGCTCGGCAAGATCGCGGGGCGTGTTCTCAAGGGCCTTGTCACGTACTATCAGGTCGGCAACGAGTACGACAACTGGACGATCCTCGGCGACGACCGCAGCGGCGAACATCCGTCGGACTACGACAACGCGCGGTTCATGAAGGCGCGCGGCTCGATACTCGGGCTCATCAAGGGCATCCGCGAGACCAACCCCGACGCAAAAATCCTGCTCACGTCATTCAGCTGGCTTCACTACGGCTTCACCGACATGCTGTATGCCGGCACGCAGCCGGACGGAACGCGCGGCCATCCGATTCCGCAATGGGATATCACGGCCTGGCACTGGTATTCGAACATGGGATCGATCACGGCGGCAGGCGGCAACAAGGTCAACGTGCTCGAACGCCTACGCGACAGCTACGGCAAGCCGATATGGATCACCGAATACGGCGTGCGGCCGAATCATGAAGATCCGGGCGGCTATCTCGTGGGAAATGACGCATTGAAGGGCTTTGTATCGCTCGCCAAAACATACAACATTCAGAACGTGACGTTGTATGAGCTTTACGACGATGAGCGCTTCGGCGGCGACGGCAATTACGGCGTGATTCACGACGATGGTAAAACGCGCAAGGCGCGCTTCGACACCGTGCGCGATTTCATCAAAGCGAACCCGATGCCTTAAAAGTTTCTTTCGTTTGGTGCTACAAAACAAGCACGCGCGAAACCGCCGATTATCGCGCAAAGCGGCCGCAGCGCAAGTGCCATGCCCGCCCTAGCAGACCGAGTAACGTTCGCTACTTAACAGACGCGGAGAGTTGACGACCGGAAGATAGCTTTGACGCTATTTATTCCGGACGTCTCGTGTTGTTTTGCAAGCGATTCGTAGCAGGATTCGCAAGCGTAAGACTGAATTCTCAAGGCGCGGAATCGAGGCACGGAGTGTGCTTTGTTGGGTTAATGGATTGCACCCGGACGAGCCCTCGTATTCCGTCAATGCGAACCCGAAGCGCCTCGCGCTTCTCTCGTTGATTACGCTCGTTGATTAATGAGCTTCTCGCGTCTAAGTCTTGATGTTCCAACGGCCATGCGCCGGATCAACAACACGTAAGCCGCACCGCGGACATGCCGCGCGGGCCGATGCTTCTTTTATGGCCCGAGAACACATGCTCAACTTATCGAACTGAGGACGGCGCCTTTGAACACCCTCTATGTCAACCCCGGCTCTTCGCGCCATGGCAAGGACGACGGTGAATTTACCGCGAGCGACATGCTCAAGCTCCTGCGCGATCACATCGGCATCCTCCTGCTCTTCGTCGCGGCAGCCGCCGCGCTTGCGAGCTCGTACGCGTTCCTCGCGAAGCCCGTCTATTCCGCCGATGTCGTCGTGCGCGTAGATCCGCCGGACCCGAACGCGCTCGGCATCGCACCGCAGAATCAGCAGCAGATGCAGCAGGCGCAGCAGACGATCAATCAGATCGCGCCTGCGGAAATTTCGGTGATGCAGAGCCGTTCGGTGCTGGATCCGGTGCTCAGGCAGTTCCACTTCGACATCAAGGTCAAGCCGAAGACGTTCCCGGTTCTCGGCCAGATAGCGGACCTGTTCGCCAAAAAGGGGCATCTCGCACCGGCATGGTTCGGCCTCGATACGTATGGCTGGGGCGGCGAGCAATTGCAGATCGGCCGTCTCGACGTGCCGCCCGCGCTCGAAGATCAAAAGCTCGACGTCGTGCTGCTCGACAATAACCAGTACGAACTGCGCGATCCCGATGGCGAGACCATTCTGCGCGGCACGGTGGGCCGTCCCGCATCGGCGAACGGCGTATCGATGCTTGTCGATCATGTCGTGGGCCGTCCCGGCATGCACTTCAACGTGACGCGTCTGAACACGCTCGACGCCATCGCGTTGATGAAGAAGTCGATGAAAGTCGCCGAGTCGACGAAAGACACGGGCGTCGTGCAGATTTCCTTCAACGCCGATGACCCGCAACTCACGGCCGATGTCGCCAACGCGCTCGGCCAGGCGTATTTGAACTCCGCGATCTCGAGCCGTCAGGCCAACGACACGAAGACGCTCGAATTCATTCGCGGAGAATTGCCGCGTCTCGAGCGCGATCTGAAGCAAGCCGAAGGCAACCTGAGTGCGTTCCGCGCGAAATCGCAATCGGTGCAGCCGATCAACGAAGCGCAGGCTTACTTGCAAGGCAGCATCGTGTCGATGCAACAGCTCGCCACGCTGAAACTTCAGCGCACGCAGGCCTTGCAGCGCTTCCAGCCCGACAGCCCGCAAGTGCGCAATCTCGACGAGCAGATCTCGCAGCTCGAATCGTCGAACAAGCAGATTCAGTCGCGCTTCGACAGCATGCCGGCGTCCGAACGTCAGAACGCGGAGCTTACGCGTGATGCGCGCGTGGCCGAGACCATCTACATGGGCATGGTCAACAAGGCCGAAGAATTGTCCGTGCGCCGCGCGAGCACGAGCGGCGGCGCGCATATCGTCGATAACGCGCTGCGCCCGTATCAACCCGTGAAGCCGAACAAGCCGCTTGTGATCATCGCGGGAACGGGGCTGGGCTTTTTCATCGGCACGTTCTTCATTTTCCTGCGCCGCCACGCAATGATCGGCGTGACCGATCCGATGTTCGTCGAACGTCGCCTGTCGGTGCCGGTGCTCGGCGAAGTGCTCTATAGCCGCCAGCAGTTGATGCTCGATCACGAGATAGCGGCATCGCCGGTGGAGCATGCGTCGCTCGGCTATACGGGCGCGCAGAGCCGCGTCGAGCCACGCGCGCTGTCTTATGTCGACGCGCCGCAACACGATGCCTTCGCGATGCCGCATGTACCCGACTCGAATCGCGATGCGCGCGTGCTTGCATCGCGCTATCCGCACGATCCGGCGGTCGAAGCGCTGCGCGCGGTGCGCACGGAGTTGTACCGCGATCTCGCCAATGCGCCCAACAATATCGTGATGCTGACCGGGCCGATTCCGTCGGCGGGCAAGAGCTTCGTCGCCGCGAACCTTGCGGTGCTGCTCGCGGAAATCGGCTTGCGCGTATTGCTGATCGATGCGGACATGCGGCGCGGCCATATCGCTTCGTTCTTCAAGCAATCGAATCCGGGCGGTCTCGCGGAAGTGCTCAAGGGCGACATGGCGCTCGGCGATGCAATCCGCTATGTCGGCGTGCCTGGACTCTCGCTGATGTCGTGCGGCGGCTATCCGGAGAATCCGTCCGAGCTGCTGATGATGCCGGGCTTCCGCGATACGCTCGCGCGCATGAGCGAACAGTTCGATCTCGTGCTCGTCGATACGCCGCCGTTCCTCGTCGTCACGGATGCCGCGATCGTCGCGAGCGATGCCGGCTCGACCGTGCTCGTGTTGCGCTCGGGCATTCAGAGCGAACAGGAGATCGAGGACACCGTGAAGAAGGTGCAGCGTGCGGGCGGCAGGCTCGTGGGTTCGGTCTTCAACGCGATTCCGCGCCGGGCGAGCAACCGTCGCGCCTATGGCTACGCGGCCGCTTATACGAGCACGTTCAAGGCGAATTGATGCGACGCGCAGGGAACGACCATAAACGAGGAACGGGCACACGTACCCATCGACGATGAAAGAAAAAGCGGCTCTGACCGACCTCTACTACAGGATCTGGGCCTTCGCGATGCCGGTGACGTCGTTCCTCGTCGCGCCGTCCATTCAAGGTACGACGATCGGCTATCTGATGTGCTTCCTCTCCGTGCCGCTCGTGTTGCTGTTCGGCGGCAACGCGCGCAAGCATTGGCTGCACTTCCTGGGCGCGGCGATCGTCGTGTGGCTGCTGATGTTCTGCACCTCGCAGCTCGCGGATGTCATGGCGCCCTTCGATCCCGACTTCAGCAAGGTCGTGCTCGTCGACGAGACCGATCCCATCACGTTCATTCTGCGCAAGAGCATGTTCACGCAGTCGATTTACGTGGCGGCCGTCGTGCTCTATGCGGCTTACGTGTACTACTACTACAAGCCGACCTGGGACCAGTGGATCCTCGCGGCCATCACGTTGCTGGCGTTGTACGGCATGTTCGAAGTGGCCTACTTCGTCGCGACCGGGCAGCCGGGCGATTTCATCTCGAACCGCGGTTTCGGCGATCAATTCGGCCGTGGCGTCGTGCGTTCGGACGGTACGGTGAACGGCAGCTCGTTTCAGCAGATCGACGTGAAGGGTTTCCCGATTCAGCGTCTGAAGGCGCTGACCGGCGAGCCTTCCATGTATGCGATGTCCGTCTTCCCCTTCTGGGTCTATTTCAACGCGACTTCTCGCGTGCGCTGGCCGGTATGGGTCATTGGGCTCTCGCTCGTGATGACGACATCGTCGACGGTGCTGATCGGCTACGCGGTGTATCTGCTGATCCGCGTGCGCAAGCTCGGCATCAATCCGATCAAGGCGCTCATCGGCCTGTTCGTGCTGTGCGTGATTGCGTATATCGCGCAGGACTATATCGCCGATCTCTTCAAGCAGATGGTCACCGACAAGCTCGAACAGAAGACCGAATCGGGCTCGGATCGCGCGCTGCTGTTCCTCGAATCGTTGCGGTTGTGGGCGCATGCGTCGCCGCTCAATCAGTTGTTCGGCATCGGCTTCGGCTATATTCGCTCGACCGATCTGTTCTCGACGCTGCTGGTCAACACCGGCGTCGTCGGCACGATCTTTATCAGCGCGCTGATGCTCTATCCCGCGTTCAAGCTCGACTGGGACACGCGCGGCATGGCGCTGCGCCAGTGCTGCGCCGCGACCTGGACGATGATGATGGTCTCCGTGCCCGAGTTCGCCTATCTCGCGCCCTGGACGCTGATCGCGCTGGCTTACTTACGCGTGCGGGCGCTCAAGCTCGCGCGGGAACGCAATCACCAATACGCGGCGGCGGGCGCGATGGAAGATTCGCAGAGCGGCGCGACTATCGGCACGGCGATCGGCCGACATATCAGGCCGGATGTCGCACCGCGTATCGGCTCGCGCTTCGGCCCGCGCGGACCGCATTTCTAAAGACCTTCCTTGAGGGCGGCGCATGACGTGCGCCGCCTGCTTCCCTGCGACGTTCTACAATATTGGTTTCGACCACCGGCTCATCCATCACCAATG
Source organism: Caballeronia insecticola (assembly GCF_000402035.1). GTDB lineage: Bacteria > Pseudomonadota > Gammaproteobacteria > Burkholderiales > Burkholderiaceae > Caballeronia > Caballeronia insecticola. The sequence goes on from NC_021294.1 coordinate 1,303,484, forward strand.
CTGATGACCGGGCAACCAGGGAGCAACCATGCCGACAGTCACGACCGATTCCGGTCTCAAATACGAAGACCTCACCGTGGGCGAAGGCAGCGAAGCCGTCGCCGGCAAGACCGTCAGCGTGCATTACACGGGCTGGCTCACCGACGGCCAGAAGTTCGATTCGAGCAAGGACCGCAACGATCCGTTCGCCTTCGTGCTCGGCGGCGGCATGGTCATCAAGGGCTGGGATGAAGGCGTTCAGGGCATGAAGGTGGGCGGGGTGCGCCGTCTCACGATTCCGCCGCAACTCGGCTATGGCGCGCGCGGCGCGGGCGGCGTAATTCCGCCGAACGCCACGCTCGTGTTCGAAGTGGAATTGCTCGACGTCTGAGCGTACCCGCATGAGCGCGCTGCTGCCTCGTCCCGCTGTGTCGCTGCGTCGCTATGAAGCGACGCGGGCGTCGGAAGTGCACGACTTTCATCAGATCGTGCTCGGCATGGACGGCTCGATGGAAATGGCCGTCGATGGCAACGGCGCGCGCATCGACTGCGGCGGCGCGTGGATCATTCCGGCGGGCGCGTGTCACGCGTACTGGGCCGACGGCGATAACCGCCAGCTCGTGCTCGATCTGCCCGCCACTTCCATCGCGGTGCCCGAGCGCTTCTTCGAACGCGCACGCGCTATCGCAATCGATCCGACGATGACGCGACTCGTCGCCGATGTCGCGCGCCACGTGCATATCGGCGACGCGCGCGCGTCCGAGCGTTTCGCGTGGCAAGCCGCCGCGCATTTGTGCGGCGCGCTCATGCACGATAGCCGCGATGCCGCGCTCGATGCCGCGCTCGATGCATTACGCGGTCTCGACTTCGCGCGCATCGACCGATGGTTGCGTTTGCATCTTTCGGAGCCGTTGCGTATCGCCGATCTCGCCGCGCACTGCGGCTTCGGCATGCGTCGTTTTCATCAGCTCTTCAACGAAGCGTTCGGCGAAACGCCGCATCGCTATCTGCATCGTCTGCGGCTCGATACATCGCTCACGCTGCTCGCCGATCCGCGCATCACGCTGACCGATATTGCGCTCGATGTCGGCTTCGCCGATCAAAGCGCATTCACGCATGCGTTCACGCGCCGCTTCGGCATCGCACCGGGCCAATGGCGCGCGAGCGCAAGCACGACGCCGCGCGCGCATTAGTTCAGGCCGCGCTCCAGATCGGCGCGGATATCCGCCGGATTCTCCAGTCCCACCGCAAGACGAATCAGCCCTTCGCGTATGCCCGCCGCTTCGCGCACTTCGGGCGTCAGGCGTCCGTGCGTCGTCGTGGATGGATGCGTGATCGTCGTGCGCGTATCGCCGAGGTTGCCGGTGATCGAACAGAGCTTCGTGCCGTCGATCACGCGCCACGCGTTCGCGCGCTGCTGTTCCTGCGTGTCGCCCTTGAGTTCGAACGACAAAATCGCGCCGCCCGCTTTCTGCTGCTTCTTCGCGACTTCGTATTGCGGATGCGATTCAAGCCCCGGATAAAACACGCGCGCAACGGCCGGATGCGTTTCGAGCCAGCGCGCGATCTCCAGCGCATTCGCCGATTGCTTCTCCACGCGCAGCGGCAACGTCTCCATGCCCTTCAGCAAGACCCACGCATTGAACGCGGACATCGTCGGGCCGGCGCTGCGCACGAAGGGAAACACCGTCTCCATGATGAAGCGCTTCGTGCCGACGAGCGCGCCGCCGAGCACGCGCCCTTGTCCGTCGAGAAACTTGGTGGCCGAATGCATCACGACATCCGCGCCGAGTTTCAAGGGCTGCTGCAAGGCCGGACTGCAAAAACAGTTATCGACGACGAAGAGCGCGCCCACGGCATTCGCGATCTTGCCGATCGCCTCGATGTCCGCGATCTCCGTCAACGGATTCGACGGCGTTTCGAGGAAGAACATCTTCGTCTCGGGCCGCACGGCAGCTTGCCATTCCTCCGGGCGCGTTGCATCGACGAACGTGGTCGTGATGCCGAACTTCGGGAAGATCTGCGTGAACATGCCGATGGTCGAGCCGAACAAGCTCTTCGAACTGACGATGTGATCGCCCTGCTGCATCGACGCCATCACGACCGACAATATCGCCGACATTCCCGATGCCGTCGCCATGCACGCCTCGCCGCCTTCGAGCGCGGCAAGGCGGTTCTGAAACATGGTGACGGTCGGGTTGGTGAAGCGCGAGTACGTGTACGCCTCTTCGGCATTCTTGAAGCGCTCGGCAGCTTCGGCGGCGCTTGAAAAGCAGAAGCTCGATGTGAGAAACAGCGCCTCCGAATGTTCGTTGAATTCGCTGCGCAAGGTTCCGGCGCGTACGGCGACTGTGTCGAGACTCAGGTTGTCGTCCATGTTGTTCTCCCTTGTTCAAAGGCCCGGCCCCAAGCGCAAAAAAGCCCGCTCGTCACGATCGACGAAGCGGGCTCGTTCGGCACTGCGACGAAGCGCGTTAGTAGCGCCTCATTCGACCGATAGTTGCAGATGCAATTGTGAGCGCGTCACGCCGCCCTCTTGCGCTTCGCTCGCCGCATCGCGGTCCGACTGCGACTGCGGCGCAAGACGCGCCGTCTCGATGCGATCGAGGTAATCGGTCGTCACGTCGCCGGTAATGTAGTTGCCGTCAAAGCACGAAGCCTCGAATTCCCTGAGGTTCGGATTGATGTCGCGAATCGCGTTCTTGAGATCCTCGACGTCCTGATACACGAGATGATCCGCGCCGATCATGCGCGCGACTTCTTCGTCGCTGCGGCCGTGGGCGACGAGTTCGCCGCGCGTCGGCATGTCGATGCCGTACACGTTCGGGAACTTCACCGGCGGCGCGGCGGACGCGAAGATCACCTTGTTCGCGCCGGCATCGCGGGCCATCTGCACGATTTCATGCGAAGTCGTGCCGCGCACGATCGAATCGTCGACGATCAGCACGTTCTTGCCCTTGAACTCGATGCCCATTGCGTTGAGCTTCTGGCGCACCGATTTCTTGCGCACCGCCTGCCCCGGCATGATGAAGGTGCGGCCCACATAGCGATTCTTGAAGAAGCCTTCGCGATACTCGACGCCGAGCTTCGCGGCGACTTGCATCGCAGCCGGGCGCGAGGAATCGGGGATCGGCATCACTACGTCGATCGGCACGTCCGGCAGCACGCGCTTGATCTTCTCGGCCAGATAGTCGCCCATGCGCAGGCGCGCGTTATAGACCGGCACGCCGTCGAGACACGAGTCCGGACGCGCGAGATACACGAGTTCGAAAATGCAGGGGTTGAGCGTCGGCTTGTCGGCGCATTGATGGCTGTGCAGGTTGCCTTCGCTGTCGATGAAAATTGCCTCGCCCGGTTCGACATCGCGCACGAACTCGAAGCCGATGCCTTCGATCGCTACCGATTCCGACGCCACCATCCACTCGACGCCCGTTGCCGTTTCCAGCTTGCCGAGCACGAGCGGGCGAATGCCGAACGGATCGCGGAACGCCACGAGTCCGTAGCCCGCGATCAGCGAAACGATCGCGTACGAGCCCTTCACCCGCCGATGCACGCCCGTGACCGCCTTCCACAGCGCGGCGGCGTCGAGTTGCAGGCCCGAACTCGCGAGTTGCAGTTCATGCGCGAACACGTTAAGCAGGACTTCGGTGTCGGACGCCGTGTTTATATGCCGGCGGTCGATGCGGAACATCTCGTCCTTCAGCTGCGTCCAGTTCGTCAGATTGCCGTTGTGCGCGAGGATGATCCCGAACGGTGCGTTCACGTAGAACGGCTGCGCTTCCTCCTCGCTCGAGGCGGAACCGGCGGTCGGATAACGCACCTGACCGATGCCGACGTTGCCCGGCAGGCTCCGCATGTTGCGCGTGCGGAACACGTCGCGCACCATGCCGTTGGCCTTGTGCATGTGGAAGTTATTACCGTTCGCCGTGGCGATGCCCGCTGCGTCCTGGCCGCGATGCTGCAGCAGGAGCAGGCTGTCATAGATCAGCTGATTGACGGGACTTTGGGAAACTACACCTACGATGCCGCACATGGCATGGTCCTTCAAAGAGTCGAAACGGGTAGACGAGGCGGTGCCGGCTCACGTCGGACACTTCTCTCGAAATTCGGCCGTACGAACTCACGCAGGGCCGAATCGAAGGGCATCTTCGAGCCGTCGCGTATCCCCGTGTAGCCGGCCGTTCGTCTATTGTGCGGCGTTTGGCGCCAGACCGCTTGAAGCGGGGGCCACGTGCACATACGCAGCGAGCGTATCGGGGAGCAGCGTTTTCAGTTCTCGCACGCCCTGCTCGGCCATGGGCCTAAGCAGCGCGTTGCGCCAGAAATCCTTTTCAGGCAGTTCGGTCAAGCCAGCCAGGGCGACCAGAATCACTACCAATATAGCCCCTCTCACGAGGCCGAACAGCAGGCCCAGCGAGCGGTCCACGCCGCGCAGGCCGGTCACTTCCGTGATGCGCGTGAGCAGCGACGACAGCACGCTCGACAGCAGCAATACCGCCGCGACCACCAGCACGAACGCCACGAGCCATTGCGTCAGCGCGCCGCCCGGCCAAGTCGCCGGAATATAGGGCACGACGAACCCGACGAAACGCCCGGCGATCAGAATGGCGGCAATCCAGCCAACCAGCCCGAACGCTTCGGCAAGCAGCCCGCGCCACATGCCACGCAACACGGACAGGCCGATCACGGCCATCACGGCATAATCGAACGCAGTAAACATCGGACGCTTAGTTCGATGCCGACCGGTTGCCGCCGCCGAGCCCGGCCTGGCGCACCTTCACGAGCGCAGCCGACGCCGACGCGCGATCCGGGAACGGTCCCGCCCGCAACAGCGAGCGCGTCGAGCCGTCCGACTGCTTGCGATGGTCGATATATGCAGGCACACCTGCGGCTTTCAACTTGTTGACCCAATTTTGCGCGGCCGTTTCGTCGTCGAACTGGCCGATTTGCAGCACGAAGCGGCTGCCGGCAGGCGACGAAGGCGTATTGGCGGCGGTGTTCGCGCTGGAGTCTTCGGAGGATTCGGTAGTTTGCGGCTTGGTGGCCTGATTGGCGACCGCGGCAGGCTTCGACGGCTTGGTGTCGGCCTTTGCTTCAGTCTTGGCTTGTTCCTTCGCTTCGGGCTTGGCCTGCGCCGTGGCGGCAGGCGCCGCGGCTTGCGGCTGCGTCACGCCCGCTGACACGCTGTCCGATGCGCCCGCCGTACCGTCATGCGCGACGCCGGCTTGCGTGTCGGCGTCGGTCGCGTCGCGCGACTGCTTGACGGCCGGTGCCGGGCGACTGGGGATATCGATGGAAATGTCGTCGGTGACGGGCTTCGGGCGGGAGTCGAGCACCATCGGCAGGACAATGACAGCGGCCAGTACCAGCGCAATCGCGCCCACCAGACGACGCCGGGCGCGCTGCTTCTCGGGCAGGGTCGGATCGAGCATCATGGCGTCTGTGTCGTGGCGCTCGCTGCGCTCCGACCTGCGCGTGCGACGTTCCGTGCGGACGGTATGACGCGTGCCGCGCGGAGAATCGGAATATGCGTCGCGACCGGAGTCGTCTTTCTTGCCGAACGAGAAAAGTCCCATGTATCGCTTGGTGCTGGACGGCAAACCGTCTCGGTGATGCTGCTCAGTTATGCCGCGATCGACGGTAGGCCATCACGCCCGCTACCGTGTAGAAACTGCCGAAAACCAAAATTCTATCATTTTCGGAGGCTCGATTTAACGCATCTTGAAAAGCGGCGGCAGGGGTTTCAAAGCACGAAACGCTGCTGTCGGGGCCGTCGTTGACTCCGGCATCGCGCAAGGAGGACTCCAGTTGCGCGGCCGAAGCGCCGCGCGGCGTCGGCAGCGCGGTGACGTTCCAGTGATCGATTTCGCCCTTCAACTGGCTCACCACGCCCTCGATGTCCTTGTCGCGCATTGCCCCGAACACCGCGTAGGTGTACGGAAAATAGCCCATATTGCCGAGGTTTTGCGCCAGAACCGCAGCGGCGTGAGGATTGTGGGCGACATCCAGAATGATCTGCGGCTTGCCCGGCAGCACCTGAAAGCGTCCCGGCAATTCGACGTTTGCGAGCCCAAGACGAATGTCCTGCGCCGACACCGGCAGCCGGTCGCGCAACGCTTCGAGCGCGGCCAGCGCCGCCGCCGTGTTGATCAGCTGATTCGCGCCGCGTAGCGCCGGATAAGCCAGCGCCGGACGCCGCTGTTCGCGGCCGAGATAGCTCCATTGCTGACGTTCGTTGCCCGGCTGCGCTTCGTAGCGAAAATCGCGGCCGACGAGCCAGAGATCCGCGCCGATCGCCTCGGCGTGATCGATGAGACTTTGCGGCGGCGACGGATCGCCGCAAACGGCCGGTTTGCCCGCCCGGAAAATGCCGGCCTTTTCGAAGCCGATCTTCTCGCGCGTGTCGCCGAGATAGTCCGTATGGTCGATGTCGATGCTCGTGATCACCGCGCAGTCCGTATCGACGATATTCACCGCGTCGAGACGTCCGCCGAGCCCCACCTCGAGAATCACGGCATCGAGCCCGCGCGAGGCGAACAGATGCAGGATCGCGAGCGTCGTGAATTCGAAATAGGTGAGCGTCACCGGCTCCGGCAGGCTCGCGCGCGCTTTTTCCACGGCCTCGAAATGTTCGAGCAGTTCGGCATCCGTCGCCTCGACGCCGTTAATGCGCGCGCGCTCGTTGAACGACAGCAGATGCGGCGAGGTATGGCAGCCCACGCGATAGCCCGCGCGCAGCAGGATGGTTTCGAGGATCGCGCAGGTCGAGCCTTTGCCGTTCGTGCCGCCGACCGTGATGACCGGGCATGCGAAGCTCAGGCCCAGCGCTTCCTTCACGCGCCCGATGCGCGCGAGGCCCATGTCGATGCCGACCGGATGCGCCGCTTCGAGATGAGCAAGCCAGGCGTCGAGAGTGGGGAAAGTGTTCATTTTTGAGATCGAGAAAACAAAAACGCCGCGCGGAACCGAAGGTTCACGCGCGGCGCGGCGCTACGATCGGTGCGACGTAGCCGAAGGCTCAGGCGACCGCGTCGGCGGGTTGACGCGTCATCAGCGCCATCAACTGGGCCAGCTCTTCGCGCATCTTGCGGCGATCGGTGATCATATCGACCGCACCCTTTTGCATCAGGAACTCGGCGCGCTGGAAGCCTTCCGGCAATTTTTCGCGCACCGTCTGCTCGATCACGCGCGGACCCGCGAAACCGATGAGCGCCTTCGGCTCGGCAATCACGACGTCACCGAGGAACGCGAAGCTCGCGGACACGCCGCCCATCGTCGGGTCGGTCAGCACGGAGATGAACGGCAATTTGGCGTCCGAAAGCCGCGTCAGAAGCGCAGTGGTTTTCGCCATTTGCATGAGCGAAAGCAGACTTTCCTGCATGCGCGCGCCGCCCGACGCCGTAAAGCAGATAAACGGCACGTTCTGCTCAAGCGCATTGCGCGCGCCGCGCACGAAACGCTCGCCGACTACGGAGCCCATCGAGCCGCCCATGAACGAGAACTCGAAGCACGCGACTACGCAGGGAATCGTGTGGATCGCGCCGCCCATGACGACCATCGCGTCGGTCTCGCCGGTGTCGTCCATCGCTTCCTTGATGCGATCCGGGTATTTGCGGCTGTCCTTGAACTTCAGCGCGTCGACCGGGACAACTTCCTGGCCGATCTCGTAACGGCCTTCCGGATCGAGCAGGCGGTCGAGGCGCTCGCGCGCGCCGATGCGCATGTGATGGCTGCACTTCGGGCAGACATGCAGATTCGCCTCGACGTCGTTGCGATACAGCACCGCCTCGCACGACGGGCACTTCACCCAAAGGCCTTCGGGAATGCCCTTGCGGCTTTTGGGATCGGTTTGCTTGATCTTCGGCGGCAGCAGTTTGTCGAGCCAGCTCATCGTTTTTCCTTGACTGATCGGGTGGCCGCGCAACGCGCCGGAATCGGGCGACGTTGCGGCGGCGCGTATTTTACTTGGCGTCGAGCGCCTGACGAATTTCGGCGATGAAACTCGTCAGCGACGCGGCCGCGGTGTCCGGCGGCGCTTCCTCGAGCAACTGCACGAGGCGGCTGCCGATAACGACGGCGTCCGCGACTTCGGCGACGGCGCGCGCAGTTTGCGCGTCGCGAATGCCAAAACCGACGCCGACTGGCAGCGGCACATGCGACTTGATGGCCGGGATTTTACTCGCGATGCTGGAAACGTCCAGATTTGCCGCGCCGGTCACGCCCTTGAGCGATACGTAATAGACGTAGCCGCTCGCGATCTTGCCGACTGCCGCGACGCGCTCGTCGGTGGACGTCGGCGCGAGCAGGAAGATCGGATCGATGCCGGCGGCACGCATTGTCTCGCCGAATTCGACCGCTTCCTCGGGCGGATAATCGACCACGAGCACGCCGTCGACGCCCGCTTCCCGCGCGGCTTGCGCAAAGGCATTGGCGCCCATGCGCTCGATCGGATTGGCATAGCCCATCAGGACGACGGGCGTTTTGTTGTCGGTCTGGCGGAAGCGCGCGACATCGGCGAGCACACGCTTCAACGTCATTCCGCGTTCGAGCGCCCGTTCCGACGAACGCTGGATGACCGGGCCGTCCGCCATCGGATCGGAAAACGGCACGCCCAGTTCAATGACGTCCGCGCCGCCCTTGGCCAGCGCGTGCATAAATTCGACGGTCTGTTCGGGGTTCGGGTCGCCCGCCGTGATGAACGGGATCAGCCCTTTTTTACCCTGCGCGGCGAGTGCCGCAAAAGTATTCTTGATACGGGACATGAGAATTCTCGAAGTCGTATTCGTTAGCGTCGATGCCGCCTTTCAGCATCTGACGCGATCAGCGACGAAATGCGCGCATCCGGCGCTATTCGACGGCCTGCGCGGCGGTATCCGTGGCGATAGTCGTCTTGCGGCGCACACGTGCTGGTTCGCTCGTCCGAAGCTTCGCAGCATGGGCCTCGGCGATGCGATCTGCGGCGATCGTGCAGTAATCTGCATTGATCTCATAGCCCGTGAATTCGCGGCCATGACGCGCGCAGGCTACCGCTGTCGTGCCGCTGCCCATGAACGGATCGAGCACGCGTCCGCCCGGAGGACAACTCGCGAGCACCATCCGCTCGACGATCTCCAGCGGCTTTTGCGTCGGGTGATCGACGCGCTCCGCATGCTGTCTGTGCAGCCGCGAAACCGACCAGACATCCTTCGGGTTATAGCCAAGCTCCAGCCACTTGCTGCCTTCGAAGATCTTGCGCGAACGCGCTTTTTTCGTCTCTGCGTCGTAAGGGATGCGCACCGGATCGAGATCGAAGTAGTAGTCCTTCGATACCGCGAAATAGCCGATGTTGTCGTGCACTGACGTGAATTTCCGCGTCGTTCCGCCCATGCTCGGCACACGCCGGTCCCAGACGATCTCGTTGATCATCAAAAGCCGGCGCTTCAGGAACACGAACAGTTCGGGCGAGTATTGCCACGTGCAGAACATATAGAGTGAGCCGCTCGGCTTGAGCTTCGGAATCGCCAGATCGAGCCAGCGGTACGTCCACTCGAGGAAAGCTTCGCCCGACAACATGTCCGAGTCGTTCCCGTAATCCTTGCCCAGACCATAAGGCGGATCGGCCACGATCAAATCGATCGAGGCGTCGGGAATGTTCGCGGCATCGGCCAGGAAATCGCGGTTGCGGATGTCGGGACCGGCGCCGATGAGAGCGCCGGCAGACAAAGGCTCGTCGATGACAGTGCGCATCGTTCAGGAGCTCAGAACTGAATGCCCGATCGCTCGGCGACCGTATGCATATCTTTGTCGCCTCGGCCCGACAAGTTGACGAGCAGCACCTTGTCGCGCGGCAGCGTCTTCGCGAGCTTGGCGCCGTATGCGAGCGCATGACTCGATTCGAGCGCCGGGATGATGCCCTCGATTCGGCAGCAGTCGTGGAACGCCTTCAGCGCTTCGTCGTCGGTGATGCCGACGTACTCCGCGCGTCCCGCGTCCTTCAGCCACGCGTGCTCCGGACCGACGCCCGGATAATCGAGACCCGCCGACACCGAATGCGTCTCGATGATCTGACCGTTTTCGTCCTGGAGCAGATACGTACGGTTGCCGTGCAGCACGCCCGGACTGCCACCCATCAGCGATGCAGCGTGGCGGCCCGTATCGATGCCGTCCCCGGCCGCTTCGACGCCGATCAGCCGAACGTCTTTGTCATCGATATACGGGTAAAAGATGCCCATCGCATTCGATCCGCCGCCAACGCACGCGATCACGGCGTCCGGCTGACGGCCGGTCATTTCCGGCATCTGCACGCGGCATTCGTCGCCGATCACCCGCTGGAAGTCGCGCACCATCATCGGATACGGATGCGGCCCCGCCACGGTCCCGATGATATAGAACGTGTTTTCGACGTTCGTCACCCAGTCGCGCATGGCTTCGTTGAGCGCATCTTTCAGCGTCTTCGAGCCGGATTCGACCGGCACGACCGTCGCGCCCAGCAGCTTCATGCGATAGACGTTCGCCGCCTGACGACGCACGTCCTCGGCACCCATATAGACCACGCACTCCATGCCGAAACGCGCAGCGATCGTCGCCGTGGCAACACCGTGCTGGCCCGCGCCCGTTTCCGCGATCACACGCGGCTTGCCCATCTTGCGGGCGAGCAGCGCCTGACCGATCACGTTGTTCACTTTGTGCGCGCCGGTGTGATTCAGGTCTTCGCGCTTCAGATACAGCTGCGCGCCGCCGAGCATTTCGCTCCAGCGTTTGGCGTGATAAATGGGAGACGGACGGCCCACGTAATGCTTGAGCTCGTACTCGTATTCGGCGATGAACTCGGGATCTTTCTGTGCCGCTTCATACGCGACGCGCAATTCGTCGAGCGCGTGGATGAGCGTTTCGGAGACGAACACGCCCCCATATTGGCCGAAATGGCCTCTTTCGTCTGGCAAGTTATACATTACGTCACTCTCTCGGTTACATGAGCCGGCTGTGCGGCTCACGTTCGATTCACCCGGCATCCGCCGCGCGCACCGCGCGCACGAATGCCGCCATTCGGGCGGGATCCTTCACGCCCTTGGCGCCCGGCACTTCAATGCCGCTCGAGACATCGACCGCGTACGGGCGCACACGCCGAATGGCGTCACTGACGTTTTGCGCGTTCAACCCACCACTCAAAACGGCCTGATGCCCGAGATCTGTTGGGATAAGTGACCAATCGAATACCTTTCCACCGCCGCCGAAGCCCTCGACGAGAGCGTCGAGCAGAAGGCCGCCTGCGGCTTTGAACTCAAGAGACGATTCTATCAAATGGTCTGCCGACGCATCATGCCCAATACGCAATGCACGCCAATAGGATAAACCCGCAATTCCGGCAAGTTCCTCGCAGTGTTCGGGCGTTTCATCGCCGTGAAACTGCAACAGCGAAAGCGGAACATTCGACGTGACTTCCCGGATCCACTCGGGCGTCGCATTCACGAACAGGCCCACAGCCGACACAAGCGGCGGCACGTGGCGCGCCAGTTCGACCGCCTGTGCCACGCTGACCGAGCGCGGACTCGGCGGATAAAACACGAAGCCGACGGCGTCCGCGCCCAGCGCAACGGCGTGTTGCACGTCTTCGACACGCGACAGTCCGCACAGCTTGATGCGGGTTCGATGCAAATCTCTTTCGGTCATTTCGGCTCCGCCCAGACGGCGCTCCACGGCATGCTGGCGATGTGCGGCGGCGGCACAGCAAAGTGTTCAGGATAGCCGACCTCGGCCAGATACAGCCCGTCGGGCATGAAGGTCGGCGCGGCGGCCCGGCGGTCGCGTGCGGCGAGCACCTCGGCCATCCACGACGACGGATGACGGCCCCGGCCGATCGCGACGAAGCATCCCATCAGGTTGCGCACCATGTGATGCAGGAACGCGTTGGCGCGAAACCGGAAATGGACGAAGTCGCCCTGCTCGCGCACGTCGATCTGATGAAGGTGCTTGACCGGCGTTTTCGACTGGCAATCGGCCGCACGAAACGACGAAAAATCGTGCGCGCCGATCAGGCACGCGATTGCGTCGCGCATCGCGGCGACGTCGAGCGGCGTATGGACCCAGCCCGCGCGCTTTGCGAGCATCGGCGAACGCACCGGATTGACGTAGAGCACGTAATAGTAGGTGCGCTCGAAGGCCGCGAAACGTGCGTGGAAATCATCGGACATCGGCTTGGCCCACTGCACCGCGACGGTCTCCGGCAGGAAGGCGTTCGTGCCGCGCACCCACGAGAAATCGGTGCGGTCCAGATCGGTATCGAAATGCACGACCTGGCCAAGCCCGTGCACGCCCGTATCCGTGCGTCCGGCCACGACTGTCTGCAGCGGCGTCTGCGCGAAGTTCGCGAGCGCGCGCTCCAGTTCGTTCTGCACCGTCTTGCCGTGCGGCTGGGATTGCCAGCCGCAAAACGCCGATCCATCGTACTGAATACCTAAAGCAATGCGCATTTCAAGAGTGCGGTGCGAGCGTCGAGAGCAGTGTGGCGGCCTGCTGGCGTGTTGCAGGATCGTTCGATTCGATCACCTCTTGTAGCAAGGTGCGCGCGCCCTGGAGGTCGCCCAGTTCGATGTACTCGGCAGCAAGTTCGAGCTTGTTGCGCGCGATGGTCGCCAGTTGCGCGGGGGTCAGCGCGGGTAGCGGCTCGGTCGCGCTCGACGTTGGACCGAGGTCGAAATCGAGGCTCAGCGGTCCGAAACGCGTCGCGCCGAGACCCGCGACCGACGCCGCGCCCGCGGTCCCCGCTTCGATCTGCGCCGCGACCGATTGCGGCTGCTTCGCCTCGGTATCGGCCGGCTGCGGCGGGTTCTCCGCCACCGGTTGCGGCAAGAACGGCGCCTGCTCGATGGGTTGCGCGTCGTCTAGCGGCTCGGCCGGCGGTGCTTCCAGGGGCGCTTCCGGCGTCTGCGACGCCGGCGCCGGAAGCGCGTCATTGGCGGGCTCGGCGAGCTTCAGCTCCATGCGCGGCGGCAAGTCCATGTCCAGCGAGTCGAGCGCCTGAACTGCCTCCTGCGGGAACTTCGGCATCGGGAAACTGTGCGCGATCGAAGGTTCGTCGTCCGGATCCTGCTCGTCCGCAGTGCGCGCCTTCAATTCGCGAAGCTCGGCCTCGTGGGCGACGATCTCCCGCGCCGCAGCCTCGCGCGCCTGTTCCTCGCGCCCGGTGACTTCGCGCATTTCGGCCTGACGATTGGCCGCGTCGCGAGCAAGCGTTTCGCGCGCGGCCGCTTCCCTTGCACGTTCTTCGCGTTCTTCGCGCTCCAACGCCTCCTGAGCGGCCGCGCGGCGCGCCGCGGCTTCGCGCTCTTCGGCTTCCCATTTTTCGGCGGCTGGCCCGGTCGTCTGGTCGGCTTGGCGTGCGTTCGGCTCGGCCGCGCCGGGCAAAGGCGGAACGAAATCGGGATGCCGCGCGGCAGGCGAGATCGGTGCGAATGGCTTGGCATCCTCGACCGGACGAAGCGGCTCCGCTTGCGCTTCAGTACTCGACGGCTCTGGCGTCGCAGGTGCTTCGATGGTCGGCGGCAGTTCGTCGTCCGATGGCGTCATGCGTGCAGGCACCGTGTCGGCGTTTTCGACGGCCGGCGCAGTCGCATCGGGTTCCGATGTGCTACGCCCGGTCGACTTGCCTCCGAGATCTGCCGCCGCGACAGCAACGGCGCCAGCCCCAGCGGCCGAAGCAGCCTGCCCCTTGGCAAGCGATCCGTTGCGCGCAGCCGCCTCGGCTTGCGCTTCCTCGAGGGAGGCGTATGTGCGGGGCGATGCATCGTCGTCGGCGCGCTTTGCGTCGTTTCGCTTGCCGCGTCGACGCATCAGGAACAGACCGGCGATCACCGCAATCGCAATGCCGATGATCACCGGCGACATGCCACCGCTCTTTTCGGGCGCGGGCGCCGTGCTCGCGGGCGCGCTGGCGGTCGTCACCGGCGCGGACGCGGTTTCGGCAGTCTGCGCCGGCGCCGACGCAACGTCTTGAGGCGCGCTCGCGACCGGCTCTACGGCGGATGCCGGTGCCGCGGCCGTCGCGCTCTCGGACGAAGGCGCGCTCGCGTCACTGGCCGCCGAAGACTCGACCGCTGCGTTTTGCGCTTCGGCAGAAGCAGACGCAGACGCCGGAGCAGAAGCCGCCACACCGCCCAGTTCCGGCGGCACGCTCAGCACGGAGCCGAGCTTCAGCTTGTTGATGTCGTGATTGGCGAACGCGTTCGGATTGGCTTCGAACAGCGCGCGCGCCGCACGCGCACGAACGTCGCGGTCTTTCGATCCCGTCAGCTCGCCGGCGATATCGCTCAGCGATTGCCCCGGCTTCACCGCGTATTGCGCCGCGCCGTCGGCCGCGGGCGTCGCGCTGGCGGCGGCGCCGTTTGCCTGAGCAAAGGCATTGCCCGGTGCCGCCCAAAACACCGCACATACGGACAAGCTTGCCGCAGCGAGCGCCGCGCGCGATGACGAAACGAAAGACCGGCGAGGTCGTTGGATCATTGAAGCTCCGGAAGGCGGCGAAATCGAAACGAAACGGCAACAGCCGTCCGCGCGAATACGGTTTTGCAACGAAGCAGCAAAAAAACAAAAAGCGCCGCGAGACACGCGACGCTTTCTGGTTCTGGCCGCGCTTCTGGCGCGTAGTTTACTTTACTTGTCGAGCAGAATGCGCAGCATGCGGCGCAGCGGTTCGGCCGCGCCCCACAACAACTGGTCGCCGACCGTGAACGCCGACAGATATTCGCCGCCCATCGCCAGCTTGCGCAAACGTCCGACCGGCACCGTCAGCGTGCCCGTGACAACCGCCGGCGACAGATCGCGCATCGATGCTTCGCGTTCGTTCGGCACAACCTTCACCCAGTCGTTTGCGGACGCGAGGATCTCGTTCACTTCGTCGAGCGGCACGTCCTTGTTGAGCTTGATGGTGAGCGCCTGCGAATGGCAGCGCATCGCGCCGATGCGCACGCACAGACCGTCGACGGGAATCGAGCCCGGCTGACCCATCGCGGGCTTGCCAAGAATCTTGTTGGTTTCCGCGCCGCCCTTCCACTCTTCCTTCGACATGCCGTTGCCGAGATCCTTGTCGATCCACGGAATCAGCGAGCCGGCGAGCGGCACGCCGAAATGGTCGACGGGCATGCGCTCGCTGTTCATGGCGGCGAGCACGCGGCGGTCGATGTCGAGAATGGCCGAGGACGGATCGGCGAGATCTTCCTTCGCCGCGCCGTAGAGCACGCCCATCTGCTGCAGCAGTTCGCGCATGTTCTGCGCGCCCGCGCCGGATGCGGCCTGATAGGTCATCGCCGTCATCCAGTCGACGAGGTTCTCGCGGAACAGGCCGCCGAGCGCCATCAGCATCAGGCTGACCGTGCAGTTGCCGCCGACGAAGTCACGCCCGCCCTTGACCAGCGAATCCTTGATGACGTCGAGATTGACCGGATCGAGAATGATCACGGCGTCGTCCTTCATGCGCAGCGCGGAGGCCGCGTCGATCCAGTAACCCTTCCAGCCCGCCGCGCGCAGCTTCGGATACACCTCGTTGGTGTAGTCGCCGCCCTGGCACGTAATGATGGCGTCGCACTTTTTCAGGTCGTCGATGCTTGTCGCGTCTTTGAGCTTCGTCTCGTTTTTGGCGAACGACGGCGCGTTGCCGCCCGCATTGCTGGTGCTGAAGAACACCGGTTCGATCAAGTCGAAATCGCCTTCCTGCTGCATGCGTTGCATCAGGACGCTGCCGACCATGCCGCGCCAACCAACGAGACCTACGTTCATGACTCACTACCTTTGAAGTGGACGCTTCCCCGCATCTTTACCCGGCGTGGCCGCGCGGGGAAGACGCTCGGACACGGGGGACGATCAGCGAATCGTGATCGTTTTGATGGAGATTTTCGTAATGCGCGTTTTCGACGTGCCAATGGTGGCGTCGATGCGCGTGCTGCCGATTTTGCCGATGGCGAGTTCCGTCACGCTGGCGTGTGCGCCGCGACCGATGGAATCCAGAGAGAATTGAGAGTTCTTCGCCATGACAAAAGAATATACACGATAACCCGAAGTTTTCGTCAGCCCGACTCGCGCGCGATCAAAATTCGTGCGGATCTTGCGCGAATATCAGCAAAAGGAGACGATCGGCCGCTTTATTGCGCGAACGGCCGATCGCTCTTCGAGCATTTACAGCGCCTTCAGCACCGCGTCGCCCATTTCCTTCGTGCCGACGATCTTGCCGTCCGGCGTCGCGATGTCGCCGGTGCGATAGCCCTGCTCCAGCACCTTCTTCACCGCGCTTTCGATACGATCGGCCTGCTCCGTTTTGCCGAGCGAGTAACGCAGCATCATTGCAGCGGACAGGATGGTCGCGAGCGGATTGGCGACGCCCTTGCCCGCGATGTCCGGCGCGGAACCGTGCGACGGCTCGTACAGCCCCTTGTTGTTCTTGTCGAGCGACGCCGACGGCAGCATGCCGATGGAGCCCGTGAGCATGGCGGCTTCGTCCGAGAGGATGTCGCCGAACATGTTGCCGGTGACGACCACGTCGAAGGCCTTCGGCGCCTTGACGAGCTGCATCGCCGCATTGTCGACGTACATGTGCGACAGCTCGACGTCCGCGTATTCCTTCGCGACGTCGATCATCGTGTCGCGCCACAGTTGCGACGTTTCGAGCACGTTCGCCTTGTCCACGCTCGTCAGCTTCTTCTCGCGCTTCTGCGCCGCCTGAAACGCGACGTGCGCGATACGGCGCACTTCGGGTTCGGAATAACGCATCGTGTCGAAGCCTTCCTTCGCGCCTTCGAACGGACCGTCCGGCGCCTGACGAACGCCGCGCGGCGCGCCGAAATAGATGTCGCCGTTCAATTCGCGCACGATCAGGATATCGAGTCCCGAAACGATTTCCGGCTTCAGCGACGACGCGCCCGTCAGCTGCGGATAGCAGATCGCCGGACGGAAGTTCGCGAACAGTTGCAGATGCTTGCGCAGGCCGAGGATCGCCTGTTCGGGACGCAAAGCGCGCTCGAGCTTGTCGTACTTCCAGTCGCCGACGGCGCCGAACAGGATGGCGTCGGCTTCCTTCGCGAGCTTCAGCGTCGATTCAGGCAGCGGATGGCCTTGCGCCTCGTAACCCGCGCCACCGACCGGCGCCTCTTCCAGTTCGAATTTCTCGCCGAGCGCGTTCAGCACCTTGACCGCTTCGGCCATGATTTCCGGACCGATCCCGTCGCCGGGCAACACTGCAATCTTCATGTCTCGATTTCCTTTGGGTCTATCTCCGCAACGGCGGAGTAATGCCAGGCGGTACGGGACCGCCTTGGCCTATCAATCTCATTTAGCCGACGAGCCGATGGTTCAGCCACGGCTGCTTCGCGAGGCGCTCGGCTTCGTACTGGCGGATTTTGTCGGCGTGACGCAGCGTGAGGCCGATATCGTCGAAGCCGTTCAGCAGACAGTATTTGCGGAAGCCCGGCACATCGAACTTGTACTCGGTGCCGTCGCCGGTGCGCACGACTTGCGCTTCGAGATCGATCGTCAGCTTGAAACCGACGAACGCATATGTCTCGTTGAAGAGCTTGTCGACTTCCTGCTCGGTCAGCACGACCGGCAGCAGCCCGTTCTTGAAGCAGTTGTTATAGAAGATGTCCGCGAAACTCGGCGCGATGATCGCGCGAAAGCCGTATTGATCCAGCGCCCACGGCGCATGTTCGCGCGAACTGCCGCAGCCGAAATTCTTGCGCGTAAGCAGCACAGACGCGCCCTGATAACGCTGCTGATTCAGCACGAAATCCGGATTGAGCGGACGCTTGCTGTTGTCCTGGCCGGGCTGGCCGACATCGAGATAACGCCATTCGTCGAACGCGTTCGGGCCGAAGCCGGTGCGCTTGATCGACTTCAGGAACTGCTTCGGGATGATCGCGTCGGTATCGACGTTTTCGCGGTCGAGCGGCGCGACGAGGCCGCTATGCACAGTGAATTTTTCCATGACGCTTGAGCCTTTGACTTTACCGGTTGATCACGCGAGCTTGCGCACGTCGACGAAGTGCCCTTCGATGGCGGCCGCGGCGGCCATTGCGGGGCTTACGAGATGCGTGCGTCCGCCCGTGCCCTGACGGCCTTCGAAGTTGCGGTTGGACGTCGATGCGCAGCGTTCGCCCGGTTCGAGCCGGTCGGCGTTCATGGCGAGGCACATCGAGCAGCCCGGTTCGCGCCATTCGAAACCGGCGTTCGTGAAGATCTTGTCGAGGCCTTCGCGCTCGGCTTGCGCCTTCACGAGACCCGAGCCCGGCACGACCATCGCCAGACGCACGTTCGTCGCGACGCGCTTGCCGAGCGATTTCACGACATACGCGGCGGCGCGCAAGTCTTCGATACGCGCATTCGTGCACGAGCCGATGAAGATCTTGTCCGGCCGGATGGCTTCGATCGGCGTGTTCGGCGTGAGCGCCATGTAGGTCAGCGCGCGTTCCATCGCATCGCGCTTGACGGGGTCTTTTTCCTTCTCGGGATCGGGCACGCGGCCGTCGATCGACGTCACCATTTCCGGCGACGTACCCCAAGTCACTTGCGGCACGATCTCGGCCGCATTCAGCTCGACGACGCGGTCGAACTGCGCATCCGGATCCGACTTGAACTGACGCCAGTACTCGACCGCCTGATTCCATTCGACGCCCTGCGGCGAGTACGGCCGGTCCTTCAGATAGTTGATGGTCGTGTCGTCCACGGCGACCATGCCGGCGCGCGCGCCCGCTTCGATCGCCATGTTGCAGACCGTCATGCGGCCTTCCATCGACAGTGCGCGGATGGTCGAGCCGCCGAATTCCATCGCGTAACCCGTGCCGCCCGCCGTGCCGATCTTGCCGATGATCGCGAGCACGATGTCCTTCGCGGTGCAGCCGCGCGGCAACTGGCCTTCGACCTTGATCAGCATGTTCTTGCTCTTCTTCTGCAAGAGCGTTTGCGTGGCGAGCACGTGCTCCACTTCCGACGTGCCGATGCCGTGCGCCAGCGCGCCGAACGCGCCGTGCGTGGAGGTGTGGGAGTCGCCGCAGACGATCGTCATGCCGGGCAGCGTCGCGCCCTGCTCCGGCCCGATGATGTGCACGATGCCCTGACGCAGGTCGTTCATCTTGAATTGCGTGATGCCGAAAGCATCGCAGTTCTGGTCGAGTGTATCGACCTGAAGCTTCGACACCGGATCGGCGATGCCGTGCGAACGGTCGGTGGTCGGCACGTTGTGGTCGGACACGGCCAGATTCGCGCTGATGCGCCACACCGGGCGCTTCTCGAGCTTCAGGCCTTCGAAGGCCTGCGGGCTCGTCACTTCATGCAGCAGGTGACGGTCGATATAGAGGATCGAGGTGCCGTCGTCTTCCGTGTGGATCACGTGGGTGTTCCACAGTTTGTCGTAGAGAGTCTGTGCCATGGTGAGCGCTTTCGTGGGTGACTGCGGGGAATGTGCTGTCGTGGGTCCAGCGACAGCTTGTGAACCGATTATGCCACTTCCGGGCGCGGTCCGGGTACTAGGCTGATGGAAAAAACCTTGTAAAAACAGATAGTTATGCTAGTGGTGGCGATACCCGGATCGGCACTACCACCTTGCGTCGGCGTCCGGGTGCGCGCGATAGGCGTGCATTGGCTTAACCCGTTTGGCCGAATGGTCGGTGCGCATGGCGTCGCTTAGTCTGTTATCGGGCGCTTCATCATGCGCTCGTAATAACATTGTATTGACCGAACACCCAAAGGAGTTATAACATAGTGCTTCCATACTCGATCACGAGCGACTCCATGAAAACCACGATCCGGAAGATGGGCAACTCTCAAGGCGTCCTGATTCCCAAACCATTGCTTGCCCAGCTGGGCCTTGAAAAGGAGGTCGAAATGGAAATCGAAAATGACGCGATCGTATTGCGTCGTCCGCGCAACAAGACTCGCCAGGGGTGGGCCGAAGCCAGCAAGGCGCTCGCACAGAGCGGGGATGACGCGCTCGTCATGGGCGAGTTCGGCAATGCTGACGACGCGGAGCTCAAATGGTAGCCCGTGGCGATATCTGGCTGGTCGCGCTAGACCCGACTCTCGGCAGCGAGATTGAAAAGACTCGACCGTGTGTCGTGGTCTCGCCGGGCGAGTTGCACGAACATCTGCGCACGGTCATTGTCGCGCCGATGACTTCCAAGGGAAGGCCTGCTCCCTTTCGCATTCCGATCTCGTTCAAAAGGCAGGAAGGGCTCATCCTCCTGGATCAGATTCGCACTGTCGACAAAGTGCGGCTGGTCAAAAAAGAGGGGGCCGTTTCTGACGATACGCTCTCGAGCACATTGAGCACTTTGCAGGAAGTGTTCGCCGAGTAGCCAACGATCAATGCAGCGTCTTCCGGGTTTTCGCGTGGCATCGAAAAAAAAGCCCCGGCGGTTACCCGCCGGGGCTTTCACAGCAACTTGAGGCTGACTACGCTTAGCGCTTCGCCAACGGCTTCGCTTCACGCGGCGTCTGACCGATAAACAGCTGACGCGGACGACCAATCTTCTGTTCCGGATCCGCGATCATCTCGTTCCATTGCGCGATCCAGCCGACCGTACGCGCCATCGCGAAGATGCAGGTGAACATCGAGGTCGGGATGCCCAGCGCGCGCTGCACGATGCCCGAGTAAAAGTCGACGTTCGGATACAGCTTGCGCGACACGAAGTATTCGTCTTCCAGCGCGATCTTTTCGAGCTCCATGGCGAGCTTGAAGAGCGGATCGTCATGCAGGCCGAGTTCGTTCAGCACTTCGTAGCACGTTTCGCGCATCAGCTTGGCGCGCGGGTCGTAGTTTTTGTAGACACGGTGACCGAAGCCCATCAGCTTCACGCCCGAATTCTTGTCCTTCACCTGCTTGATGAACTCGGGAATGTTGTCGACCGAGCCGATTTCTTCCAGCATGTTCAGTGCGGCTTCGTTCGCGCCGCCGTGCGCCGGGCCCCACAGGCACGCGATACCCGCTGCGATACACGCGAACGGATTTGCCCCAGACGAACCCGCCAAACGCACGGTCGAGGTCGATGCATTCTGTTCGTGATCTGCGTGCAGGATCAGGATGCGGTCGAGCGCGCGCACGAGCACGTCGTTGACCTTGTACTCTTCGCACGGGTTCGAGAACATCATGTGCATGAAGTTCGCGCTGTACGAGAGTTCGTTCTTCGGATACACGAACGGCTGGCCGATGCTGAACTTGTACGCCATCGCAACCAGCGTCGGCAGCTTCGCGATCATGCGGATCGCGGAAACTTCGCGGTGACGCGGATCGTTGATGTTCAGCGAGTCGTGATAGAACGCCGACAATGCGCCGACTGCCGCCGTCAGCACCGCCATCGGGTGCGCGTCGCGACGGAAGCCGCGGAAGAAGAAGTGCATCTGCTCGTGCACCATCGTGTGACGCGTGACCGTGTCCACGAATTCCCTGTTCTGCGCTTCGTTCGGCAGTTCGCCCTTCAGGAGCAGGTAGCAGGTTTCGAGGAAGTCCGCGTTCACCGCGAGTTGCTCGATCGGGTAGCCGCGATACAGCAGCTCGCCCTTGTCACCGTCGATATAGGTAATCGCAGAATTGCACGACGCCGTCGACATGAAGCCCGGGTCATACGTGAACTTGCCGGTCTGACCGTACAACTTGCGGATGTCGATCACGTCCGGGCCCATCGTGCCCTTGTAGATCGGCATTTCGACGCTCGGCGAGTTGTCGCTGAACGATAGCGTGGCTTTAACATCTGACGGGGTCATAGCACATCCTCAATCGAAGTATGGATACAGGTTTTCGATAATTTGCACGACGGAAGCTGCGTGGCAAAACTGTACGGTCGGCCGTCTATCCGGGCGCCGATCTGTTGTGCAGTCGACTCGGTGCGAACCGCACTATTTTGCAAAACTCCGCGCATTCCTGCTGAAATCACACGGAGCGCAGCACGCCAAGCAAGCGGATCACATCCGGCGTTGCCAGGTCGCCTTCCGGCTCCGTGCGCGCCAACAGAAGGTCCATCAATTCGTTGTCGCTCAGCTCCAGCAGACGGGTCAATGCGGCCACGTCCGCGTCACTGAGCTCGTGCTCATATCGGCTGAAGAAACGATCGAAGATCAGATCGTTTTCCAGCAGACCGCGCCGCGCACGCCAGCGAAGGCGCGCACGACGAAGAGGGTCGGACTGATGCGGAAAATCGTCTTGGGTATCGACCATCACATAGTCCAATTCAGACAGCCCGCCGCACCATCAATTCCTTGATCTTGCCGATCGCCTTGGTCGGATTGAGCCCCTTCGGGCACACGTCGACGCAATTCATGATCGTATGGCAACGGAACAGACGATACGGGTCTTCCAGGTTGTCCAGGCGTTCGCCCGTCGCCTGATCGCGGCTGTCCGCGATGAAGCGATAAGCCTGCAGCAAGCCCGCCGGGCCCACGAACTTGTCCGGGTTCCACCAGAAACTCGGGCACGACGTCGAGCAGCTCGCGCACAGAATGCACTCGTAGAGACCATCGAGTTCATCGCGCTCCACGGGCGACTGCAGACGCTCCTTCTCCGGCGGCGGCGTATCGTTGATCAGATACGGCTTGATCGAATGATACTGGTTGAAGAACTGCGTGAAGTCGCAGATCAGATCGCGCACCACGGGCAGTCCCGGCAGCGGACGCAGCACGATCTTCTGCGGCAACTCGTTCAGATTCGTCAGACACGCGAGACCGTTCTTGCCGTTGATGTTCATCGCGTCCGAGCCGCACACGCCTTCGCGGCACGAACGACGGAACGACAGCGTCTCATCCACTTCCTTCAGCTTCACGAGCGCGTCGAGCAGCATGCGTTCATGCGTCAGATCGAGCTCGTACGTCTGCATGCGCGGCGCTGCGTCCTTGTCCGGATCGTAGCGATAGACTTCAAAAATTCTCTTTGCCATTTCGATTTCCTTGCGCTCTCGTGCCTTAGAAGGTCCGTGCCTTCGGCGGCACCGATTCGACCGTCAGCGGCTTCATCTGCACCGGCTTGTAGTCGAGGCGATCGCCCTCGCTGAACCACAGCGTATGACGCATCCAGTTCTCGTCGTCGCGATGTTCGTAGTCGCTGTGCGCATGCGCCCCGCGGCTTTCCTTGCGCGCTTCCGCCGACACCATCGTCGCGCGCGCCACTTCGATCAGGTTCGCCAACTCCAGCGCCTCGACCTTCGCGGTGTTGAACACCTTCGACTTGTCCTTCAGATGCACGTGCTTCACGCGCTCGGCCAACTCATCGATCTTGCCGACACCCTCTTCCAGCAGCTTCGAGGTGCGGAACACGCCCGCATGCGCCTGCATGGTCGAGCGGATGTCGTTGGCGATGCTCTGCGTGTATTCGCCCGATGTGGACTTCTCCAGCACCGCGAGACGTTCCATCGCGAAGTCGGCGGCATCGGCCGGCAGCGGCTTGTGCTCTTTCAACTCCTTCGCGTGCTTGATGATGTGATTGCCCGCGGCGCGCCCGAACACGACCAGATCGAGCAGCGAGTTCGTGCCCAGGCGGTTCGCGCCGTGCACCGAGACGCACGAACATTCGCCCACGGCATAGAAGCCGTTGACCGGATCGTTGTAGCCACGCGCCGTGCCGACCACCTGACCATGCATGTTGGTCGGAATGCCGCCCATCTGATAGTGGATGGTCGGCACCACAGGAATCGGCTCCTTGATGCAATCGACGTTGGCGAACTTGAGCGCGATCTCGCGAATCGACGGCAGACGCTTCATGATCGTCTCGGCGCCGATGTGCGACAGGTCCAGCAACACGTGATCCTTGTTCGGACCCACGCCGCGGCCTTCCTTGATTTCCTGATCCATCGAACGCGAGACGAAGTCGCGCGGCGCGAGATCCTTCAGCGTGGGCGCATAACGCTCCATGAAACGATCACCATTCGCATTGCGCAAGATGCCGCCTTCGCCGCGCACGCCTTCGGTGATCAGCACGCCCGCGCCTGCAACGCCTGTCGGGTGGAATTGCCAGAACTCCATGTCCTGCAGCGCGATGCCCGAGCGCGCGGCCATGCCGAGGCCATCGCCTGTATTGATGAACGCATTCGTCGATGCCGCGAAGATACGCCCCGCGCCGCCCGTGGCGAACAGCGTGGTCTTGCCTTCGAGGATATAGACCTCGCCCGTTTCCATTTCGAGCGCGGTGACGCCGAGCACGTCGCCGTCGGCGTCGCGGATCAGATCCAGCGCCATCCATTCGACGAAGAAGTGCGTTTTAGCGGCGACGTTCTGCTGATACAGCGTATGCAGCAGCGCGTGGCCGGTGCGGTCCGCTGCGGCGCATGCGCGTTGCACGGGCTTCTCGCCGTAGTTCGCGGTGTGGCCGCCGAACGGGCGTTGATAGATCGTGCCGTCCGCGTTGCGGTCGAACGGCATGCCCATGTGTTCGAGTTCGTACACGGCATTGGGCGCTTCGCGGCACATGAACTCGATCGCGTCTTGGTCGCCGAGCCAGTCCGAGCCCTTGATGGTGTCGTAGAAGTGGTAGTGCCAGTTGTCTTCGCTCATGTTGCCGAGCGAGGCGCCGATGCCGCCTTGCGCAGCGACCGTATGCGAGCGCGTGGGGAACACCTTCGAGAGCACCGCGACGGAGAGCCCCGCGCGCGCGAGCTGCAGCGACGCGCGCATGCCCGAGCCGCCTGCGCCCACGATGACCACGTCAAAGCGACGACGCGGCAGGGAAGTCTTGATTGCAGCCATGTTCTTTAAACTCTCCAGAGAATCTGTGCAGCGTAACCGGCGCATCCGATGAGCCACAGGATGGTCAGCACCTGCAGGAACAGGCGCACGCCCATGGGCTTCACGTAGTCCATCCAGATGTCGCGAATGCCGACCCACGCGTGATAGAAGAGGCAAAGCAAGGCTACGAAAGTGGCGAGCTTCATCCACTGGGTCGCGAAGATGCCCGCCCAGCCTTCATACGAGAAGTTGTGCGCGGCGAAGAACCAGAAGAGAAGAATGACGGTGTAGACGGCCATCGCGACCGCGGTGATGCGTTGCGCGAGCCAGTCGCGCAGACCGTAGTGCGCGCCGACGACCAGGCGCTTGGGACCGACTCGATTGTGGGTTGCCATGTTCTTGTTATCTCCTTAGAAGGCGCCGAAGAGCTTGAGCGCCATCGCAAGCGTGAGCAACAGCGACACGATCAGCACGATGAGCGCGGTCTGCTTGCCGCCTTCCTTGTTCACCGCGACGTGCGTGTCGAGCAGCAAAAAGCGAATGCCCGCGCAGAAGTGATGCAGATACGCCCACGACAACACCAGCACGACGATCTTGACGATCGGGTTCGCCAGAAAACCCTTGAACGCCTCGAAGCTGATCTCGGAGGTGAGGCTCTGATCGAGCAGATACAGGATGAACGGCAGACACACGAAGAGCAGCAGGCCGCTCACGCGATGCAGGATCGATACCTTCCCCGCCAAAGGCAGGCGGTACTTCGCGAGTTGACCGATCCCGATGTTCCGGTATTCGGGCCTTGGTTTTTTTACGGCTTCAGCCATGCTAGACCCCAACTTGTTATTACACTAATCCGCGATTTTAGCGCCTTTTTATTTCGCGCTGCAGCGAATAGCTGCCTAAGAGACTGTTGCCTCACGCGCGAAAATAGCGTCCTTGCGTGCGTTTTCCGCGCGCCGTTCAGCTCGTGCTCGCGGCCCTTCCCATTCGTTCAACTCAGATCGTTCTGGTAGTAGTAACCGGTCGTGACATACCAGCCGCGCCGCACTTCGACGGGGCGATCGCCATACGTGTAGGACACCCGCTCCACGGATAACAGCGGAAATCCCGGCGCGACTTCGAGATATTGCGCGGCGGTTTCATCGGCGGCGACCGCGCGGATCTTTTCCGATGCGCGAATCATGCGCGTGCCAAACTCCGTCTCGAACATGGCGTAGAGCGGCCCCTTGTATTCCGACAGGCGCTCGGCCGTCAGCCCGCGAAACACGGCGCCCGGCAGCCAGATCTCGTCGAATACGGTGGTCACGCCATCAAACTGCAACAAGCGCCTGATAAGAACGACGGGATCGGCCGGCTTCAGGTCCAGTTGACGCGCGATTTCGGCCGGCGCACGCAGACGCTTGCATTCGAGCAGACGGCTGACGTGGGGATGAACGTCGCCATCATCGGGAAGCAGGCGCAGGAAGCGGAACTGCACGCGATCTTCGTTGTGCGTCGCAACGAACGTGCCTTTGCCCTGACGGCGCACGAGGAGATTGTCGGCGGCGAGTTCGTCGATAGCCTTGCGGACCGTGCCCTGGCTCACCTTGTAGCGCGCGGCCAGTTCGACCTCGCTCGGGATGATTTCGCCGGGCTTCCATTCGCCGGATTCGAGTCCCTGCGTAATGAGCGCCTTGATTTGCTGGTACAGCGGGCTGAACGTCGGCGACGGCACGCTGGCGGTCTCAGCCGCCGGCGCGGTGCCGTTGGGGTTCGTCGTACTCGCCGGGTTGGAATTCATGCCGCGCATTTCAACACAAAGGCCCGCCGCCCGTCCAGACCTTTCCCGTAGATTCCTATGTCTTATATAAGACATAAGATATTGTTGACTTTACCCTGGACCGATCCTACACTCCTTGTCGAGCAAGGGTTTGCGGGTTGTTGCGAGAGCGCAGAAGTCGCCGGTCAGCGTGTTCTCCGCGGTGCTTTTCGCCTCGGAGCCCCGTCATCCGCACATCGCGCAACATACCGCCAGGCACGCCCTTTCGCTTTCGCCTCACGCCGATCGGCCACTCGATTCGCGCGCCGCTGCCTGCCCCACGCCTCGCAACGTCAAGCGCCGTCTCGAATGGGCGCTTTGCCGTAGACCCAAGCGAAATCATCGCGTCCTGCACGAACATCCCGCACGCCTCTCGCTCGAAGAGAAGGATTCATGGCATGACAGTCACGCCGCTTGACGCATCCGCGAGGCGCGAGTCCGTGTGCAGCGCGCGCAACTCCGCGTGGCGTCTGCGTTCAAGGGTTCGCGTGCGGCGCGACCGGCATGTCTCTATCAACGCTTTGCGTAACGCGCATAAAATGGCGTTTTTCCCTAGCGTTCCACGCACCGTCCAGGAGAGTTCTCAATGGCTAAGTCCGCAAAGCGCGTTGCCGTAACCGGCGCCGCAGGTCAAATCGGCTACTCGCTGCTGTTCCGCATCGCCAATGGCGATCTGCTCGGCAAAGACCAGCCCGTGATTCTTCAGTTGCTCGATCTGCCGCAAGCGCAAGCCGCCGTGAAGGGCGTCGTGATGGAACTGGAAGATTGCGCGTTCCCGCTGCTCGCAGGCGTGGTCGTCACGGACGATCCCAAGGTTGCCTTCAAGGACGCCGACGTCGCGCTGCTCGTGGGCGCCCGTCCCCGCTCGAAGGGCATGGAGCGCAAGGACCTGCTCTCGGCAAACGCCGAGATCTTCACGGTTCAGGGCAAGGCGCTGAACGATGTCGCGAGCCGCGACGTGAAGGTGCTGGTCGTCGGCAACCCGGCGAACACGAACGCGTATATCGCGATGAAGTCGGCCCCGGATCTGCCGAAGAAGAACTTCACCGCCATGCTGCGTCTGGACCACAACCGCGCGCTGTCGCAACTGGCGTCGAAGTCGGGCAAGCCGGTCGCATCGATCGAAAAGCTCGCCGTGTGGGGCAACCACTCGCCGACGATGTACCCCGACTTCCGCTTCGCCACCGCCGAAGGTCAGAACCTGACCAAGCTCATCAACGACGACGAATGGAACCGCAACACGTTCATCCCGACCGTCGGCAAGCGCGGCGCGGCGATCATCGAGGCGCGTGGCCTGTCGTCGGCGGCATCGGCGGCTAATGCCGCGATCGATCACGTGCGCGACTGGGTGCTCGGCACCAACGGCAAGTGGGTCACCATGGGCATTCCGTCGGACGGCTCGTATGGCATTCCGGAAGACATCATCTACGGCGTGCCCGTCACGTGCGAAAACGGCGAGTACAAGCGTGTCGAAGGCCTGGAAATCGACGCCTTCTCGCGCGAGAAGATGGACGGCACGCTGAACGAACTGCTCGAAGAGCGCGACGGCGTTTCGCATCTGCTGGGCAAGTAAGCAGGTCAATGCAGAGGAAGCGCGCGGCGCTTCCCGTCTGCGCGAGCGCCTCGCGGCGTTCGCGCTGATCCGATCGCGCTTGAGTTTATGACTACGCTTGCGTAGGCGTTTGCATCGAGCGCGATCGAATCAGAAGTCAACGAGCAGAATCGAATTTCCTTTCTCCCATTCGGACCCGACGCCGACGATGCGTGCTCTCACTCCCGCCGAAGTGCTGTTTGACGGCGAACCGCAACCCGCCGTGCTTCCGCCCTGCGATCACTACGCCGGCAGCGAGAAGCTGATGAGGAAGTCGCTGGCGTTGCAGGCGCAACTCGGGCCGGTGTTCGACATCACGCTCGATTGCGAGGACGGCGCGCAAGTCGGCCACGAGGCCGAGCATGCGGAACTGGTTGCATCGCTGGTGGGCGGCGAGGACGATCGCTTCGGGCGCGTGGGCGTGCGCATCCACGACTTCAATCATCGTGCATGGCGCGACGACGTGCGCATCATCCTGCGTCACGCGAAGCGCGCGCCCGCGTTCATCACGCTTCCGAAGATCCGCAGCGTCTTCGATGCCGCCGAGATGGTGGCGTTCATCGAAGCCTCGCGCTGCGAATTCGGCGTTGCCAGGCCGATTCCCTGTCATCTGCTCGTCGAGACGCATGGCGCGCTCGCGGAAGTGTTCGAACTTGCCGCGTTGCCGGGCGTCGAATCGCTGAGCTTCGGCCTGATGGACTTCGTTTCCGCCCACAACGGCGCGATTCCCGATTCTGCGATGCGCTCGCCCGGCCAGTTCGATCATCCGCTCGTGCGTCGTGCGAAGCTCGAAATCGCAGCGGCGTGTCATGCGCATGGCAAGGTGCCGTCGCACAATGTGTCCACCGAAGTGCGCGACATGAACATCGTCGCGAACGATGCCACGCGTGCCCGCAGCGAATTCGGTTACACGCGCATGTGGAGCATTCATCCGGATCAGGTGAAGCCGATCGTCGAGGCATTCTCGCCGCGCGCGGAGGAAATCTCGCTCGCCGCCGAGATTCTGCTTGGTGCACAGCGCGCGCAGTGGGGCCCGACGCGTCACGGCGACACGCTGCACGACCGCGCGAGCTACCGCTATTACTGGTCGGTGCTGCGCCGTGCGCACGCAACCGGACAGACGATGCCCGACGAATGCGCGCCGCTCTTCGCCGCGCCTGACGGGGGCGTTGCGGCATGAGCATCATCGAATTGCAGTTCAGCGTCGCGCACGAGGTCGCACTCGGCGCATTCTTCAAGCACAACAAGTAACGCCGTATCGCGAGCGTTCGCAAGGAGACTTGAGAGCATGACTGACACCGCATCGACCGAAGCATCCACAACCGGCGCATTCAAGCCGAAAAAATCCGTCGCGCTGTCGGGCGTGACGGCGGGCAACACCGCGCTGTGCACGGTCGGGCGCACCGGCAACGATCTGCACTATCGCGGCTACGACATTCTCGATGTCGCGACCACCTCCGAGTTCGAGGAAATCGCGTATCTGCTCGTGCATGGCAAGCTGCCGAACGCGGCCGAACTGAAGGCGTACAAGACCAAGCTCAAGGCGTTGCGCGGCTTGCCCGCGAATCTGAAAGCCGCGCTCGAATGGATTCCCGCATCTGCCCATCCGATGGATGTCATGCGCACCGGCGTCTCCGTGCTCGGCACGATCCTGCCCGAAAAGGACGATCACAACGTGCCCGGCGCGAAGGACATCGCCGACAAGCTGATGGCCTCGCTCGGCTCGATGCTGCTCTATTGGTACCACTACTCGCACAACGGAAAGCGCATCGAAGTCGAAACCGATGACGATTCCATCGGCGGACATTTCCTGCATCTGCTGCATGGCGTGGAGCCCTCGAAGTCGTGGGTCGATGCAATGCATGTGTCGCTCAATCTGTACGCCGAGCACGAGTTCAACGCGTCGACGTTCACCGCGCGCGTGATCGCGGGCACGGGCTCCGATATGTACTCGGCAATCACCGGCGCGATCGGCGCGCTGCGTGGCCCCAAGCATGGCGGCGCGAACGAAGTCGCGTTCGAAATCCAGTCACGCTATCAGACGCCCGACGAAGCCGAAGCGGACATCAAGCGGCGCGTGGAGAACAAGGAAGTGGTGATCGGCTTCGGCCATCCGGTGTACACGATCGCCGATCCGCGCAACAAGGTCATCAAGGAAGTCGCGAAGAAACTCTCGAAGGAAGCGGGCGATACCAAGCTTTTCGGCATCGCGGAACGGCTGGAAACGGTGATGTGGGACGCCAAGAAGATGTTCCCGAATCTCGACTGGTTTAGCGCCGTTTCGTATCACATGATGGGCGTGCCTACGGCCATGTTCACGCCGCTGTTCGTGATCGCGCGCACGTCGGGGTGGAGCGCGCACATCATCGAGCAACGTATCGACAACAAGATCATCCGGCCGAGTGCGAATTACACCGGACCGGAGAATTTGAAATTCGAGCCGCTAAATAAGCGAAAATAGCAGGCTGCGCGGTCGGATTGACGAGGATGAAGTCCACCCGCGCGGCAAATCGCTATTTCAACCCCCATGTTTTTGAAAGGTTTTTCGATGAATAAACTTCTGATCGCTGCAATCGCCGGCACGCTGGCCACGACGAGCATTTTCGTCAGCGCCGACGCCTTCGCAGCGGCGCCCGCAACCGGTGCCAGCGCGGCGAAGGCCAAGCGCCCTGCTCCGGCACGCCGTCTGGTGAAGCGCAGCCCCAAGGCCGAAGCGGCCGCGGCGGCCAAAGTTGATCCGGTCCCCGAAGGTGCAGTGAAGTGGTCGTGTAAAGACGGCCAGGCTTTCTACCTGAAAGGCGACATGAAGCGTGACACGATCGTCACGGTGAACTGGGCCAAGAAGGACTACCGTCTGCCGCGTCAGGACACGACCACCGGCGCCGACCGCTTCCACGATTCGGCCACGGGCATGGATCTGGTCGTGATCCCGTCGAAGGCAATGCTGTTCTCCGACAAGGACGAATCGCGCCTCGCCGACGAGTGCATGACGGCCGAAATGGCTGCGGGCGGCGCGGCGCCGACGCAGTCGAACGCGCTGATCAAGCCTGCGCAATAAGTTAGCTCAGCACTTAAATCAGGAATCTCTCGATGTCCGCACCGATCTCCAACGTCCGGCCCGATCCGGACAAGGTACTCGTCGATATAGTCGACTACGTTCTCAACTATCGGGTCGACAGCACGCTTGCGCTTGAAACAGCGCGCAACTGCCTGATCGACACGCTCGGTTGCGGACTCGAAGCCCTCTCGTACCCGGCCTGCACCAAGCTGATGGGACCGATCGTGCCCGGCACGATCGTCCCCAACGGCGCCAAGGTGCCGGGCACCCAGTTTCAGCTCGACCCGGTTCAGGCCGCCTTCAACATCGGCGCGATGATCCGCTGGCTCGACTTCAACGACACCTGGCTCGCCGCCGAATGGGGCCATCCGTCGGACAATCTGGGCGGCATTCTCGCCACCGCCGACTGGCTCTCGCGTAACGCGATCGCCTCGGGCAAGAAAGCCCTCACGATGAAAGACGTCCTGATCGCGATGATCAAGGCGCACGAAATTCAAGGCTGCATCGCGCTGGAGAACTCCTTCAACAAGGTCGGCCTCGATCACGTTTTGCTCGTGAAGCTGGCGTCGACGGCGGTTGTC
Source organism: Caballeronia insecticola (assembly GCF_000402035.1). Classification (GTDB taxonomy): domain Bacteria; phylum Pseudomonadota; class Gammaproteobacteria; order Burkholderiales; family Burkholderiaceae; genus Caballeronia; species Caballeronia insecticola. The sequence goes on from NC_021294.1 coordinate 1,335,151, forward strand.
GGGCAGATGATCGGACTCACGCGCGATGAGCTCATCAACGCGGTCTCGCTCGCTTTCGTCGATGGCCACTCGCTGCGCACGTATCGTCACGCGCCGAATACGGGCTCGCGCAAGTCGTGGGCCGCAGGCGATGCGACTTCTCGCGCCGTGCGTCTCGCGCTGATCGCGAAGACCGGCGAAATGGGCTATCCGTCTGTTTTGACCGCTAAAACATGGGGCTTTTACGACGTGCTCTTCAAGGGCAACGAATTCAAGTTCCAGCGTCCGTACGGTTCGTACGTGATGGAGAACGTGCTCTTCAAGATCTCATTCCCCGCCGAATTCCACTCGCAAACCGCAGTCGAAGCCGCGATGACTTTGCACGGCAAGCTGAAGGCAGCGGGCAAATCGGTTGAAGACATCAAGAAGATCACGATTCGCACGCACGAAGCGGCGATTCGCATCATCGACAAGAAGGGGCCGCTGAACAATCCCGCGGACCGCGATCACTGCATTCAGTACATGATCGCCGTGCCGCTGATTCACGGCCGTCTTACCGCCGCAGATTACGAAGATTCGATCGCGCAAGATCCGCGCATCGACGTGTTGCGCGCGAAGATGGAATGCGTGGAAGACCCGCAATACACGAAGGATTATCACGACCCGGAGAAGCGCTCGATTGCCAATGCGCTCACCGTCGAGTTCAACGACGGCTCGACGCTCGATGAAATCGCAGTCGAATATCCGATCGGTCACAAGCGCCGCCGCGCGGACGGCATTCCGCTGCTCGTCGAGAAGTTCAGGACGAACCTGGCGCGCCGTTTCCCGCAGAAGCAACAGCAGGCGATCCTCGCGGTATCGCTCGATCAGGCAAAGCTCGAAGCGATGCCGGTCAATGAATACGTCGATTTGTACGTGATCTAGAAGCAAATTCCTCGTCTTAGCCCAAGGAAAATAACCATGGCCCACAATCTCCACAACACGCTCAAGGAATTCGACAGTGGTTCCGGCAAAGGCAAGTTTTATTCGCTGCCGCAACTCGGCGATGCACTGAAGGTCAAGATCCAACGTCTGCCCATCTCGATTCGTCTGGTGCTCGAATCGGTGCTGCGCAACTATGACGGCAAGAAGATTTCCGAGGAGCACATCGAGCAACTCGTGAACTGGAAGCCGAACGCCGCCCGCGTCGACGAAATTCCGTTCGTCGTTGCGCGCGTCGTGCTGCAGGACTTTACCGGCGTGCCGCTGCTCGCCGACATCGCCGCAATGCGCGGTGTGGCCCAGCGCGCGGGCAAGAACCCGAAGGCGATCGAGCCGCTGGTGCCGGTCGATCTCGTCGTCGATCACTCGGTGCAGATCGACCACTTCCGCGAGCCGAACGCGCTCGACCTGAACATGAAGCTGGAATTTCAGCGCAATAACGAACGCTATCAGTTCATGAAGTGGGGCATGCAGGCGTTCGACACGTTCAAGGTCGTGCCGCCGGGCGTCGGCATCGTGCACCAGGTGAACCTGGAGTACCTTGCACGCGGCGTGCACAAGAAGACCGAAGGCGGCGACACCGTGTACTACCCGGACACGCTCGTCGGCACGGACAGCCACACGACGATGATCAACGGCATCGGCGTGGTCGGCTGGGGCGTGGGCGGCATCGAAGCTGAAGCCGGCATGCTCGGCCAGCCGGTGTACTTCCTGACGCCGGACGTCGTCGGCGTCGAGCTGAAGGGCAAGCTGCGCGAAGGCTGCACGGCAACCGACCTGGTGCTCACGATCACCGAAATGCTGCGCAAGGAGAAGGTCGTCGGCAAGTTCGTCGAGTTCTTCGGCGAAGGCACGGCATCGATCGCAGTGCCGGACCGCGCGACCATTGGCAACATGGCGCCGGAATACGGCGCGACCATGGGCTTCTTCCCGGTCGACGAAAAGACCATCGACTACTTCAAGGGCACGGGCCGCACCGACGCCGAAATCGCCGCCTTCGAGAAGTACTTCAAGGCGCAGAAGCTGTGGGGCGTGCCGAAGGCCGGCGACATCGACTACACGAAGACGCTCACGCTGGATCTGAGCACGGTCGCGCCGTCGCTCGCGGGTCCGAAGCGTCCGCAAGACCGCATCGAAATCGGCAATGTGAAGAGCACCTTCACGGACCTGTTTTCGAAGCCGGTCGGCGAAAACGGCTTTGCGAAGAAGCCCGCCGACCTCAATGCAAACTACAAGACCGCCGACGGCGTGAACGTGAAGAACGGCGACGTGTTGATCGCCGCGATCACGTCCTGCACGAACACGTCGAACCCGAGCGTGCTGCTTGCTGCGGGCTTGCTCGCGAAGAAGGCGGTCGAAGCCGGTCTGACGGTGGCGCCGCACATCAAGACGTCGCTTGCGCCGGGATCGCGTATCGTCACCGAGTATCTGACGAAGACGAATCTGCTGCAGTATCTCGACAAGCTCGGCTTCACGCTTGCCGCTTACGGCTGCACGACGTGTATCGGCAACGCAGGCGATCTGACGCCGGAACTAAACGACGCCATCACGAAGAACGATATCGTCGCGGCCGCCGTGCTGTCGGGCAACCGCAACTTCGAAGCGCGTATTCACCCGAACATTCGCGCCAACTTCCTGGCTTCGCCGCCGCTGGTAGTCGCCTACGCGATCGCGGGCAACATCACGCGCGACCTGATGACCGAGCCGGTCGGCCAGGGCAAGGATGGCCGCGACATCTACCTCGGCGACATCTGGCCGACCAGCGAAGAAGTCCACGCGCTGCTCAAGTTCGCGCTCGACGCCAAGGCGTTCCGCGAGAACTATTCGCAGCTCACGAAGGACGGTGACCTGTGGAGCAAGATCGCGGGCGAAACCGGTCAGGTTTACGACTGGCCGAAGTCGACGTACATCGCCGAGCCGCCGTTCTTCGGCAAGGACTTCTCGATGAAGCCGGCCGACTCGATTCCGGCCGTGAAGAACGCGCGCGCGCTCGGCATCTTCGGCGATTCCGTGACGACCGACCACATCAGCCCGGCGGGTTCGATCAAGGAAACGTCGCCGGCGGGCGTGTGGCTGAAGGCGAACGGCGTGCAGAAGGCCGACTTCAACAGCTACGGCTCGCGTCGCGGCAACCACGACGTGATGATGCGCGGCACCTTCGCCAACGTGCGGATCAAGAACCTGATGATTCCGGTCAAGGCGGACGGCACGCGCGTGGAAGGCGGTCTGACGATTCATCAGCCGAGCGGCGAAGAACTGTCGATCTATGACGCAGCGATGAAGTACATCGACGCCGGCACGCAAACTGTCATCTTCGCGGGCGAAGAGTACGGCACGGGCTCGTCGCGCGACTGGGCGGCGAAGGGCACGCAACTGCTCGGCGTGAAGGCCGTGGTCGCGCGCAGCTTCGAGCGTATCCACCGTTCGAACCTCGTCGGCATGGGCGTGCTGCCGCTGCAGTTCAAGGGCGCGGACAGCGTGCAGACGCTCAATATCACGGGCGAGGAAACGTACGACATCGAAGGTCTCGGCGACGACTTCAAGCCGCAGCAGGAAGTCACGCTCGTGATCCATCGCAAGGACGGCAAGAAGGACCGCGTGCAGGTGCTGCTGCGTATCGACACGCCGATCGAAGTCGACTACTACAAGCACGGCGGAATTCTGCCGTTCGTGCTGCGCTCGCTGCTCGCAGCGTAAGCGCAAGCTATGTAGCTTTGCAGGTGACCGCGCTCGCGAGAGCGCGGGAACATTGAACCCGGCCATGGCCGGGTTTTTTTTCGTCCTCGTTTCTGCCTTTGTTTTCGGCCCTAGGCTCTGACGGTCGCGATGCGCGGCGACGTCGTGCGCCGTGCAAACCACGCACGCGCCATCTCGCCGAGACTTCGCGTGTGCGTGGACACCGACGCCAGCGCGAAGCGGCTCTCGTCCTGCGCGCCGCTGACCCAGATCGTCGTGAATGGCTTCAGTTCGACGGACGCGCCCGCTTCGAGCCAGTGATCGTCCGCCTCGCCTTCGATCGTCAGCCAGATTTGCCCGCGCATGACGCGCAGGGTTTGCGGCCGATCGATGAACCAGCCTGTCGGCGCATCGCGCCGGTCGAGTTCGTAAGTCCGAATTTCACGCATGATGCCGCTCCTCAATTTCGCCTGTCCGGGAGGCTGCGAGAGTGAACACCTGTGCGCAGCCGTTGAGCTTATTATCGACCGATTCCGAACAGCTTGAATGAACACTTCCGCACAGTTGCGCAGGAACTGTTAAGCTAAATTTACTGAACAGTTTGGCGTCAAACATCAGAAGAGAACACACGAAAAACAGTTGGACTAGCCATTTGGCCTAGCTTGACGCGGGTTTTCGGATGCGTTCGAATGGGCGCTATACACCGCTATGACACAGGTGAACAGTACATTTCAACTGTTCACCCATTTCGACTGAACACTTCGATCACCATGAATGCACTTCCGCTGCACATCAACGCCGGGACGGGCGTCCCGCTAACCGAGCAGATCGTGAGCCAGATCGAGGCGCTGATCCGCTCGCGCCGCGTGCTCGCGGGTGCGAAGCTGCCGTCGATTCGCCAGCTCGCCGCGGAGCAACGCATCAGCCGGTTTCCGGTGATCGAGGCCTACGACCGGCTGGCGTCGCGCGGGCTCATTCAGCCGAAGCACGGCTCGGGCTTCTACGTGGCGAATCATGTCGACGAGCGCGACAGCCACGCGAGCAACTGTGACCCGCGTCTCGCGGAAGAGGAGTCGAATCAGATCCTCCAGCAGTTCAACTATCCGGGCGAGACGCTGAAACTGTCGAGCGGTTTCATCCCCGAAGCATGGCGCGATGTCGACGGCCTCACGCAGGCGATCCGTCAGGCTTCGCGCATCGACGTGCCAAGCGTGATCGACTACGCGATTCCCCACGGCGACACCACGCTGCGTCAGCAGGTCGTCATGCGTATCAACGCGCTCGGCATCGACGCCGATTTGCCGAACGTGATGATCACGAACGGCGCGAGCCAGGCGCTCGATCTCGTCGTGCGTTATATGTTGAAGCCGGGCGACACGGTGTTCGTCGAGGACCCCGGTTACTACAACCTGTTCGGCCTTTTGAAGCTGCAGGGCGTGCGCCTCGTCGGCGTGCCGCGGCTCGCGAACGGACCGGATATCGACGTCGCCGAGGAACTGCTCAAGCTGCATCAGCCCAAGCTCTTCTTCGTCAACACCGTGTTCCAGAATCCCACCGCGACCAACATCGCGCCGCAAGTCGCGTTCAAGCTGCTGCAACTCGCCACGCAGCACGGCTTCACAATCGTCGAAGACGATATCTACGCCGATTTTCAGGCCGTGCCGACGCAACGACTCGCCTCGCTCGATCAGCTCGATCGCGTCATCTACGTGGGCGGTTTATCGAAGACTTTGTCGTCGTCGCTGCGAATCGGCTATCTCGCGGCGAATCGCGAGCTCGTGAAAAATCTCGTCGATGTGAAGGTGCTGACAAGTCTCGGCGGCACGCGCTTCGCGGAAAGCGTCGCGGCCAGCCTGCTCGAACGCGGCACGTATCGCAAGTATCTGGAACGCTTGCGCAAGCGCGTGCGCGATTCGCTCTCCAGCGCGGTGCAAACGCTCGAAGGCTACGGCTGGGACGTGTTCGACGAACCGAGCGGCGGCAACTTCGTCTGGGCGAAAGTGCCGGGCATCGACGATTCGGCTGTGCTCGTCGACGAAGCCGTGAAGTTCGGCGTCACGCTCGCGCCCGGCAGCTACTATCGCCCGAACGGCGAAGCGTGTCCGTGGGTGCGGATCAACTCGGCCTACGCGGGCGACCGGTGCGCGGCGCGCTTCTTCGAGCACATGACGGAAGCGGCGACCGCGCGTGCCTAGCGCCGCTTAATTTTTCCGTTCGCTAAAGAAGCGTTCGAGCGTATCGGTCGCGTCCTTGTCGTGCGCGAGCCGTGCGTATAGTCCCGCCGCGCCTTCGTAGATGCGATGCTCGGCTAATTCATCGCCGATGAACTGCGCGATCTCCTCCATCTCCGCAACCCATCGATACGCCTTGGGCGGCATGCGCGGCACATTGCCCGCGAGCCACGCCGCGAGCGCGGGCTGACTTTCCGCGAGTTCATCGAGAAGCGCGTCGCCCGCGCCGTTGCGGATCGCGGCGAGCGACATCGCCGAGCCGAGCGCCGTCAAACCCTTCGTGATTCCCGCATACGACATCTTGAGCGCGGAAGCCGCGCCGACCGGACCGTCGAGCATGCGCACGACGAGGCCGTAATCGGCGAGTGCTTGCGTGCGTGCCGCATGCGCGCCCGACATGTAGAACTTCGGCGCGGAAGGCATGCCGATGATCGCGCCATCGACGAACGGCGCACCGGTCGGCTCCAACGTGCGCGCGATCTGCTCGACGGTCGCGGGATTGATCGCGTTGCAATCGACATAAACGGGCTTGCTGTTCGCGTGCTCGAGTACGGGCACCAGACGCGCGGCCGTTTCGATGGCGACGGCGGGCGGCACGATCGACAGGATGAAATCGCACGCCGCCAGGCTTTCGAGGCTCGCGTCTTCCATGCCCGCCTCGCGCGCCCGCAATGCGCTCGCGGCGCTGCGGCCTTCGAGCGTCGTCAGCACGCGCGCGCCGCCTTGCGTCAGTCTGTGACCGACGGCCGATCCCATGCTGCCGGCGCCGAGCAGCGCGATGGTCAATTGTTTCGCTTGAATCACTTGCGGGCTCCGTGTGGTCGAAAACGAAACACAGAATACGCCGGCAAGCGCAGACGCGCTCGGTCTACTCGCTCGCGTCCGTTTCGTTTGCAACCGGCTTGCAAAGCGCATTCAGTCTTTCGAGCATGTCGTGGCCCTTCGGCGTGAGCAGCGGCATCGGCACGCCGGTCGGAAGCCGCGTGATTTCGACGAGCGCTTCTTGCCGCAGCCGTGCCGCAAGCTGTCCGAAGACTTCGACCTGATTCGGCGAGCGCTGGATCAGCAGGAGCGTGGAAATTTCGTGAGGGCTCAGCATTCGATTCTCCAGGCATCGGACGAGCAGAAAACGCGTCTCGATGACATCGTAGAGAGCGAAGCTGGCAATCCGGCTACATGCATTTTTCCGCGCGTTACGCGGTTACACTTTTGAAACTGGCACTTATTGCATGATCCTTACGGCACGTCTTTCGTTTCGGTTTCCTAAGTATTTTTGTTCATAAAAAAAGGCGGCCTCAACGAGACCGCCTATTCATCCACGCGCTAAACGCGCGTTCGCATCAACGATGTTCCGTCACGAACTTCGTGACGAGATACGCGTCCATCGCTTCGCTGCCGCCTTCCGAGCCGTAGCCCGAATCCTTCACGCCGCCGAACGGCGTTTCGGGCAACGCGAGGCCCTGATGATTGATCGACAGCATGCCGCTTTCGATATCGTCCGACACGGCCGCCGCCGTCGCCGCCGAACGCGTGTACGCGTACGCCGCAAGCCCGTACGGCAGACGGTTCGCCTCGGCGATCACTTCGTCATACGACTTGAACGATGCGATCGGCGCGATGGGGCCGAACGGCTCTTCGGTCATGATGCGTGCGCTCAACGGCACGTCGGCGAGCACGGTCGGTGCGAAGAAGTAGCCTTCGCGCCCGATACGTTCGCCGCCCGTCAGCACCTTCGCGCCGTGCTCGCGCGCATCGGCGACGAGGCGTTCCATCGCTTCCAGACGACGGCCGTTGGCGAGCGGGCCCATCTGCACGCCATCGTCGAGACCGTTGCCGACCTTCACCGCGCTCGCGGTCGCGACGAAGTGATGCACGAACTCTTCATACGCGGATTCTTCGACGAGGAAGCGCGTCGGCGAAATGCAGACCTGGCCTGCGTTGCGGAACTTGGCCGACGCGAGCATCTTCGCGGCGCGCGGAACGTCGGCATCCTTGAACACGATGGCCGGCGCATGGCCGCCGAGTTCCATCGTCACACGCTTCATGTGCTCGCCTGCAAGCGACGCGAGCAGCTTGCCGACCGGCGTCGAGCCGGTGAACGAAATCTTGCGGATCGCGGGATGCGCGATCAGGTACTTGGAGACATCGGCGGGCACACCGAACACGAGGTTCAGCACGCCGGCGGGCAAGCCCGCATCGGCGTATGCCTGCACGAGCGCCGCGCAGCTCGCGGGCGTTTCCTCGGGTCCTTTCAGCACGACCGAGCAGCCCGACGCGAGCGCCGCCGACACCTTGCGCACCGCCTGATTGATCGGGAAATTCCACGGCGTGAACGCGGCAACCGGGCCGACCGGTTCGCGCGTCACGATCTGGCGCACCGCATCCGAGCGCGACGGAATCACGCGGCCATAGGTGCGGCGCCCTTCTTCAGCGAACCATTCGATGATGTCTGCGGCCGACATCGTCTCGATGCGCGCTTCGCCGAACGGCTTGCCCTGCTCCATCGACATGATCGCGGCGATCTGTTCCGCGCGATCGCGAATGTTCTGCGCCGCGCGCCGCATCAGCTTGCTGCGCTCGTAGGGCGACACCTTGCGCCATTCCTTGAAGCCGCGCGCGGCGGCGTCCGCCGCGAGAGAAAGCTCGGCCTCTCCGGCGAGCGCGAGACGGCCGATCTCGGCTTCGTTGGCCGGATTGATCACGGCGGTGTCGCGCGAGCCGTTGCGCCAGGCGCCGTCGATATACAGCTGAGTATTCGGATACGCGGGAATGTCGGAACGAGTGCTGCTCATGCATGTCTCCTTACGAGTGGCGTTGCGCTGGATCAAATCACGCAAACGCCCATGTTAGCGCGAACGCGTAATATTTGCTGACGCGCGATATCTCCAATCGATAGTTGCAGAGCGAATCACATGACTTCATGGTGAACCGTATGTTCGACCAATGCCTTTACTTCAACACGACAGCACTTGCACGCACGCTCGAACGCGAGTGGACGAAAGCGCTCAAGCCGTTCGGACTCACGCCGTCGCAGGCGTTCATGCTGCGCGCGATCGTCGAGCATCCCGGTCTCTTGCAAAGCAGGCTCGCGGATGCGCTGGCCATCTCGCGTTCCACCGCCACACGCACGCTCGACGGGCTGCAGAAGCTCGGTTTCGTCGAGCGCTGGGCCACCGAGAGCGATCGTCGCGAATCGGCGATTCATCCCACCGAGCACGCGCAAGCGATGATCAAGCGCCTCGGCGCGGCCAGCGCGGACCTAACGCGCACCATGAAACGCAAGCTCGGCGCCGCGCGTTTCGACAGCACCGTGTCGAACGTCAGGCACATTCGCACGACGCTGGAATGACAAACGCCCGCCGGTATGCTTCCGGCGGGCGCTCGCACTGCGTTCGCAACGTGCTGCTTACATAGGCGGCGCGACGCCATCCTTCTCCACGACAATACGCTGCGCCGCGAAATCCGAGCCCGCCGGACTCGCCACGACGAACACCTTCTTGCCCGGCTTCAGGTCATCGTGCGTCGCGGGCGCGAAGGTCACGACCGGCACGTTCTCAGGCACCGTCACCGCGTTCGAGCCGCCCTTGTACGAGAGCTTCAGATCGCGGCCGCTCGTGCCCTGCACGACTTGATCGACGTTCGCGTTGGTCATCGAGCTTTGCGGGCCCAGGTCCCATGCATAGTGGCCTTCGCCGGTGCCGCGCGCGGCTTCCGGGAACACGAGCACTTCGGTCGCGGTGAGCTTGCCGTCCGTGCCGGTGGTCGCCGCCGTGCCGACGAACGAACCCGGCTTGATGTCCTGCAACTTGATGTTCTTCAGCGCCGTCACGGGCGTATCCGATTTCACGGCGATCTTCACCGTATCGCCGCTGCGACGATGCACGGTGAGCGTATCGCCCGACAGCGACACGATATCGCCGCGAATACGCGTGGGTTTGGCAGCGGGCGTTTGCGCGAACGCCGCAGATGCGAGTGCGAGCGTCACGATGCTGACGCCGAGTTTGATTCGAATCGACATGCAATCTCCTTCGTTGAGTGAGAGGCTTCAGGACCCGCCGAACCAGTTGTAGCCCTGGTTCTCCCAATAGCCTCCGGGATAATCGTTCGTCACGGTAATCGCGACGATGTGCTTCGGGTTCTTGTAGCCGAGCTTGGTCGGCATGCGCAGCTTCATCGGAAAGCCGTATTTCGGCGGCAGAATCTGGCCGTCATACGTGAGCGTGAGCAGCGTTTGCGCGTGCAGTGCGGTCGGCATGTCGATGCTGGTCGAGTAATTGTCGGCGCAGTGAAACGCCACGTACTTCGCGCTCGTATCCGCGCCCGAACGCGCGAGAAAATTCGCGAAGCGCACGCCGCCCCACTTGCCGATTGCGCTCCAGCCTTCGATGCAGATATGCCGCGTCACCTGACTTTCCTGCGGCATCGCGTGCAGTTCGTCGAGCGTCCACACGCGCTTGCCCTTCACAAGGCCGCCGATTGCCAGCTTGTATGTCGATGGATCGACCTCCGGCACTTCGTCGATGTCATAGAACGCGTTGAATGGAAACGGCCGCGTGATCATCGAGTCGGGGTAGGTCGGCGCGAGTTGGTTCGGATCGAACAGCAGCGCCTGCACATCGTCGTTGAAGGACGAGACGCGGCGCAGCATTGCGTTGACCGATTTGTCGTCGGTGATGTTGCAGCCGGACAGCATCGCGAGGCCGCCGAGCGAAAGAATGCGCTTGCCGAATAAACGACGCGCAGGCGCCTTTAATTCCTTCGCCGCATCCTTGATGATGAGTTCGGCATCGGATCTCGTTTTGAATAACTTGAGCGACATGAATTAGCGACCCCGGATCATCAGCACGAGCGAACGCGGCACGAGAGCGACCATCGCGACGTGCAGCACGAAGAATGCAACCAGAAAGCTCATGCCGAAAAAATGCACGACGCGAGCGTTGTCATAGCCGCCCATCAGCGTGCGCAGCAACGGAAACTGCACCGACTTCCACACCGCGAGGCCCGAGACGATCACGATCACAATGTCTACGATCACCGCGAGATACGCGAACTTTTGTACGGCGTTGTAGTGCGTGAGATCGTCGTGGCCGAGCTTGCCGCGCACTGCGGCGTATGCATCGGTGAAAACGCTCTTGATGGAAAGCGGGAACATGCGGCGGCGCAAGCGGCCCGTCGCGAGATTCATCGCGAGATACACGACGAAATTCGCGACCAGCAGCCACATTGCCGCGAAATGCCATTGCAGCGCGCCGCCGAGCCAGCCGCCGAGCGTAAGCGCGGGCGCGAAGGTGAACGACTTGAATATCGGCGATGCGTTGTAGATCTGCCAGCCGCTCGTCACCATGATCAACACGGCGAAGGCGTTGAGCCAGTGCGTGATGCGCAGCCATAGCGGTTGTACTTGCACGTCGGGCCTCATATATCGATTGAACGATGAGCGATTAAGCGATTGAGTTTTCGCTTCGCATCGTAGCGATGCCGCGCTGATCGATCGATGACCTCTCGATGACTTTTTTGTCATCTTTGACGAGACCCGAGGCTGTGCTGGCTAGAATATCGGCAATGCAATCTAGGCAGCGCCAGCATGACCATCCTCGTGATCGAAGACGACCGCAAGACCGGAGACTACCTGAAAAAAGGGCTTATCGAGTCCGGCTATCAGGTCGATCTCGTGCGCAACGGCACGGACGGACTGCATCAGGCGCTCGCCAATCCGTACGAGCTGATCGTGCTCGACGTGATGCTGCCCGGCATCGACGGATGGCAGGTGATGGCGGCATTGCGCGCGAAACGTGACCTGCCTGTCATTTTTCTCACCGCGCGCGACCACGTGACCGACCGCATTCACGGTCTCGAACTCGGCGCGGATGATTACCTCGTGAAGCCCTTTTCCTTCACCGAACTCCTGCTGCGTATCCGCACGCTCCTGAGGCGCGGCGTGATGCGCGAATCGGATACGTTTCAGATCGCCGATCTGCATGTCGATGTTCTGCGCCGCAAGGTGACGCGCAAGGGCATCGACATCGTGCTCACGAATAAAGAGTTCGCGCTGCTGCATTTGTTTTGCAAGCATCGGGGCGAGGCGCTGTCGCGCACGCTGATTGCATCGGAAGTGTGGGACATGAACTTCGACAGCGACACCAATGTCGTCGATGTCGCGGTGAAGCGTCTGCGCGCGAAGATCGACAATCCGTTCGACCTGAAGCTCATTCATACGGTGCGCAGCATCGGCTATTCGTTCGGGGAGAATCCTTGAACCGGCCGTCACGCTCGCTTGCCGTTCGCATCGCGCTGTCGTTTGCCGTGATCGTGTGCGTGGTGGTCGGCATGGTCGGCGCGGCGCTGTATCAGGCGACGAACCGCGCGCTCTCCACGCGTGCCGATTATCAACTGATCGCGCGCGTCGAACATTTCCGCTCGCTTCTGCACGATCTCTACACGATCAAGGAAATCGAGGCGCGGCCCCGGCTCTTCGAGACGATGCTCGGCGACCGGCAGGACGTGATCCTCTTTCGTCGCGCAGGCTCGGCGCCTTTCATCAACGTCAATCCCGAGCAGATGCCGCTGCCGCCGCTCGCGGCCGTGCCCATCACGCGGCCAATCGGACTCGACGACCTGTACGAAGGCTCACGCGCCGACGGCGTGCGCATGCGCTGGATTGGCGCGCAGGCGCGCATCGGCGACAGCGGCGAAGTGGTGGAGATCATCGCCGCGCACGTGATGACGCAGGAGGCGCGCGTGTTGTCGGCGTATCTGGAGCGCGTGTGGATCACGGTTATCGGCGCGGTGCTCGTCACGCTGCTGCTCGCTTACTGGGTCACGCGGCGCGGTCTCATGCCGCTGCTGCTGATGGCCGACAAGGCCGCCGAGATCACGCCCAACCGTTTGTCCGCACGGCTCGATGTCGCGCATGCGCCCGCCGAATTGCAGAGTCTCGCGGCGTCGTTCAATGCGATGCTCGACCGGCTCGAAAACGGCTATGAACGGCTGTTGCAGTTTTCCGCCGATCTCGCGCACGAGTTGCGCACGCCCATCGGCGTGCTGATCGGCGAGACGCAGGTGACGCTCGCGCATGAGCGCAGCGTTCCGGAATATCGCAACGTGCTCGAATCGAATCTCGAAGAACTGGAACGTATCGCGCGCATCGCGCAGAACATTCTCTTTCTCGCGCAGGCGGATCATGGCGAACAGCGCATCGAACGCGACCGTCTCGACCTGCGCGACGAGCTGGAGACCATCTGCTCCTACTTCGAAGGCATCGCCGATGAGCGGCGCATCAGCTTCGACATCGATGCCAGCGGCGAGATGGTTGCAAATGCAATCATGTGCCGCCGCGCGATCGGCAATGTCGTGGTGAATGCGGTGCGTTATGCGACGGCAGGCACCGTCGTGCGCCTGAAGGGACACGCGGATGCCGAGGGCGCGACGGTCGTCGTCGGCAACCGGCTGGGCGTGAACATCGGCCAGGAAGAACTCGAGCGGCTCTTCGACCGCTTCTATCGCGGCGATGCGGCCCGCAGCGAGTTCACTGAATCGAGCGGGCTCGGCTTGTCGATCGTGCAGGCGATCATGCGGCTGCATGGCGGCAGCGCGTCCACCGAATGCACGCAGGATGGATGGATCGAGTTTACGCTGCGGTTTCCCGGGTGATTCGCATCTAAGCCACCGGCAACGCCAAAGCTTCCCGCCGCGCCAGCAAGCCATGAATCTGCGCGACGACAGCCGCGCCCTCGCCCACCGCAGCCGCAACGCGCTTGGTCGAAGTCGAGCGCACATCGCCGATGGCGAACACGCCCGGCACGCTCGTCTCCAGCGCCATCACGCCTTCCGTGCGGCCTTCATGTGCCTCGGGGCCGGTGAGCACGAAGCCCTTGCCATCGACATTTACATTGCAGTTGCGCAGCCATTCCGTATTCGGATCCGCGCCGGTGAACAAGAACAGATGGCGCGATTCGATCACGGTCGGCCCGTCGGGCGTCTTGCAGTTGACCGCGGTCAGCGCGCGCCCGTCGCCATCGAGCGAGGTGATTTCCGTGTGCGTGCGCACCGTCACGTTCGGCAGCGATCCAATGCGCTCGACCAGATAGTGCGACATGCTTGATGCCAGCCCCGCGCCGCGAATCAGCACATGCACGTGCTTCGCGTGCGATGCCAGATACACCGCCGCCTGTCCCGCCGAATTGCCGCCGCCGACCAGCACGACCTCCGCGTTCTTGCACAGCTTCGCCTCGACCGGCGACGCCCAGTAATACGTGCCGTGCCCTTCATAGCGTTCGAGCCCGGCGATCTCCGGCCGCCGATACGCCGCGCCCGACGCGATCACCACCGTCTGCGTCGTCACGCGCTTGCCGTTCTGCAACTCGATCTGAATCGGATTGCAGTCGCAGTGCAGCGCCTTGATCCTGGTCGGTATCGCGATATGCGCGCCGAATTTCTGCGCCTGCACGAACGCGCGTCCGGCGAGCGCCTGCCCGGAAATGCCGGTCGGAAAGCCCAGATAGTTTTCGATGCGCGAACTCGCGCCCGCCTGACCGCCCGGCGCGCGGCAATCGAACACCGCCACCGAAAGCCCTTCGGACGCCGCGTACACGGCCGTCGCCAGTCCGGCCGGCCCCGCGCCGACAATCGCGACATCGTAGACATGCGCCGGATCGAACTCCGGCAGCCAGCCGAGCTGCGTCGCGACCTGATTCTCGTCGGGCGCGCGCAGCACGGTGCCGTCCGGGCAAATCACGAGCGGAAAGTCGGATGTCGATGCCGAAATGCGTTCGAGCAGCGCGATGGCGTCGGGATCGGTGCAGGCGTCGATCACCGTATGCGGATAGCCGTTGCGCCGAAAAAAGCCTTGCAGCGAGACGAGGCGGCCGTCGTCGGACTGGCCGAGAAGCACCGGGCCGCTGCCTTTTTCGATCAGCCCGACACGCCGCAAAATCAGCGCGCGCATGATGCGCTCGCCCAGTTCGGCTTCGGCGACGAGCAGCGCGCGCAGACGCTCCGGCGGAATCACGATGCCGTCGACCTCTTCGGCCGCGACGCCATCGACAAGACACGGCTTGCCCGACAGTTGCGCCACTTCCGCCAGAAAATGCCCCGGCCCGTGTTCGACTACAAGATGCTCTTGCCCGAGCGCATTGCGCCGCGTCACGCGCACGAGTCCCTTCAGCACGATCACCATGCCGCGTCCGGTCTCGCCCATGCGGAACAGCCATTCGCCCTGACGCCAGTGCGCCGCCGTGCCGAAACGGCTCATGCGTTCGATCTCGTTGTCGGTCAGGCGCGGAAACATCTGGTGCGCGCGGGTTTCGAGCGGCGAGAACGGCGCGCTGTCGTCGGTCGCGGCAGCAGCGGCGGGCGACTGCACGACGTTCGGATTCGAACTCTCGACAGGCTCGCGCGCGCTCCATGCGACGACATTCGGCATGCTCTGACCGTACTCGCTGTTCGGGGTGGTGCTCATGCGCGATCTCCGTGTGGATAACCAGCTTCATGCAAGGATGCCGAGCCCGCCGACGATGCCGATGCCGCCTGCGAAGCTGCCGCCGCTGCCGCTCCCGGCCACGCGCACATCGCCGCCATTTCCGCGACTTCCTCGGGCGTGGACGCGACGACATCGCCGAATTCGGTCAGGTGCGCGACGTCGAAACCGGCGAGCCGCCAGGCGTCGAGTCCGCCCGTGAGCGGCACCACGTCGCGAAAGCCCGCGTTGCGCATGGTCTTCGCCATCCACGCGGCCGAGACTTCGTTCGGGCACGAGCAATAGATGACGACCTTGCGCGCCTTGTCGTAACTGTCGACGATCTTCGCGAGATCGCGTTCGTCGGCGAAGAGCGAGCCGGGAATCGTGAACGGGTCGAGCATGCGTTTTTCCGGCGAACGGATATCGAAGATCACGGGAATCGGCTCGTTGTTCATCATCGAGTACAACTCGTCCACGCTGATGCGTGCCTTTTCGAGCGTCGCCATGAGCGCGCGACGCCGCCACCAGCGATACGCCACGTAGATCGCGAGCAGCGCGGCGACCACGCCCACCGCCTGCCGCCCGAGTTGCGCGATCATCGCGAACACCATCTCCAGCTGCGCCGCGAAGACGACGCCGACCGTCAGCCCGACCGCGCCCCACAGCGCGATGCCCGCGCCGTCATGCGCGATGAAGCTGCGCAGCTTGACGCCCATCGCGCCGGCAAGCGGCACGGACACGAGCGAAAGCCCCGGAATGAACTTCGCGACGAGCAGAATGCGCACGCCCCAGCGCCCGAAAAAACGCTCCGTCTTCTTGACGCAGGTATCGCGCGAAAGCGAGAGCTTGCAGATGGTCTTGAGCGTCTTGTCGCCGTACTTGCGCCCGCCCTGAAACCAGACGAGATCGCCGAGCACGCCGCCCGCCACCGCAACGCACAGCACGCCCGCGAGCGGCGGCCAGAACGCGCCGCCATCGACTGCCATCAGCGCAATGGATGCGCCGACGATGATCATCGTCGGCATGGCGGGCACGGGCAGCCCGAGCGCCGAGCCCATCACGTTGACGAATACGATCGCCGGGCCGAACCGATCGACTAGTTGATGCAACAACATGGGAATCTCCCGCGCGGGAAGGGTGTTTCGTTGACGGGACGACGTGGCGCGCCGCAAACGGCGCAATGGCGCGAAAAGCACGGAAGCGAGAGAGAAACGAGCTTGCGACCGCTCGTGGTTCAACGCGGTGCACGCGGCGCCGGGCCGACGTTCGTCACATTTAAGAGATAAGTGTAGCCCGGAAACGCAAACCTCAGCACGACAGGTGCGCAGGGCACGGACATCGCGCGCGCGATGCCCGTTGAAGGAGAAACTTAATTCGCAGAGTGTGGGATTCAGCCGCGCTGGTCTTCGATATAGGCGCGGATCACATCGGCGAAATTCGAGTCGCCGGTGAGGCCTAGTTGTTCCGCGCGCGCGGTGTTCCACGCGCCCGGCCACGTCGAGACGATCTTCTCGATGCGCTCGTCGCGCTGCCAGTCGATGCGCGCGACCGCTTCGTCGCCGGCCACTTCCCGCAGCGCCGCGACCATCTCGTTCACGCTCACCGACAAGCCCGGCAGATTCACGATAGGCCGGTTGCCCAGTTTCGCGCGATCGATCTCGCAGCCCGCGATCAGCGCCTCGACCGCGCTCTTCGGCGAGAGCAGCCACACGCGCGTCTCGCCATCGACGGGACAGGTCGAGCGTTCGCCGTTCAGCGGCTCGCGAATGATGCCGCTCGCAAACGACGACGCCGCCGCGTTCGGCTTGCCCGGTCTCACGCTGATGGTCGGCAGCCGCAGCACGCGGCCATCGACGAAACCGCGCCGCGAATAATCGGAGAGCAGCAGTTCGGCGATCGCTTTCTGCGTTCCGTACGACGATTGCGGATTGAGCGCGGTGTCGTCCTGCACGATATCGGGCAGCGTGCCGCCATACACCGCGACCGAACTCGTGAACACGACGCGCGGCTTGTGCCCGCTTGCGCGACACACGTCGAGCAGCGCGCGCGAGGCGTCGAGGTTGATCTTCATGCCGAGATCGAAGTCGGCTTCGGCCTGCCCGCTCACGATCGCGGCGAGGTGAAAGATGGCTTCGGTCTGCGTGTCGAGATGGCGTTCGAGCACCGCGCGGTCGGCGATATCGCCCTTTTCGGCGCGCACGCGCGGGTCGCTCAGCAGACGCTCGTCGGTCGGGCGCGCGACGTCGAGCAGCACGAGTTCCGTGACCGGCTTGCCGTCGAGCTCGTTCCGTTCGAGCAGACGTTTCGCGAGACGCTGGCCGAGGAAGCCCGCGCCGCCCGTGATCAGAATTTTCATGGGATTCGTTCCGGTAATGTCAAAGGTACGGTTTGAGCCAGCCGAGACCGTTCGACGTGCCCGCCTTCGGTTTGTATTCGCAGCCGATCCAGCCTGCGTAGCCGAGCGAATCGATCAGATCGAACAGATACGGATAGTTGAGTTCGCCGATATCCGGCTCGTGCCGCTCCGGCACGCCCGCGATCTGAATATGTCCGATGCCCGCGTTCGGGCGCTTCATATCGCGCCTGAGCTTCATCGCGATATCGCCTTCGACGATCTGGCAGTGATAGATGTCGAACTGCACTTGCAGATTCGGCGCGCCGATTTCGTCGCAGATGGCTTGCGCGTCGTCCTGACGGTTCAGGAAGAAGCCGGGAATGTCGCGCGTGTTGATCGGCTCGATCACGATGCCGATGCCCGCCTTCTGCGCCTCCTTCGCCGCGTACTCCAGATTCCGCAGATACACCGCGCGATGTTGCGCGCGCGGCTGCTCCGGCGCGATCAGTCCGGCCATTACGTGAAGCTTTTCATTGCCGAGCACGGCGGCATATTCCAAACTCTTCGCGACGCTCTGCCTGAACTCGTCCTCGCGCCCCGGCAACGCCGCGATGCCGCGCTCGCCCGCCGCCCAGTCGCCCGGAGGCGCGTTGAAGAGCGCCTGCGTGAGGCCGTTGTCGACGAGGCGCGCCTTGATGTCGGCGGCGGGGAAATCGTACGGGAACAGGAACTCCACCGCCTTGAAGCCGTCTTTCGCCGCGGCGGCGAAGCGGTCAAGGAACGCGTGTTCCGTGTACATCATCGTGAGATTGGCGGCAAAACGTGGCATGGGTTGCGTCTCCTGATTGAATTGTGGCTGAGTGCATACGCCAGCGCTCACCAGCGCGCGCCGAAGGTCTGGCGCAAATCTTCGATGGCCGCGTCCGGCAACGGTTCGGGGCGCGGCATCGTCGACAGATAAAGCTGCGCCGTTTCCTCCAGTTCCTCCAGCGCGTAGGACGCGTGCGAAACCGTCTTTTCCCACACGACCGGACCGAGCCGTTCGAGCAGCACCGCGCGCACCGTCGATGCCAGCGCCGCCACTTCCTCCGCGACAGCCGGATCGCCCGGACGGCGATAACGGATCAGCGGCACGTGACCGACCTTCATGACGTAATACGGCGTGATAGGCGGCAGCACGTCGCCGGGTTTCCAGACGCCCGCGAGCGTCAGCGCGACGAGATGCGTCGAATGCGTATGCACGACGCCGCGCGTCTCGCCATTGCTTTCGTAGATGCGCCGATGCAGCGCGAGCGTCTTCGACGGCCGTCCGCCCGACACGTGCTTGCCGTGCAGATCGACCTTCGCGATATCGGCGGGGTCGAGGCGGCCGAGGCACGCGTCGGTCGGCGTGATCAGCCAGCCGTCGTCGAGACGCGCGCTGATGTTGCCCGCGCTGCCCACGGTATAGCGGCGCTCGTAAAGGCTCTTGCCGGTCACGCAAATCTCTTCGCGAATGAGCGTTTCGTTCGATGCCATTACAGTGCCTTCAACGCTTTGTCGAAGAAGTCCGCCGTGCCGAAATTGCCCGACTTCAGCGCGAGCGCGATGGCCTCGTCCGCGCCAGCGGATTGCGTCGCCGGCACGCCCGGATCGATCTGCGGGCCGATGCGCAGCGTCTGCACGCCGAGCGCCTGCACGACCGCGCCCGAGGTCTCGCCGCCCGCGACCACGAACTTGCGCGCGCCTTCGTCCCGCAGCGCACGCGCGATCGACGCGAGCGCCTCTTCGACGAGTTGCCCCGCCTTCTCGACGCCCAGTTCCTTCTGCACGGCCTTCACTTCGTCGGGTGACGAGGTCGCGTAGATCAGCACGGTTTCGTCCTTCGCGAAGTGCGCGCGCGCGAACTCGACGGCGTTCTGCACGACAGGCTCGCCACGCGAGAGCGCCATCGGATCGATGCGAAAGCTCGGCTTCGATGCGCGCCATTGCGCGACCTGCGCGTTCGTCGCCTTCGATGCGCTGCCCGCCAGCACGACCGCCCGGCCTTCGATCTTCGGCAGATCGGCGGCGTGTTCGGCGTGCGCGAGCAGATTCGCCGCGCGGAAATTCTGCGGCAGGCCGAGCGCGATGCCCGAGCCGCCCGTGATCAGCGCAAGATCGCGGCACGCGTCGCCCAGCACGTAGAGATCGGCGTCCGACACGGCATCGGCGATAGCGAGACGCACGCCGTCGCGTTTCAGCTCGCCGATGCGCGCGCGGATTGCGTCGGCGCCCTGCGCGATGGTGTCGTAGCGAATCAGGCCGACCTTCGATTTCGTCTGACGCTGCAGCACGCGCACGAGGTTGGGATCGGTCATCGGCGTGAGCGGATGGTTCTCCATGCCGGATTCGTTGAGCAGCACGTCGCCGACGAAAAGATAGCCGCGAAAGATCGTGCGGCCATTCTCCGGAAACGCCGGACAGGCAATCGTGAAGTCGTCTTTCAGCGCGTCCAGCAGCGCATCCGCAACCGGGCCGATGTTGCCGTCGTCGGTGGAATCGAAGGTCGAGCAATACTTGAAGATGAACTGGCGGCAGCCTTGCGCGCGCAGCCATTCGAGCGCGTCGAGCGACTGGCGCACTGCGTCTTTCGCGGCAATCGTGCGCGATTTCAGCGCGACGACGAGCGCATCCGCTTCGATCTGCGTACCCGCAGCCGGCACGCCGATGGTCTGCACCGTGCGCATGCCGCCGCGCACGAGCATGTTGGCGAGATCGGTTGCGCCGGTGAAATCGTCGGCGATACAGCCGAGCAGTGCCTGCGCCGCTTGCGTCATTGCTTCGCTCCCTTCGGGATGTCGATGCCCGGAAAAATCTTGATGACCGCGGAATCGTCTTCGCCGCCATGGCCCGCCGTGGACGCCATCATGAACATCTGATGCGCCGCCGCCGACAACGGCAGCGGAAACTTCGACGTGCGCGCCGTATCGAGCACGAGGCCGAGATCCTTCACGAAGATATCGACGGCGGACAGCGGCGTGTAGTCGCCCGCGAGTATGTGCGGCACGCGGTTCTCGAACATCCACGAGTTGCCGGCGCTGTGCGTGATGACGTCATACAGCGCGTCGGGATCGACGCCTTCGCGCAGGCCGAGCGCCATCGCTTCCGCCGCCGCCGCGATATGCACGCCCGCCAGCAACTGGTTGATGATCTTGACCTTGGAGCCCGCGCCGTGCGAGTCGCCCAGTCGATACACCTTGCCCGCAATCGCGTCGAGCACGTCTTCGCACGCGGCGTAGGCGGCGGCGGGGCCGGAGGTCATCATCGTCATTTCGCCGGAACTCGCCTTCGCCGCGCCGCCGGACAAGGGCGCGTCGAGCAGCAGGACGCCTTTTTCGTCGAGACGCTTGCCGAGGTCGGCGGCGAATTGCGGCGATACGGTCGCGCAGGCGAGCACGACGCTGCCCGGCTTCATCGCCGCGACGGCGCCGCGCTCGCCGAACAGCACCGCGTCCGTCTGCGCTGCATTGACGACGACCGTCAGCACGGCCTCGCACTTGCCGCCCATCTCCGCCGGCGACGCGCACGCGATGCCGCCTTCGGCCGCGAACGCATCGAGCACTTGCTGGCGCACGTCGCATGCATGCACGGCGAAGCCCGCGCGCAGCAGCGAGCGCGCGACGCCCAGCCCCATCGCGCCCAGGCCGATGACTCCCACGTTTCTCGTCATGTCGATTCTCTCGCTCGGAAGGTTAGGTTAGGTCTGTTCACATCTAAAACGGCCATGCGTTGCGCCTGACTTTGAAATTCGTTTCCAGCGGAACAGGCCCTAGCAAATGCCGGCTTCCGCCAGACGGCGCGCGGCGTTGATGAGATGCGTCTGCGCGGCGTCGCGCGCGGCGGCGGGATCGGCTGCGCGGATTGCGTCCGCGATAGCCGCATGCTCCTCGCGCACCTGCCGCATGAAGTCCTCGCGCAACGCCTCGTTGGCCCGCGTGACGATGGTGCCGGCCTCCAGATACTGGTTCAGAAAGGTGAGCGTTTTCAGGAAGTACGGATTGCCCGTCGCGTTCGCGATCTCGCGATGAAACGCGACGTCTTCGGCCACGCCGTCGCGGCCCTCGAGCACGGCTTGATCGATGTTGCGGAGTGCGGCGTCGATGGCGGCCATCTGCTCGACGCTGCGACGCAACGCGGCCTCCGACGCCACTTCCGCTTCGATCGCGCGACGCAGCGCGAGTATCTGCATGACCGCGCCCGGCTCCACGGCCTGCGCGTAATCGATGCGCAACGGCCGTATGCCCGCACGCTCGACGATGAACACGCCGCTGCCCTGACGCGGCTCGACCATGCCTTCGTTCTTCAGACGCGAAATCGCCTCGCGAATTACCGTGCGGCTCACGCCGAATTCCTGCGCGAGCACGGCTTCGGTCGGCAGCTTGCCGGTCTGCGCGAAGCTGCCTTTCTCGATCTGCTTCTGCAATTGCTGCGCGACCGTGTCGCTCAGCGCGCGCGGCGGAATCTTTTCGAACATGCGGTTCGACGCGGAGGATAAAGTCATCGGGTCATCATACAAATTTTCACGATGTCGATCCACCGCGTGATAACCCTCGGTGCGAATTTATCGCGCGAGCGGCTCGTCGATGAGTGCGAGCGCGTCGCGAATTTCGGTGGCGTCGCCGGGGCGCACGAGGCGCGCGACTTCCTGGCCGTCGAGCATGAAGACGAGCGTCGGCCAGAGCTTGACGCGAAACGAGCGGCCGAGCGGGCGGCCGCTGCCGTCTTCGATCTTGAGATGCTTCACCGCGCCGTGACCCTGAAACGCCTGCGCGATCAGCGGCTGCGCGGCGCGGCAGAAGCCGCACCAGTCGGTGCCGAATTCGACGACCGTGGGACCGCTGAGCGCATCGATTTCCGCGCGGGCGGGCGCGGTCTTCGCATATTCAATATTCATGGTCATGGCGCTTGTCCTTGCTCCTTTATTCGTCGATAACAGCAGGAAATCGGCCCGCGCGACGGAATGCGGTCGAGCGGGCGTCGCGCCGGAGATATTACGATCCGACCGCGATGGCCGTCACCTCCTGGCGCAAGCCGCCGGTTATCGTAACCGGCATATTGGTTCGGAGCGCGAGCATGAAAAGGCTGTTCCGGTTATCGTAATTTTCGCTGTTTGGCCACATTTTCGCGCAGTAGCGCGAGCCATCGTCGGTTTCGAGGATATAGCTGATCGCGGCGGCGGGATCTTGATCGACGATCCTGATCACCGTTCCCGTACGCTTTTCGTGGAGTTTGAGAAAAGAACTGCTTAAAGAGGGGACGGGAGCGTTGCTGGGCGCAACGGCAAGCCCCGTGATAATGCCTCGTTCGTCTCCGCAAAGCGCGACGGGCAGTCCGTAATCGAGCGCCATCATCAGCAGGTTATTGCGGTTTTCGTGACTGACAATATTGAGCTGGCCGCAGTAAGGTATTCCGTCTTCCGTTCTGAGAATGTAGTTTACGTTATCGAGATCGTTTGAATCGATAATGCGGCTCAGGAAGCCACCCCGAACGTCCTTAAGTGGCGCGCCGCCCTGAACTAAAAGCAAATTTGTAGTAGCGTTATTACCGTTCATTGTTTGATCGATCCTGAAGATTGCTATCTGACCATGCCGTGAGCATCGGCACCTAAAGCGAAAGCTCGCAAATAACTGTTGATCCCTCCCACGACCATCACGAGCCGCCCGGATTCGAGCGCCATTTGCATGAGCGCGTGCCGGTTGCCCCTGCGCTTCGCGTCCATTTGCGTGCAAAACTTCTTGCCGTCCGCGGTCTGAATGACGTAGTTGACATACATCGACGCGTCCGAATCGACAATTCCGACCACCACCCCCACGCGCATACCGTCCAGCGGCGTGTCACCGCATATGAGCGACGGAATCACTGGCGAACTTCTGATTTTCATTCAATGCTCCCTGATTAACAAAGGATGCCTGCTTAAAAGCATGGACCGCAAAACTACGATAAACAGAGATATATCAGGATATTATGCAATTCCTTAAAACGCGTGCTCTTGGATATTTAAATGAAAGATTCACGGATTGCGGACGAAAGAGTCCTCCCGCACGTGTCGTCCGACACGGCGCGTCTATGTTTTTCGTGCATGTAGGCGTCCTAATTAAAGGAAAACGTTTTAGTAAAACGATTGATTCGCTTTTTATTGTTTAATCGATGGTGCGTAATCTACGAAGCCAAAAATTACTCAGTCAATATTGATAAATGTCATTTTTTGCGCCAGTCGGACGCTGTTCGATTTGACATTTTAAAAACAAGCTGGACGCGGGGAAGACGCTCGCTCCGTGCAGTGCGAACGCTATTGCCCGAAGCCCGTCAGCCCGATCAGCGCGCCGCCTGCGAGCAGCCACAGCGGATGCAGCCGCGTTCGATACGACAGCACTGCGACGAGCGCCGTCAGGGCCGCGAGCATCAACGTCCGGTCCGACGCCTCCGCGATCAGCAAGCCGCTCGCCGCGACGAGCCCCGCCGTGATCGGCACGAGGCCGAGTTGAATGTAGCGCCGCCATGGCCGGTCCTTGAAGCGCTCCCACGCGTGCAGCGCGCCGATCGTCACGAGCGAAGACGGCCCGAACTTCGCAATCGACGTGACGAGCACGCCCGGCCAGCCCGCCACGTGCCAGCCGATCAGCGTGACGATCATCATGTTCGGCCCGGGCGCGGCCTGCGCGAGCGCAAAGAGCGCGGAGAAATCCGCCTGGCTCATCCATTCGTGCACTTGCACGACCTGGCGCTGCATTTCCGGCAGGATCGAATTGCCGCCGCCGAACGCGAGCAGCGACAACTGGCTGAAGATCGCGGCGAGCGAGAGCAGGTCGTGATTCATCGGCGCATCTTCCAGGCGATCAGCACCGAGAGCGGCGTGAAGACGAGCATCGTCGGCAGAAGCGGCGTGCGCAGGAACGCGATGGCCGCGAACATCAGCAACGCGACGGCCGCCGCCTCCGGCTTGCGGCGCAGCGGCCACATGATCTTCACGGCCATCGCGACGAGCAGGCCCGCCGCGGCCGCCGCCAGACCCGCGAACAGATGCGCGATGCGCGAATCCTGGTGCGTGCGCTGATAGATCACGCCGAGCCCGATCACGATGAGCGACGGCCCCACCAGCAGCCCGAGCAGGCCCGCGAGCGCGCCCGGCACGCCGCGAAAGCGCATGCCGATCGCGACCGACAGATTGATCACGTTGCCGCCGGGCAGGAACTGGCAGAGGCCGAGCAGATCGGTGAATTCGTCGGCATCGAGCCATTTGCGGCGCTCGACGATCTCGCGGCGCGCAAGCGGCAGCGCGCCGCCGAACGCCGTCAGCCCGAGCGTCAGAAAGCCGATAAAAATCTCGCCGACGGACGGACGCGGCGCCGGTTCGTGGGGCGACATCGCTTAGCGCGGTGCGGCGCTCGTGCGCGCGCGACGCGTCTCGTAGGCCTTCAGATGCGCATACGCGACCGCCAGCGCCGACAGCCCGGCGACCGGCGTGCGCCGCCGCGCGAGCAGATCGCCGACGATATGATCCGCTTCGATCGGCGCGCCGTTCTCCAGATCGCGCAACATCGACGCGGTCATCAGCGAGCCGCGTTCGGCAAAGAACCCGCGGGCGCGCGCGACGACCGCCTCGCCCGGCGGATGCGCGTTGTCGCCCGCGATGCCGCTGCATTCGTCGAAGAGTTGCGCGAGCAGCGCCTCGCCGCCGGGCGCTTCGAGAATATCGCCGACGGGCGCGCGCATCAGGCAGGTGCCGGTCGCGAGCGTGGCGAGGAACACCCACTTGTCCCACATCGACTGCAGGATGTCGTCGCTCACGGCGAGATCGAAGCCCGCGCCGCCGAGTTGCGCGGCGATCGCGTCGATGCGCGCGGAACGGCCGCCGGCGCGCTCGCCGATGGTCATCGAATGCATGTTGTTCAGATGCAGGATTTCGCCTTGCGCGTCGAGCGTCGCGGCGATCACGCACTGGCCGCCGAGCACGTTTGACGGATCGAAGCGCGCGTCGAGCGCATCGAGATGACCCATGCCGTTGAGCAGCGGCAGGATGGCGGTGTGCGGGCCGACCGCGGGCGCGAAGGAATCGATCGCGCCTTGCAGATCGTAGGCCTTGCAGCTCAGCAGAATCAGATCGTAGGGACCGTCGATGTCTTTGGCGAGCACCATCGGCGGACATTGAAACGCGAGATCGCCCTCGGGGCTGTTCACTTTCAGGCCGCACTGCCGCAGACGCTCGGCGCGCCGCTCGCGCACGAGAAAGGTCACGTCCCTGCCCGCTTCGAGCAGGCGCGCGCCGAAATATCCGCCGATGGCCCCCGCCCCCACTACCAGAATCCGCATGTCCCGCTCCTTGATTTTGATGGCCCAACCGATGAGCCGATGAATCGCCCGGCTTCAGGCCTGCCAGACGCCGAAACCCGCTTCCCGTAAGCCGATTGCCAGTTCCACTTCCATGTCGCGTGCGCCGTCGTACGGCATCGGGTTGTACATCTCGTAAAGCTGCGGCAACAGGCGCAGCCCGAACTCGCGCACGAAGCGGTTCGACTGGATGCCCGCCTTGTGCTTGTCGAAACGCACGTCCGGATCGACGCCCGTCATGCCCACATAGACGAACGGCTTGCCGATGACGTAATCCGGATTCGCGCGGCGAAAGCGCGCTTCGTTCCAGACCGCGTCGGACAATTCGACGACGTAGACGGAGTAGTGATGGCGTCGCGCGCGCCGGGTGGGCGGCATGTTCCGGGTGGCCTTCGCGGCGTGCTCGTTGCGGGCTGTCATTCTAAGACGGCGCGGCCCGCGACGCTCGATCGCCCTGCACGCTCCCTGCCGGATGCGCCCCAAAGTGGTAAATTCGGGTCGGTCTGCGTTCGCGCAACGATCGGTGCGGCGCGCGGCTTCTGGCCCACGCGGCTTGCATAACCTGCATGGCCCGCGTTGAATCAGCCGCGCCGGGCGCCGTCGGAACGGAGACGACCTCTCACGCGCGAACGCCGCTTTCATCGACACATTTTTACCCCGAAGCCGCGCGCCACGAGCCGCCGGCTTGGGTCTATCGGAGATCAAGCATGAGCAAGCAAGCTATCGGCGTAGTGGGTCTCGCCGTCATGGGCCGCAACCTGGCCCTGAACATCGAGAGCCGCGGTCACGCCGTTTCGGTCTACAACCGCAGTCGCGAAAAAACCGACGAACTGATTGCCGAACATCCCGACAAGAAGCTCGTGCCGACCTACACGCTCGAAGAGTTCGTCCAGTCGCTCGAAACGCCGCGCCGCATTCTGATGATGGTCAAGGCCGGCGCCGGCACCGATGAAACCATCGCGCAACTGCGTCCGCTGCTGCAAAAGGGCGACATTCTCATCGACGGCGGCAATACGCATTTCACCGACACCATCCGCCGCAATCAGGACCTCGCGAAGTCGGGGCTGCATTTCATCGGCACGGGCGTGTCGGGGGGCGAGGAAGGCGCGCTGAAGGGCCCGTCGATCATGCCGGGCGGACAAAAGGAAGCCTACGAACTCGTCGCGCCGATTCTCACCGAGATCGCGGCAAAGGCGCCGGACGGCGAGCCGTGCGTCGCGTACATGGGCCCGGACGGCGCGGGTCACTTTGTAAAGATGGTGCACAACGGCATCGAATACGGCGACATGCAACTGATCGCCGAGAGCTACGACGTGCTGAAACGCGTCGCGGGCCTGTCCAACGAAGAACTGGGCCGCGTGTATGTCGAGTGGAATCAGGGCGAGCTGGACAGCTATCTGATCGAGATTACGTCGAAGATCTTTTCGAAGAAGGACGATGAGACCGGCAAAGATCTCGTCGATGTCATTCTCGACCGCGCCGCGCAAAAAGGCACGGGCAAGTGGACAAGCCAGAACGCGCTGGATCTGGGCGCGCCGCTGCAGTTGATCACGGAGGCTGTGTTCGCGCGCGTGCTGTCGTCGCTGAAGGATCAGCGTGTGGCCGCGAGCAAGGTGCTGGCGGGTCCGACGCCGAAGTTCGATGGCGATCGTTCGGCGTTTATCGAGGCGGTGCGGCGCGCGTTGTATCTGAGCAAGATTGTCTCGTATGCGCAGGGGTTTGCGCAGTTGCGCGCGGCGTCGGAGGAATACAAGTGGGATCTGCAATACGGCGAGATCGCGAAGATCTTCCGGGCGGGCTGCATTATCCGCGCGCGCTTCCTGCAGAAGATCACCGACGCGTACGCGACCAATCCGGCGCTCGCCAACTTGCTGCTCGATCCGTATTTCAGCGATATCGCGGCGAAGTATCAGGAAGCGCTGCGCGATGTCGTGGTCGCCGCGGTGAAGGCGGGCGTGCCGGTGCCGGCGTTCTCGTCGGCGATTGCGTACTTCGACGGGTATCGTTCGGAACGGCTCCCGGCGAATCTCGTGCAGGCGCAGCGCGATTTCTTCGGGGCGCATACGTTCGAGCGGGTGGACAAGCCGGGGAGTTTTCACGCGAACTGGGCGTGAGTTTGCGTTGAGTGGTTGAGAGCGGGGCGGCTTAGGCCGCCCTGTTTTTTTTGGGGGGTCTGGGAAGGTCGGGAACATTCCTTCGAGGTTGGCCGGAGCCGACTACGCTTGGACGTTCCCTCAAGGCATTCTGAGAGCTTCGAACGCAGAGCTTTGTTCGCGCAGGACGCTGTCATTTATCTACCTTTACCAACGCAAGAATTCGTACGGCATGCCGTTATCAAGAAGGGGATCCCGGGCGAAATGCCCTACAGAGAATAATGATGAGCCAGGACGATTTGAAAAAGGCAAATACGCGCCGCGTTAGGGCCGCGCAAACCGCTAAGACTTGGGAGAATGAAAATGTGCGCCGAGAACGACTCACGCGGCACACTTGCACGGTCACTTGCAACGGGATCACGACTGAATATGATTCGGTCCACGCCGGATTCAAAGCGCACGGCTTGCCGACTGGGAGCCATATTGCGTTTCGCAAGGAGGCGAAAACTGTGGGCCATGCGACCTTTGAACATGAAGGAAAATTCTACTTGTTCAAAACGTTCCCGAAAGACTCGGCCATTGTTTCGAAAGCGGATAAGTCAGAGCCACCACATAAGATTAACGAATGGAAGAACGCAAAGTCGGGGGAGCAGACAGTCGATGAGCAACTGGCCATCGTTTATAGAGTCATGATGTATGCGGCGGGAACCGGGTTATTCAATGCGACCAAGACGCGGGCAATCTATAGCCACGTCATGGCGAGCAAACTCAAAATGCAATTGAGGACCTTTACGGGCAAGGTATCCCGCGCTGCCGCCGCCGATCCAGAAGCAAAGCTGATCCTCGAACATTTTCATCGCTTACAGCATAAGCTCACCCTGCTTGTCGCGGAGCATATGAAGAACGGGCCGGACGTCGCGGCCTTTATTGAAGCGGTGCGGCGCATGGAGCAGGTGCATATCGTCACGTTCGAGGAGAACTATGCGGCACATCGGGCCAAAGGCTGCTATGTCACCGCAGGCATCGACTTGCTGGATTGGCTTGACCTGCCTGAGGATGTCCGCCGGACACTGTACTGGCGCAAACTGCACGGAGCGGTTTCGAACGCAAAACAGTTCGCGGTCTGATGCCGTAGCTTATAGGTACGTAGTTTCTGTTCAGTTCCTGAAGGTCTTCAACGACTGAAAATTGCGGCTTAAACGACATACCGGTCTCGATTTCTTTGAACCAAGGTGAGTTGCAGCGATTCACATCTCATCCATTCGTTATTGTGCTCACATGCTCAATGAATTCAGCGTGAGTCATATCCAGAGGCACGCTAGGTACACTAAAACGAGCCAGCCGGCGGAAAACGCGCTGAGCGTATGCCAGGTGTACGACACGTCAATAACACCGAAGTGGGACGCCATTGGGACTGCCCACATGGGTAGCAGCGCGAAAGCAATCGCGGCAACGGCAAAAACCATGCAGAACTTTCCCGCCCAGACTGCGGCACTGGCTTGGCCCTTGGCAAGCAATTGCTGGCTCGGGGTCGCTGCGTTGTCTCCGAGAACGAATCTTGCGATAGTTTCGAAGTTCTCAGGGACGACCGCCGCGCCGTGGCCTCCTCGTATGTAAGTTACCTCATACACCGGCGGATCTCTATCTGCGAAGCCTGTGTGCCCCGCACTGCCCAGATCCGACTTCATCTTGCGCAAACGCTCGAAGATAGAAGGGAAAATGGCGACTACCCAATCGGCCGATGCCACAAAGTTCTGAAGCGTGGTCAGTCGACGTTCATTGATATGTTTGCTCCAAGGGAAACTTCGATTCACGACACTTCCAGCAAAGACCGCGCGCTCGAATGCGCACGCGGGATATTTTTCCAATGCGCTCGCAAGCAAGTAGGTCCCGTTACTGTGCCCGACGAAAGACATCGCGGCTTGGGGATATTTAGCCAGTGCCTCTGTGTATTGATCCATGAACCAACGCACGTTTTTCTGGCGTTCAGGCTGAAGCATAAATCCGGCGATCGGAAAATAACCATAGCCGGAGGTGACGACACGCGCCTTTATGGATGTTCGTCCTGCTATGTCGTAGATGAAAGGTGCAAGTCTTTGCGTCCAGTTTCCATAGTCGCGGATACCATGCATGACGAAGACGACATGTTGGACATCCGGCTCTGCCTTGAAGGCCACGATCATGTCGCTTTTGATTTTCGTGCTGTCCACCAGTAACGCGTCGAGAAATATCTGCTTTCGAAGCGCGCCGGTCTGTCCCGAGAAATCAATGACGTTCGTGTGGCCGGTATCGGGAACCGACCGGTACACAAACGAGGCACCGCTTTGAATGTCGACGTTGTCTCGCTCGTCGACGATATCGTCTATCGTTCCAAGAAGTTGCACCGTCATCGGAATCGGAGGTGCAAGTGACGAATCACGCAGAAGGCTGACCCACTGAATCCTCAAGTTAGCGACGAAGGGCGCTCCTTCGCGAACGCTGTTGATCAGACGGGCGAGTCGGAACCAATGCCAGAGTTGCGAGCAAGTATTGAAGGCAAGCCACTTCGGCCAGGACAACTCTTTGGCCTTTTGACGTAACTCCCATCCTCGATTGGTTCCCGCCAAGAGAATAATCCGCGATACCAATGCTCCCCACGCTTGGGGAGCCGGACTTAAATAGCTTGCACGATCCTGATTCTTACCTCTTGAAAAGACATACGCCTTGCGCACTAACAACGCACCAAGGCTATGACCGATCAAAATGATTTCCTTATATGGCGAGCCTCTGGCTTCACGGGCCATAACGGCGTCGCTTATACATCGGACGAGCGCCTCGGTAATCTCGATAGGATCTTCGCTAGACAAAAAACCGGCTGCGTAGTCCGGAATGAGTAGATCCGCATTCGGCATGGCGTCCTTGACCGCCGATCGGACATCATGCATCTTGTATGAAGAACCAGTCCAACCATGTACAACCACAACAAGCGACTCGGACGCTCCCCGCACCTCCGCCTTCGTGTTTTCCAGTCGCATGGCGCCCCGCCGCGTATCTCGTTAGCTAATTTCTCTGTGGGCTTACCGCGTCTAACAAAATTGTTATAGAAGATTGGCTATAGCCTTTCAACAAATTATTCTAAGTTGCAGTTATTCGAACAGCCGAGTCTTTAACCGCCTGGGGCGACATCGCGATTACCCGCGGACGAATTGACCGAGGCTATCCGAATCTTTGCCCCCCTTCCTACCCCACCCCCACCCATTCCCCACCCTTCCCGCTACTCCTCAAAACCGCCTCCACAAACCGCAAACCCGCGACCCCATCCTCCACCGTCGTCAACCAGTCATCGCCTTGTGTCGTGCCGCTCGCGATACACGCCGCTGCATCGGTATAAACCTGCGCGAACGCCTCCAGATAACCTTCCGGATGCCCCGCCGGCACGCGCGTCGCGTGCAGCGCCTCGGGGCTCTGCACGCGCCCGCGCGTGATGCGCTCCGACGCGCCGCCTATCGGCGTGAACCACAATTCGTTCGGCTTCTCCTGATCGAACGCAATGCCCGCCTTCGTGCCGTACACGCGCAGCCGCAGCGCATTCTCTTCGCCCGCCGCCACCTGACTCGCCCACAACATCCCGCGCGCGCCGCCGCTATAACGGAACATCGCCTGCACGTGATCGTCGACACGCCGATTCGGCACGAACGTCGTCACATCCGCCGATAACTCCGACGGCCGCATCCCCGTGATGTATTCGGCAAGCTGATACGCATGCGTGCCGATATCGCCGAGACAGCCCGCCGGGCCGGCCAGCGCCGGATCGGTGCGCCACACTGCCTGGCGATTCGCCTGTGTCTCCACCGGCAACGACAACCAGTCCTGCGCATACTCGACCTGCACCACGCGAATATCGCCCAGCAGTCCGCGCCGTACCATCCCGCGCGCATGACGCACGAGCGGATAGCCCGTGTACGTATAAGTCACCGCGAACACGCGATCCTTATCGCGCGCAAGCTTCGCCAGCGCCTCGCCTTCAGCGAGCGAAACAGCCAACGGCTTGTCGCAGATCACATGGATGCCCGCTTCGAGGAAAGCGGTGGCGATCGGCGCATGCAGATGATTCGGCGTGACGATCGCCACCGCCTCGATGCCGTCCGACCGGCCCGCTTCGGTCCGCGCCATCTCGCGATAATCGTCGTAACTGCGCGTGAGACCGATTGCCGCCGCACTCGCCGCCGCACGCCGCGCATCCGACGACAACGCGCCCGCCACAAGCTCATAACGATCATCGAGCCGCGCCGCGATCCGATGCACCGCGCCGATGAACGCACCCTCGCCGCCACCGACCATTCCCAATCTGACGCGATTCATCGCTGATCTCCGATCCCGAGCACGTCGCGCAATTGTTCGCGGCTCGCGCCGCTGCCCGCGAAATCGTCGAAGGCGCGCTCTGCCACACGGATGATGTGCTCCCGAATGAAGACCGCGCCCTCGCGCGCGCCGTCTTCCGGATGCTTCAGCGCGCATTCCCATTCGAGCACGGCCCAGCCGGGAAAATCGTATTGCGCCATCTTCGAGAAGATCGCCTTGAAGTCGATCTGGCCATCGCCCAGTGAACGAAAACGTCCCGCGCGCTCGGCCCAGCCCGAATAGCCGCCGTACACGCCCTGCCTTCCGTTCGGCCGGAACTCCGCGTCCTTCACATGAAACGCCTTGATGCGCGCGTGATAGATGTCGATGAACGCGAGGTAATCGAGTTGCTGCAACACGAAGTGACTCGGATCGAACAGGATGTTCGCGCGCGGATGATCGTCCACCGCCGCGAGAAAGCGTTCGAAGGTCACGCCATCGTGCAGGTCTTCGCCGGGATGCAGCTCGTAGCACACATCGACGCCCGCATGATCGAACGCATCGAGAATCGGGCGCCAGCGCGCGGCGAGTTCGTCGAACGCGGCTTCGACCAAACCCGCCGGACGCTGCGGCCACGGATAAATGTACGGCCACGCCAGCGCGCCCGAAAACGTCACGTGCGCATTCAGCCCGAGCCGCTGCGAAGCCTGCGCCGCGTGCTTCAATTGCGACGTCGCCCATGCGGTGCGCGCGGGCGGATCGCCGCGCACATGCGGCGCCGCGAAGCCGTCGAACAAGGCATCGTAAGCGGGATGCACGGCGATCAACTGCCCTTGCAGATGCGTCGACAATTCGGTGATCGCAACGCCCGCATCTTCGACGGTGCGGCGGATATCGTCGCAATAGGCATCGCTCGATGCGGCTTTTTCCAGATCGATCAGGCGCGGATCGGCGGGCACCTGAATGCCCTTATAGCCGAGCGAAGCGGCCCATGCCGCGAGACCGGCAAGCGAATCGAACTGCGCCTGATCGCCCATGAATTGCGCGAGAAAGATCGCGGGGCCCTTGATGGTCTTCATCTTTCGCCTCTGAAAAAGCGCCGGTCAACGCGTGACCGGCCACGCACTCAAAACGGCGAGTTCGGGTAATAGAACTGCTTGGCGTTGTCCTTGGTGATCAGCACCGACGGGATGATCGTCGTCGGCGGCAGCTTGTCGCCCTTCAGGCGCGCTTCGGCCGTCAGCTTGATCGCGTCGTAGATGAACTTCGGCGAGTACGACACGTCGGCCTGCACGCGCTTGTCGCCGTCCATGACACGCTTCACCGCTTCCTTCGAACCCGCGCCGCCGAACACGATCTTGATATCGGTGCGCTTCGCCTGATCGATCGCCTTCAGCACGCCGATCATCATGTCGTCGTCGGCTGCCCAGACGGCGTCGATATGCTTGAAGCGCGTCAGATAATCCTGCATCACCTTGAAGGCATCGTCGCGATTCCAGTTCGCGTACTTGGCATCGAGAATCTTCATGTCGGGATGCTGCTTGATCACGCCTTCGAATGCGTTCCAGCGTTCGTTGTCAAGCGTCGTCGGAATGCCGCGCAGCGCGACGATGTCACCCTTTCCGTCCAGCGCCTTCGCGAGATATTCGGCGGGAATCTTGCCGAACGCGGTGTTGTCGCCGGCCACGTAGGCGTCCTGCGCGCTGGTGTCGGTCAGGCCGCGATCGACCACCGTCACATACACGCCCTTCTTCTTCACCTGCGCCACCGGCTGCGTGAGCGACGCCGATTCCTGCGGGAAAATCACGAGCGCGTTGATCTTGTTGACCGTCACGAGATCCTGCAACTGGTTCGCCTGCTCGGGCGCGGTGCCCGCCGTTTTCACGATCACCTTCAGGTCCGGATGCGCCTTCTCAAGCTCCTTCTTCGCCTCGTTGGCCCACCAGACGATGCCGCCCGTGAAGCCATGATCCGCGGTCGGAATGGCGACGCCGAGCACGACCTTGTCGTCGGCGAAAGCGGACGACGAAGCGGCGGCGAACGCGCTCGCCGCGAACGTGAGCGCGCCGAGCGCGCGAAGCATTTTTTTCATGACGATGTCTCCAGATTTATGAGCTTTAACGACGACCACGCTGCAAAACCGCTACAAGGATGATCACGGCGCCCTGCACTGCCGCGTTCAGATACACGCTGATGATGCTCGTCAGGTTCAGGATGTTGTTGATGACCGAAAGCAGAATCGCGCCGATGACCGTGCCGATCACGCGCCCTTCGCCGCCCTTGAGCGCCGTCCCGCCGACCACCACTGAAGCGATCGCTTCGAGTTCCCACAGAAGGCCCGTTGTCGGCGTGGCCGAGCCTAAGCGCGGTACGTAGAGAATGGTCGCGACCGCCACGCACATGCCGAGCAGAACATACGTGGCGATCTTCACGCGATCCACGCGAATCGCGGCATAGCGCGCGACCTGTTCGTTCGAGCCGATCGCCTGCACATGCCGGCCGTACACCGTGCGATTCAGCACGAGCGCACCGCCCGCCGCCACGATCAGGAAAATCCAGATCGGCACCGGCACGCCGAACAAACTCGCGTAATAGACAGGCCCGTAAAGATCGACGAGCGAGTTGTCGAGCGTGAGCGCGCCGCCGTCCGCGAGCCACGTGAGCAGCGCGCGAAAAATGCCGAGCGTGCCCAGCGTGACGATGAACGGCTCGATGCGCCCCTTCGTCACGAGCAAACCATGCGCGAGGCCGAACAGCGCGCCGAGCACGAGCGCAAGCACGATGCCCAGCGCGATGATCATGAGCGGCGGCACCGCATGCCCGTGAAAGCCCTGCAGGAGCGCGTTCATCGTGTAGATCATGCTGCCCGCAATGAGCGCGGCCATCGATCCGACGGACAGATCGATGCCGCCCGAGATGATCACGAAGGTCATGCCCACCGCGATGATGCCGATGAACGAGGTCCGTGTGAGCACGTTCATCGCGTTGTCGACGGTGGCGAAGTCGCCGTTGAGCAGCGTGCCGCCGACGCACAGCACGACAAGCCCGATCAGCGGCCCGACGTTGAACAGAAAGCGCGCGACGGCGGACAAGCGGCTCTCGCTTTCGATGTCTTCAGTGTGTGCCGGTCGCATGCGCGATCAACCTCTCTTCGGTCAAAAGATCCATGCCGAGCGTCGCGACGAGTTCGCCCGCGCGCATCACGGCAACGCGATGGCACAGCCCGATCAGCTCGATCAGTTCGGATGAAATCACGATCACCGCACGCCCTTCGGCGGCGAGCCGGTGAATCAGAAAATAGATGTCGCGTTTCGCGCCGACATCGACGCCGCGCGTGGGTTCGTCGAGCACGATCACGCGCGGATCGGGATTCAAAAATTTCGCGAGCGCGAGCTTCTGCTGATTGCCGCCCGAAAGCATGCGCGCGCGGCTCGACGCGTTGCCCGTGCGAATGCCGAAATCCTTCATCGCGACGGCGAGCGCGCCGCGTTCCGCACGCGTGTCGACGAGCGGATGCGCGTAGCGTTCGAGCGTCATCATCGTGAGATTGTCTTTGAGCGCCATGTCGACATGCAGGCCGCGCCCCTTGCGATCCTCGCTCAAGTAGGTGAGACCGTGGCGCATGGCATCGCGCGGATTCTTCAGCTCGACCGTCTTTCCATTGATGACGATGCGCGCCGCGCTCGACGGCCGCAGCCCGACCAGCGCCTCGAACAACTCGGTGCGCCCCGCGCCGACGAGACCCGCGAAGCCGAACACTTCGCCCTCGCGCACGGCGAAGCTCACGTCATGCGCCCAGCCCGGCACCGACGCCTGCGCGACTTCGAGCGCGACGGGCGCGTCTTCGGCGAGCGGCGGCTTGTCGGGAAACATGTCGGAGACTTCGCGGCCGACCATCAGGTTCGCCATCTGCTGACGCGTGAGTTCCGCAGTCGGCGCGCGCGCGACGAAGCGGCCATCGCGCATGACGATCACGTCGTCGGTGATGCGTTCCACTTCGTCGAGCTTGTGCGAGATATAGACGATGGTCGTGCCCGCATCCTTCAGACGCGTCATCAGGCCGAACAGACGCTGCGTCTCGGCGGGCGTGAGCGTCGCGGTCGGCTCGTCCATGATGAGCAGGCGCGCGTCGCGCAACATCGCCTTGGCGATCTCCACGAGTTGCTTCTCCGCGACGATCAGATCGCGCACTCGCGTATCCGGATTCTTGTGCAGACCGACTTCGTTGAGACTGGCGCGCGCGGCTTCACGCATCGCGGGTTCGTCGAGGAAGAAGCCCTTCTTAAGCTCATGGCCGAGAAACATGTTCTGCACGATGCTCAAGTGATCCGCCAGATTCAGTTCCTGATGGATCAGCACGATGCCCGCATGCTCGGCGTCACGCGAACTCGCGAACTCGCGTTGCCGTTCGTCGATATACAGTTCGCCCGCGCTCGGTCGCTCGTAGCCCGCGAGGATTTTCATCAACGTGGATTTGCCCGCGCCGTTCTCGCCGAGCAGGCCGTAGATGCGGCCCGGTGCGAGTTCGAAGCTCACGCCGTGCAGCACGCGCACCGGCCCGAACTGTTTTTCGATTCCCTCAAAGCGCACGGCAAGACTCATCGTCACGCGCTCCTTCGTTGGATCAGGCGATGCGGCAGCAGCACGCCCGGCACCTCGGCGTGCGGCTCGCGCAGGCGTTTGAGCAGCAGGCCGGCGGCGGTTTCGCCGAGCAGCTGCATCGGTTGCGAGATGGTCGTGAGCGGCGGATAGACGTGCGCGGCCACGGCGATATCGTCGAAGCCGACGACGGCGATATCGTCCGGCACGCGCAGCCCCGCGCCGCGAAAGCCGTTCATCACGCCGATAGCGAGCGTGTCCGACACCGCGAACGCCGCGGTCGGCCGCGTGTCGCCGAGTGACGCGAGCTGCGCGGCCGCGCGTTCGCCTGCATCGTAGTCGAGGCTGTCGAGTTCGATCAGCCAGGCGGGATGCGGCTCGATGCCCGCGTCCTGCAACGCATCGCGATAACCCGCGAGCCGCTGACGTCCATACAGATAGCCTTGTCCCGAGTTGATCAGCGCAATGCGGCGATGACCTTTGTCGACGAGATAGCGCACGACATCGCCCGCCGCGCGATGATTGTCGATGCCGACATACGGCACACCCGCCGAGGGATCGAACTCGCAGCACGCGACCCACGGCAGCGTCGATGCTTCCTCGGCGAGCGCCTTCTGCACGGCAGCGGGATCGAGACAGATGGCGCCATCCGCGCGGCGGCCGCGCAGCAGATCGAAATAGCTCCGCTCGCGCAACGGATCCGCGCCGGTATCGCACAACAGCATGAAGTAGCCGTTCTGACGCGCGACGCTGTCGATGCCACGCACGATCGCCGCATAGAACGGATTGCCGAAGTCGGGCACCATGGTGAGAAGCAGCCGGCTTTCGGCCGTGCGCAGATTGCGCGCGAGTTCGTTGATGCGATAGCCGCTTGCCGCGACCGCTTCGCGCACCTTGTCGCGCGTTGCCTCGCGAACGTTCGTGTGACCGTTCAGCACGCGCGACACCGTGGCGACCGATACGCCCGCGCGCTGCGCGACGTCGGCAATCGATACTTCTTCGCGTGGACGAACCGTATCCGACATGTCGAGCGTCGCTGGTCGCGATCGGGATGTAATGGATTACATTATTTGATCGTACGAGCGGGGAAGGCAATCGATATCGACTAGGGAGAAACGCTTAAGAGCGAATTTCGCGTGCGGTGTCGATCGCGCGTGTGGCGGCTCGTCGTAGGGTGTGAGCGGGCAGAATCACACGCTCGACATTCGAACACGCACGAAATCACGACAAGGAGCAACCCATGCGATTCATGATGCTGATGATCCCGCGCGGCTACGAAAGCGCGAAACCGGGCACGATGCCGAGCGCGGACGCCGTCGCCGCGATGGTGAAGTACAACGAGGAATTGCAGAAGGCGGGCGTGCTGCTCGCACTCGACGGACTGCATCCGCCGTCGATGGGCGCGCGCGTCACGTTCAAAGGCGGCAAGCCGCGCGTCACCGATGGCCCGTTCGCCGAGGCGAAGGAAGTGCTCGGCGGCTACTGGATGATTCAGGTGAAGTCGCGCGATGAAGCGATCGAATGGGCGAAGCGCTGCCCGGGATCGGACAACGAGATGATCGAAGTGCGTCAGGTGCAGGAGATGGACGACTTCCCGCCGGACGTGAAAGAAGCCGCTGCGGGCTTCGACGAGATGCAGAAGAACGCGGGCAGGAAATAGACCGTGCTGGCGGGCCGGAGCCCGCCAACGCCTGCTTAAACCACACGCTCCAGCGCCAGCGCAATGCCCTGCCCGCCGCCGATGCACAGCGTGACGATCGCGCGCTTCACGCCGTCGCGGCGCATCGCGTGGGCGAGACGCGTCGTGAGCACCGCGCCGGTCGCGCCGATCGGATGCCCGTGCGCAATCGCGCCGCCCTCCACGTTGACGATGTCCTCCGGCACGCCGAGCGTCTTCGCCACCGCAATCGGCACGGCCGCGAAGGCTTCGTTGATCTCGAAGCGCTCGACATCACCGAGTGACC
Organism: Caballeronia insecticola; assembly: GCF_000402035.1. Classification (GTDB taxonomy): domain Bacteria; phylum Pseudomonadota; class Gammaproteobacteria; order Burkholderiales; family Burkholderiaceae; genus Caballeronia; species Caballeronia insecticola. Next base: position 1,374,135 of record NC_021294.1, read on the forward strand.
AGCCCGCACGCGCCAGCGCCTGCCGCACCGCCGGCACCGGCCCGAGTCCGAACATGCCCGGCTCGACCGCCGCCACGCCGAACGCCACGAGCCGCACGAACGGTTCGATGCCGCGCGCATCCGCTTCCTTGCGGCTCGTCACGATCATCGCCGCCGCGCCGCTGTTCAGCCCCGGCGCGTTGCCCGCCGTGATCGTGCCGTCGGGACGGAACGCCGGGCGCAGCTTCGCAAGCGTGGCGAGCGTCGTATCGGGGCGCGGCTGCTCGTCACGCGCGAAAGCGACGGTTTCCCGCCCCTTCTTCACGTCGATGCCGACGATCTCCGCATCGAACGCGCCGTCGCGCTGCGCCGCCGCGAACAACTGCTGCGAACGTTCGGCCCAGCGGTCCTGCGCCTCGCGCGTGATATCGAGCTGCGTGACCAGATCTTCCGTGTGCCAGCCCGAATGCTCGCCGGAGAACGCATCAACGAGACCGTCGCGCAGCATGCTGTCGTGAATCTGCGCGTTCCCCATGCGATAGCCGTGCCGCCCGCCGTCGAGCAGATAGGGCGCGCGATCCATGTTCTCCATGCCGCCCGCGACGACGATCCGCGCGACGCCCGCTGCGATCTCGGTCGCCGCCGTCGCGATGGCCTGCGCGCCCGAACCGCATACGCGATTGACGGCAAGCGCAGGCACCGAGACCGCCACGCCGCCGCCGATCGCCGCCTGCCGCGCCGGATTCATGCGATTGCCCGCCTGAATCACGTTGCCGAAGACGACGGAATCGAGCGCCGCCGGATCGAGCGCACGGCCCGCGCGCCGCAGCGTTTCAGCGATGGCCGCCGCGCCCAGATCGACGGCGGGCGTGTCCTTCAGCGCGCCGTTGAACGCACCGATCGCCGTGCGCACCGGATGACTCAACACGATGTCTTGCGAAAACATGTCGGTGCCTCGCTCAGCGCGGAATGCCGGTGAGATAGATCGGCGCGTCGCTCGACAGCGAACGCTTGACTTCACGGCCGGTGTCATCCACAAGCACTTCTTCCTGATTCTTCTCGACCGCCGCGAGCACTTCGTTGACGACGTGTTCAGGCGTCGACTTCGGCCCGGTGACTTGCGCGGTCATGTCGGTATCGATGTAGGCCGGATGGGCCGCGACGACCAGCGTGCCCTGCTCGCGCAGTTCCTCGCGCAGCGCATTGGTGGCCGCCCACGCCGCCGCCTTCGAGATGTGATACGCGCCGCCCGCCGGCAGCGACACCCAGCTCAGCACCGACAGAACGTTGATGACCGCGCCGCCGCCGTTTTTCTTGAGCACGGGCGCGAACGCCTGCGTCAGCAGGATGGGGCCGAACGTGTTGATTTCGAGCACATCGCGGATGCCTTGCGTCGACGCCGGATCGGAGATCAGGCTGCGCGTCGTCACGCCCGCGTTGTTGACGATCACCTGGACGTCCGTGTAGGTCGCGGCCGCTTCGGCGATATCGGCGGCATTGGTCACGTCGAGGCGAACGGCTTCGGCGCCCGCAATATCGACGCGCTTCGGATCGCGCGCGGCGGCATAGACCTTCGACGCGCCCGCCTTCAGCAACGACTTCACGAACTGCCTGCCGAGACCGCGATTGGCGCCGGTCACGAGTACCACTTTTCCCTTGATTTGCATGATGCTCTCCGAATGCTTGGATTCATCGAAAGTGCATATACACTGTCGATGCTGAAACAATGGCCCGCGTGACCTGAGTCACGCGAGCCTGCCGTGCTTCACTCACTCCATCGTGGTCAGTTCGAACAGCGATTCGCGCAACGCCTTCGCGCGTTTCTCGCCGTACTTCGCTTCGAATTCAGCCTGTGCCGCGCGCCATTGCACCGATGCCTTCGCGAGCGTTTCCTTGCCCGCCGCGGTGAGACGCAGACCGACCGCGCGCGAGGCAGCCGATTCCTGCGTCGCCTCGACAATGCCGTCGCGCTGCAATGGCTTCAGCGCGCGCACGAGCGTGGTTCGGTCCATCACCATGTGCTCGGCGAGTTCGACCATCTGCACGCCGGGCCTGCGCCCGATTGCCGCGATGAGGGTGAACTGCGCCGCCGTGATGCCGACCTCGCTCAGATGCCGCTCGTACATCTGCGACACGAAACGCGCCGCCTGGCGAATCGCGAAACAGTTGCAGTCCAGAGGAGAAGAGTTGGAAGTCATGTAGCGCAGAATATGAGTGCATATGCACTTTGTCAAGCCGGGCAATTTCAATCGATGCGATAGGTCCGATCGGTGCGGCGCGGGCGCCTGGTCGGGAATCGTCGCGCGACGCGCTGCACCGATTCGCGCAAAGCCGCCCCGGGCGTGCGCTCGCGGCCAATCGGGCCTGTGCCGAAATCCGCATCCGCGGCGCGACTAAACACCAAGACGCGGTCAAATTGGCTCTCTAAATTTGCGCATGTCCGCTGTCTGTGCCGGGCTGCGCGCGTAGCGGCTGCCGTCATCGTCCGAATGATCGGACGCTTGAGGGCAAGTCCGTCTTGCCGGCACGGGACCGGTCGTGTTCCATTCGATTGCCAAATCAAAAAGGAGAGGAAACCATGCGCATCCGTACCCATTCTTTGGCATGGCTCGTGGCGTGCGCCACGGCCACGCTCGGCGCCGTGCCGTTTTCGGCGGCTGCTGAAGACCTGCCGGTGAAAGTCGGTTTCGCCGCGCCGCTGACCGGCGCGAATGCGGGTTATGGCAAGGATCTCCAGAACGGCGTGCAACTCGCGCTCGACGAAGCCAACGCGAAGAAGATCACGATCGGCGGCAAGACCGCCAAGTTCGAGATCCACGCGGAAGACGATCAGGCCGATCCGCGCGTCGGCGTGCAGGCGGCGCAGAAGCTCGTCGATGACGGCGTGGCGGTCGTCGTCGGGCACTTCAATTCGGGCACCACATTGCCCGCCTCGCCGATCTACAACAACGCCGGCATCCCGGTGATCGACCCGGCCGCGACCAATCCGACCATCACGACGCGCGGGCTGGAAAACGTCTTCACGGTCATTTCGAGCGATGCGCAGAACGCGGGCAACGCCGGCATCTACGCGGTGACGACGACGAAGGCGAAGCGCATCGCGATCATCGACGACCGCACGGCGTTCGGTCAGGGCGAAGCCGACGAGTTCGAAAAAGCCGTCAAGGCGAAGGGCGGCACGATCGTCACGCGCGAATACAGCGACAACCAGACCGTCGATTTCAGCGCGCAACTCACGCGCATCAAGGCCGTCAACGCGGATCTGATTTTCTTCGGCGGGCTCGACCGGCAGGCGGCGGCCGTCGTCAAGCGGATGAAGCAGCTCGGCATGAACGCGCAGTTCGTGGGCGGCGGCGGCGTGATGGACGCCGATTTCCTGAAGCTCGCCGGCGACGCCGCCGAGGGCGCGCAGGCGTGGGAATACGGCAGTCCGCTTGACAAGCTGCCCGCGGGCAAGGCGTTCGGCGACAAGTTCCAGAAGCGCTTCGGCGTCGCGATCCTGTCGTATGCGCCGTTCGGCTACGACGCCGCGTGGGCCGCCATCAACGCGATGCAGAAGGCCAATTCCATCGATCCGAAGGTGTACCGGCCCGTGCTGAAGTCGAATTCGTTCGAAGGCATCACCGGCCCGATCGCGTTCGACAGCAACGGCGCGCTGAAAAACGCATCGTCGACGCTGTATCAGGTGAAGAACGGACAGTGGGAGTCCGTCGTCACCAAGCACGGCATGTAATGCGCTCGATGCGCTTTCGATGAAGCCTCAGGCCTGCGCGGCATGCGTGCGGGCCTGCAGGCTTGCACGCGTGCGCGCGGCTTCGTCGCCGAGCCATTGCGCGAATTGCTGCAACGCCGGCGACGGCGCCGGCCGCTCCGGATACACCAGGTAATACGCCGCGCCGCTCGGCACGCACAGCGAAAACGGCGCGATCACGCGCTTCGCGCGCAAGTCTTCCTCGATCAGAGAGACATCACCGATTGTCACGCCCAGTCCCTGCATCGCCGAGGAAATCGCCAGATCGAGCGTGTCGAAATGCTGCGCCTTGGTCGACGGCAACCCCGCGTAACCGTATGCGCCGAGCCACGACAGCCAGTCGCGGCGGTCGCGCGTGGGATGCAGCAAGGTCTTGCCGGCGAGATCGTCGGGCGTCGGCGCGACGTTCTTTCTCGGCTTCCACAATTCGGGCGCGCACACGGGCGTCAGCACTTCGTCGAACAGATGATGCGCCGTCACGCCCTTCAGCGACGGCGCCGCGCCGAACACGATGGCGGCGTCGAACTGTTCCGCATTGAACTCGACGCCGTGCGACACCGACGCCGTCACTTCCACCACCAGTTCCGGCCGCTCGTTCTGCAGACGGATGACACGCGGCAGCGCCCAGCGCATCGCGCAGGTCGGACACTTCACGCGCAGAATGCCGGATTGCGCGCCGCCCTTCGCGAGTGCATCGTCGATCTGTGCGAACGCCTGCTGCAAAGGCGCGATGAGCAGCGCGCCGTGATGCGTCAGCGCGAGCCCGCGCGCCTGCCGCGCGAACAGCGCGTAGCCGAGATGCGCCTCCAGGCCCGCGATCTGGCGGCTGACGGCGCCTTGCGTCACGTTCAGCACCTCGGCCGCGCGCGTGAAATTCAGCTTCTGGGCGACGACCAGAAAGGTCTTGAGCACATCGAGGGAAGGCAGCGGTTTCATCGGAATTTTGGCGGATAGCCATGATCTGCAAGCATGGCTAGTATGACAAAGTTTCGATTGTCCGCGCTTTATGGCTGCGGTTGAATCGACGCCTGCAATCGTCGAACCGCCAATCCGGAGACACCGCCGTGCAAAGCGCCTGCATTCCCGAGTCGAAGCTGCCGAACGTCGGCACGACCATTTTCACCGTGATCGGCCAATTGGCCGACGAGCATCACGCGCTCAACCTGTCGCAAGGCGCGCCGAACTTCGCGTGCGATCCGAAGCTGATCGAAGGCGTCGAGCGAGCCATGCGGGCAGGACATAACCAGTATTCGCCGATGTCCGGCGTGCTCGCGCTGCGCGAAGCGATCGCCGTGAAGACGCACAAGCTCTACGGCGCGCAGTACGATCCGGGCACCGAAGTCACCGTGGTCGCGAGCGCGAGCGAAGGCTTGTACGCAACCATCAGCGCGCTCGTGCATCCCGGCGACGAAGTGATCTATTTCGAACCGTCGTTCGACAGCTACGCGCCGATCGTGCAGTTGCAGGGCGCGACGCCCGTCGCGATCAAGCTGTCGGCGCAGGATTTCCGCATCGACTGGGACGAAGTCGCCGCCGCGATCACGCCGAAGACGCGCATGATCCTGATCAACACGCCGCACAATCCGACCGGCAGCGCGTTCACGTCCGCCGACATCGAGCGGCTCACGGCTCTCACGCGCGACACGAAGATCATCGTGCTGTCCGACGAAGTCTACGAGCACGTCGTGTTCGACGGCGCGCTGCATCACGGCATGGCGCGCTATCCGGAGCTGGCCGAGCGCAGCGTGATCGTGTCGTCGTTCGGCAAGTCGTATCACGTGACGGGCTGGCGCGTCGGCTACTGTCTCGCGCCCGCGGCGCTGACGGCGGAGATTCGCAAGATCCATCAGTTCATGACCTTTTCCGCCGACACGCCGATGCAAATGGCCTTCGCGGAAGCGCTCGCTGACGAATCGAGCTATCTGAATCTCGGTCCGTTCTATCAGCACAAGCGCGATCTGCTCGCCGAATCGCTCGCGGGCTCGCGCTTCGAACTCTTGCCGAGCGCGGGCAGTTTCTTCATGCTGGCGCGTTACGACGCGATCTCGAACGAAAGCGACAGCGATTTCGTGCTGCGCCTGATTCGCGAGGCGCGCGTCGCGACCATTCCGCTGTCGGCGTTTTACACCGACGGCACCGATAACCGGCTGATCCGCCTGTCCTTCGCGAAGGACGACGATACGCTTATCGAAGGCGCGCGCCGCCTTTGCTCGATCTGACCTCGATCTGACGATTTCTCTGGAGACCAACACGATGAAAACGAAACACATCGCCGGCGCATTGTTCTTCGCCTGCACCTTCGCAAGCGGCGCCGCGATTGCCGCCGACACGCTGCGTTTCGGACTCGAAGCGCAATATCCGCCGTTCGAATCGAAGTCGTCGACGGGCGAATTGCAAGGGCTCGATATCGACGTCGGCAACGCGGTGTGCGCCGCCGCGAAGATGCAGTGCAAATGGGTCGAGACCTCGTTCGACGGGCTGATTCCCGCGCTGCAAGGCCGCAAGTTCGACGCGATCAATTCGGCGATGAACGCGACCGAGCAGCGTCGCCAGGCAATCGACTTCACGACGGTCGTGTATCGCGTGCCGACGCAACTGATCGCGAAGAAAGGCAGCGGCCTGGAACCGACTTCGGCGTCGCTCAAGGGCAAGAGCGTGGGCGTGCTGCAAGGCTCGATTCAGGAGACTTTCGCCAAGGCGCACTGGGAAGGCGAAGGCGTGAAGGTCGTGCCGTATCAGGATCAGAATCAGGTGTACGCCGATCTGAAGTCGGGCCGTCTCGATGCCACGCTCGTGCTCGCGCCGGCAGGACAAAGCGGCTTCCTCTCGAAGCCGGATGGCGAAGGATTCGCGTTCGTCGGCGCGCCGGTTCGCGACGACAAGATCCTCGGCAGCGGTATCGCCTACGGCGTGCGCAAGGGCGACGACGCGCTGAAAACGAAGCTTAACGCGGCGATCGACAAGGTCAAGGCGGACGGGACCATCGACAAGTACGCGAAGAAGTATCTCGGCAATATCGATATTTCGACGAAGTGACGTGCGCGCGGCGGCGCGGCCGCCGCGCACCCGCGCTCAAAGTTGCAGAAAGGCGCGGATCGCGTATTTCGCCGCGTCCAGTTCCTCTGCCGTCACGGTTTCGCCTCGGAACGCGAGTTCCCGTTGTACATGACTCCAACTGCGGAGCTGGTCCACGAGCGCGACGCCCGGCCGCTTGAGACTCGCGATCGGCACTTCGGTTTCCCAGCCGTGAATCGCCGACGTGATCGGGATTCCCGTGAAGCGGCCCGTGATCTCGTTCATCACGATGTCGGAAATCACGAGCACCGCGCGGTATCCGTCCTGCTCATTGCCTCTCGACGCGCCGACGTGCAATCGCACCACGTCGCCCGCATCCGGAATTCCGTCTTTCATTCGAAACCCTCGCGCGTCGGATCTTCCGGACCACCCCACTCGTCGCCGACAGGATCGCCAAAATCGATCTCCTCGTGCCGCTCGAGCTTGCCCTCGCGAAATTGCTGAATCAGACGTTCGCGCGAAAAACGCCGAATCGCCCGCTGTGGCCGCACCATGACGTGCCCATCCTCGACTTCGAGAGACACTTCCTGCCCCTCCTCTAACGAAAGCTCGCTGGCAATATTGGCAGGAATGCGCACGGCGAGACTATTGCCCCAACGTTTTAGGATCTGCTTGACCATAACGCCCCCATACGACGTATATACGTGTTAATACATCGATACTGTCTGCTGAAATTACAGCGTGTCAACACGTAGATACTCGTTCTGAAGCGGCCACTATCCGGGCATCTGCCGTTCGGCCAAGCAGCTTTTTTTTAGCGCGGGCACACTGGCGGATCAACCGATCGACCAAGAGCCGCATGAGCACACCGACGCCGACTCCCGCCGCCGCATCGCCCCCGCCGCTCACGGGCGGCAAACTCGTCCTCGCTACCTTCGCGGTGGCGCTCGCGACCTTCATGAACGTGCTGGATTCATCGATCGCGAACGTCGCGATTCCGACCATCTCCGGCAATCTCGGCGTGTCCGTCAACGAAGGCACGTGGGTCATCACCGTGTTCGCGGCGTCGAACGCCGTCTCCATTCCGCTGACCGGCTGGCTCACACAGCGTCTCGGGCAGGTGCGCCTGTTCGTCGGCGCGATCCTGATGTTCGTGCTGTCGTCGTGGCTGTGCGGCCTCGCGCCGAACCTGCCGGTGCTGCTGCTCGCGCGCGTGTTGCAGGGCGCGGTCGCCGGGCCGCTGATTCCGCTTTCGCAGGCGATCCTGCTGGGCTCGTATCCGAAAGAGAAATCGTCGATGGCGCTTTCCCTCTGGGCGATGACCGCGACCGTCGGCCCGATCGCCGGCCCCGCGCTCGGCGGCTGGATCACCGACAGCTATTCGTGGTCGTGGATCTTCTACATCAACATTCCGGTGGGCATCTTCGCGGCGGGCGTGACGTGGCTCATCTATCGCGATCGCGAAACGGTGACACGCAAGGCGCCGATCGACGTGATCGGCCTGTTCCTGCTCGTCTCGTGGGTCGCGTCGCTGCAGATCATGCTCGACAAGGGACGCGACCTCGACTGGTTCTCCTCGCCGGTGATCGTGGTGCTGGGGATCGTCGCCGTGATTTCGTTCGCATTCTTCGTCGTGTGGGAGCTGACGGAGGCGAATCCGGTCGTCGATTTGCGGCTCTTCGCCGGGCGCAACTTTTTCGGCGGCACGGTCGCGATTTCGGTCGCGTACGGCGTGTTCTTCGGCAATCTCGTGCTGTTACCGCAATGGATGCAGCAGTATCTGAACTACCGCTCGATCGATGCCGGGCTCGTCACCGCACCGCTCGGCATCTTCGCCGTCTTGCTCGCGCCGGTCATGGGCAAGGTGCTGCCGCGCAGCGACGCGCGCATCATCGCGACGATGGCGTTCGTCGGCTTCGCGTTCGTGTTCTGGCTGCGCTCGAAATATGTGATCGAGATCGATACGTGGCATCTCGTGCTGCCGACGCTGCTGCAAGGCATCCCGATGGCGATGTTCTTCGTGCCGCTCACGGCGATCGTGTTGTCGGGCCTGCCGCCGTCGAAGATTCCGGCAGCGGCCGGGCTGTCGAACTTCGCGCGGGTGTTCTGCGGCGCGGTGGGCACATCGCTCGCGGGCAATGCATGGGATGACCGCATCGCGCTGCATCATGAACGGCTCACCGAGCAGGCAAACATCTATAACCCGGCGTTTTTGCAATCGCTCGGGCTGTCGCAGTCGACGCTGGGTATCAGCGAAGCGCAGGCGCGCGGGATGTTCAATTTCACCGTGAATACGCAAGCCGCGATGATGGGGCTCAACGATATCTTTCTCATCTCAGCGGTGATCTTCATTTTGATCATTCCGCTGATCTGGATTACCAAGGTGGCGAAGGGTGGTGGCGGGGGTGCGGCGGCGGGGGCGCATTGAGGATCTGTACGGCGTCCGCGGCGCCGCCCGACGTCAATTTTGGGGCGTCAGGAAATAGATCGGCGTCAGTGGCATGCGTGCGCGAGCTTTATCGTCGAGTTTGCCGTAGAACTCGATCCATAGCTCGATCAGACGCTCGCAGTCGATCAGGGTAATCTTGCGACGCTCCTGATCGCGGGCGAACGTTTCGGCATCGCGAGTAAATCCGCCAAGAGACACAAACAGTCCGACGTCGTCATCGTTGATGATGGCGATAAACGACTTCAGACCGTCTTTATCGACGCGATGCCCGATGCGCTTAACTTGCACCTTGATACGCGGAGAGCGAGTTCCGAGCGGATCTGTATTGGCAATGATGTCTACGCCACCGTCTTTGCCGGGCGGAGAAACCCAACCGACGTGATAGCCCATGGCTCGCAGTAGGTCCGCGACGAGGTCCTGAAAATCATACGGGGGCATCTTGCCCAGGTGTTGTTCGATCTCACCCCAAGCCTGCTCCTCGGCTTGCTCATAAGTAACACTGGCCGTTTCTGCATCGACTTCAAATGAGAGATCGACTTGTTCGCTAAGCTTGGCCGACGCGCCGGCTAACCCAGCCGAGTCACGCGACTGCGCTGCTTTCCACTGTCCGTAGAGGCGCCCGGATTCACGACAGAATGCAGCCGGGTCCTTGAACTTTTCATAGGCCGCAAGACCTTCGTCGGTAACAGCCCAAACACCCTTATGCTTGACTAGCCAGCCACCCTTGACGCATGCGACGGTGGCAAATCGGACGATCTTCTCGAAGCGCCTCACGCCAGAGCTTTCGTAAGAACCAGCTTCGAAAGGTGAAAGGGTAACGCTGCTCGCCAGCGCCTCCAAAGCTTGACCTGCCTGCATGCCTTCCGGATGAGCCCTTAGGATATCGAATAGTTTCCTTAGAAGCTCACCCGTGCGTTGTCTTGTAACTTCAGCCATTGCAAAAATCTTGTCTGGTTCGCGCCCGGAATTGAACGCGGCAGGAAATTATTGCAATTGTCGGGCACAAAACAAAGGGATCAACGCGAAACTAGGATTTCTAGTCAATCAGTTGACGAATACGCTTTCCCTAGTCTGGGTAAAACTCTGCGTTCAGTGCCGTGGCCATCGGCCATGGACAAATCTCAGGAAATCGATCGAAATCGATCCCCGTCTCCGCTTCCGCCAAATTTCGCGCTTTGGACCAGACCAGATCAAGCCACTTGGTTTCGTCGAAACGTCGCCGGAGACTCGGAGCTCCGTCCAATAAATAGAGCACTTCTTTCCGTTGTGTGCGAATCGTGCTCGTCCAACTTCTGCTCCTTTGTTCCGGCTGAAACTTCCATTTGAGCAAATGCGCCAGCAATACTGCCAGCCTGCTTCGCAACTCGCGTGATTCACTCTTCCCCACGTCCTCGATTTCCTCTGCGATATGCTCGATATCGATGGACGCAAGCTTCCCTGCACGCAGCAGCGCGGCCTGTTCTTCGGCCCACGCCACCACGTCCTTCTCATAAGGTGTTCCCATCGGCTGATTCCCGTCTTCGTGTTGATTTCCGGTATCGCCGATATTAATTTTCGTGTCCTTGTTCATCCAGTCATCCGTTTGGCCAACGCGCGCTACTTCAATCCGAGTTCGACGCGCGAACCCGTCCCCTTGTCCTTGATATCGTCGGCACTGAGCTTCGGCGCGACGACGAAAACGCGCTTGCTGTCGATCTTCCCGTCGAAGTATTCCTGCACCGCCTGCGCGCGCCGCTGCGCCAGATCGCGCAACGCGCCTTCATCCACCGGCGCGTTCTTCGTCAGCGCCGCCTTCATGTCGTCGTCGGGCAGCGTCTTGGTCATGCCGATAAAGTTGGTCGGCTTCTTGAAATCCGTCGACTTGTAGACCTTCGTCAGATACTTGTCGTAGTCGGCATCCGAAATCTTGATCGTCGACCAGTCCACATTCTCGCCATTACTCGACATGTCGCGCACCTTCGCGCGCTTCACTTGCGTATCGACCCAAGCGGCCCGCAAAGCCGGCTCGTCAGTCTTCGGATCGACGCGGCCCATCACATCCATCCTGATCGACGGCTTGTCCACCAGCGCCTTCGCAATCGTATCCAGCTTTTTCTGCGCGGCATCGGTCAGATCGGCGGAACCCGCATTGAACTCGATGTAATTCAGATCCTCGCCGCCGCCCCCGCCGAACGCGTGCGCGAGCAGCGTGAACGGCGCCGTGACCGCCTTCTGCACGAGGTTCAGGATTGCCTGCCACACAAGCCCGCCGATCGAAAACTGCGGATTGTCGAGCGACCCGGAAATCGGAATATTCACGTCGATCTCGCCGCGCGAATTCTTCAGCAGCGAAATCGCGAGCCGCACCGGCAGTTTCGTCGCCGTCGTGTTGTCGATGTGATCGCCGAACGTCAGTTGATCGATAAACAAGTGGTTGTTCGCCGTGAGCTTGTTGTCGGCGAGCATGTAGTGAAGATCGACGTTGAGCTTGCCCTTCGTGATCGGATAGCCCGCGTACTTTGTCGAATACGGCGTGAGATTCGTCAACTCGACGCCGTGCGCGCTCGCCGTCAGATCGAGCGCGGGTTTGTCGATCAGCGGATTGACCGTGCCTTTGATCGATACCGGCCCGTTCGCCGCGAGCTTCGCGGATACGTCGACGGGCGCGGGCGTGGTCGAACGCGTGCCGAACGCGCCGATCGTGCCGTTGATCGCGATGAGATTCGCCGTGTAGTTCGGCTTGATGAAGTTGTCCGTGTACGTGACGCGCCCGTTCTGCAACACGAGTTGGCCGAAACGCATATTGACCGGCGGCCCGGATTTCTCGGCCGGCTTGACCGGAGCGGATGAAGACGCCGCGACCGGTGCGGCCGCCTTCGTCGTGTCCAACGTCAACGGCTGCGTCGTGCCGCTGTCGCTCGCGACGACGCCTTTCAGATTCAGCTTGCCCTGCGCATCGAGCAGCACACGGCCGTAAAAATTCGCGAAGGTCACGCGCGCCGCGTCGACATCGGTGCCGTGTTCGTCGTAGTTCACCTTCACGTTGGTCAGGCCGAGCAGCTTCCAGCCCGCGAAGCGGTCGTTGGTCAGCTTGTCGATCATGCGCACGTCGGCGAGCGCGACATCGCCCTTGTACGATGCCGCGAGCGTCTTGCCGCTGCCCGACATCGCGACATCGCCGTTTGCGTTGAGATTCGCGCTCGCTACGTCCACGTTGAGCTTGTCGCCGAAATACGGCTCGAACGCGGAGACGTCGAGCTGATCGCCCTTCACGTGCAACGCCAGCTTGAGCGGGCTCACCGTGACATTGCCGCCGAGCGCGAGCGTTCCCTTTCCGTTGAGCGTGAGTTTGCCGTCGACGGCGAGCGGCTTCGTGAGATCGTCGCTGAACTGCTTCACGTTGACCGCGAGCGGCGCAATGTGCAGCTTCATGGGCCGCGCGAGCGTTTCATCGGTGACATTCGCCGACGCGTTCTCCAGCGCAATCTGTCCGATCTGATAGTGCCACGCCGGACCCGCCTCCTGCGCCTTCTGAATCTTGTGCGTGGCGGTCTGCTCGGGCGCGGCCTCGTGCGGACCGGCGAGCGCGGCCAAGTCGATGCTGCCGTCCTTGCGGCGCGTCGCGTCGAGCGCGAGGCCGCTCAACTGCACGCTGTCGAGCGATGCGTGGCGTCCGGGCACATCGACCTTGCCGATCTTCGCCAGCGCCGATGCCAGCTTGATCGGCGCCGTGCTGCTCGCATTCGGCGTGAGCGTGAGGTCAGCGAGTTTCACGTCGCCCGCGCCGACCTGTACGCCGCCGTCCGGCTTACTCCAGTCGACCGACACCGGCAGGTTCGCCCCGAGCGTGCCGCTCGTTACGCGCGCGGCCATCATGTTCGCGAGATACGGCTGCAGCGGCGGCAGCGCGAACGCGTCGAGTGCGATCTTCGCGTCGGCGGTTTTCGCGGCGAGCGTCACGTTGCCGGAAGCGTCGAGCGCGCCGCCGTGATCGAACGCGGTCTTGAGCGTGTATTTCGCGGGCGTCTTCGCGAGCGTGGAGAAGCCGTCGAGCGTCACCGCGAGGCCGGTCAGCGCGCCTTGCACGCGCTGCTTCAGGAGCTGGTCGTCGAGCGCGATCTTGCCGTCGCTGATCGCAAGATGGCGGATTGTCAGATCGAGCGGCGGCGTCTGCTCCGCCGTCGCAGGCCTCTTTTCCTCCGCCTTCGGCGCCGGTCCCGCGAGCTTCTGCACGTTCAACTGGCCCGCCGAATCGCGCACGAGCCGCACGTCCGGATTCGCAAGCGTCACTTCGTCGAAGTGATAGATATCGCGCAGCGGCTCCGCGTTCGCGATCTTCACATGCAGCGCGCGCGCAGCCACGAGCGGCGCGTTTGCTTTGTCGGTGACGGCGAGATCGGCGAGATCGGCGGTGCCTTCGATGCGAATCGTCGGCGTCTCGCCCGCAATGGAAAAGCGCACGTTCAGATCCGTCGACAGCTTGCCGCTCTTCACCGCGACCGGCACCGAGTTCGGCGCGTACGACGCCATTTGCGGCACGTCGAGCCCGTCGAGCGACAGCGCGATCTCCGATTCCCGCGACTGCGCGAACGGCTTCGTGCGCCCCTTCACGACGAGCGGCGAGCCGTCGATGCGCGCCTGCAACAGCGGCGTCACGAAGATATCGGCGGCGGACGGCAGCGTGGCGATGAACGGAATGCCGAGCGCGAAGCGGTCGATCAGGTGCTTCGCCTTCAGAAGCCTGTCATCGAACGTGATCTGGCCGTTCTCCACCCGAATGTTCGACACGGAGAAACGCGCGGGCTTGTCGGACGGAGGCGACGAAGGCTTCGAAAATTTCGCGATCAGATCGGAGAAATTGAAATGCTCGCCGTCGAAGCGCACGACACTCACGCGCGGCGAATCGATCTTCACTTCATTGACGACCGGCGCGAGACGAAAGATCGACGCCCACGACGTGCGCACGACGAGCCGCGATATATCGACGAAACCGGCCGCGCTGCCCGGCGCTTTCGCCAGATTCGCGGGCGACTCGCCGATATGCACGTCGTAGGCTTCGAAATCGAGCGTATAGGGATTGAGCGAAATGCCGCGAATGCTGACGGGCCGGTCGAGCTGCTTGGCCAGTTGCTGCTCGGCGATATGCCGGATGACAGGCGGCGCAACAAAAAAACCGAGCGCGCCGATCACGAGAATGGCAATGAGCAGCCCGATCGCGATGCGCCGCGTGCGCCGCGCCTGCACGACGCCGCGCAGCGTTTGACCGGCGGAAGCGAGTGAAGACTTGGTGATGCTGGACATTCGATGCGCGGCGATCGTTCGTGTGCGCCGCCCGTGTGAGCGCCGCCCGTGCTCGCCGTCCCGGAAAGAAGATGTCCGAGTATACGACGACGCGAGCCGCAAACGTTGGCCAATGCGCGCTCTGAAAGCACGAAGGCCGCGAAAAAATCGCGGCCTTCGTGTTTCGGTTTTATGACGTCGCGTTCAGCTCATTGACAACTCACTGACGCTCGAGCGGCGGCGGCGCCCACGAGCCGTCGCTGGCCTGCGGCTTCGGCGCATAGAGACGCATCGCGAGCTGGAATTCGCCATCGGGAACCGGCAGCCAGTTCGTTGCGTGCGCGCGTCCCGGCGACTTCGCCGACACGATCACGTCGACGGAACCATCGCGATTCTTCTTCAGGCGGTCGCGGTCGGAGATCGACAGGCGCGGCAGCTTCGCATCGGCGAGCGCGCCGTCTTTCGTGTAGGCCGTGATCGTCCAGAAGCCGCGCACCGGCGGAAGCTGATCCGCCGCGAAATGCAGCGCGTACTGGTTCGCGCCGTTCAGCGCATGGCCTTCGCTGTCCACGCGCGCGACCGGCTTCACTTCGCCGTCTTTCGTGCTCGTGGCCGTCTGACGGCGCGCGAGATAGGCGCGCAGCGTGTAGTCGGTGCCGTAGACGCCGACGCCGTCGCCGAACCAGATCCAGCCGTTCTTCGAAATCGCGTTCGACGGCACCGTCGCGAGCCGCTCGCGCGCGTCGGCGAGACCGGAATCGAGCATCGGTGCATCGGTCTTCTTGAACTGCACCGGCTCGCCGGGCTTCACGCCGAGATCGGCGAGCTGGCTCATCGCGTGGCTGTCGTCGGTGGCGGCGGGATTGTCGTCGAGCGAACGGGCGAGGCGCGCGAAGAACGCGTTCGCGTCGAGCGCCTCGGCCTGCGCGCCCGCCGACGCCGTCGACGGCGCGTTGGGCAGCGGCGGCACCGCAGGCTGCTTCGCGCCGTTCGCGGGCCACGCACCGGCGACGACCGGCGTCGGATCGGAGACGGAGCCCTTCGCGGGCGTGAGCGTGTCGATGCGCATCGACGTCTGCAGCTTGCGCGCCTCGCGCACGTCGCGCTGTCCGTTCACGCGCACCCGCACCGACAGCCACACGTAGCGCGTACGCGTCTCCACGCGCGTGGCGTTGGCGGGCAGCGTGCCCGTCCAGCCCGCCGGCACGAAGGCGATCAGCTGCATCTTCGGATACGGCGTGGTGTCGGCGCTGGAATAGAGCGCGTCGGTCCAGGCGTCGAACGCGCGGGCATCGAGATAACGTCCGCGCGGCGCGGCGGGCAGCGAGACGATCACGGGATCGGCGGAGACATCGAGCCACGCCGTCGACTCCAGCGTGTCGACGCTCGGCCAGCCCGGCGCGCCCACCGGCGGCAGCGCCGTCGCATGACGGAACGCGTTGAGCGGCGGCTGGCCGGATCGCGCCGCGCCGCTGCTCGCGCGTTCGCGGGCGATGTCGGTGGCGACGAGCGGAAAGCCGAACGTGTACGCATCCGCGACCTGATTCTTCACCCAGCCGCTGCTGGTCGCCTTCACTTCGGGCGCCTTCGTGGCGCAGCCGGCCAGGACGGCCATGCCCGCAAGACTCGCGCTCATCCACAGGGCGGCGCTACGCGGTAACGTCCAGCGTCGGTTGTTCTTCATTCGAATTGGAATCCGGTTTTTCTTCGATTTGGGTGGGCGCGCGGTCCGAGACGGTGTGCGAACGAGGCGACGCTCGCGACCGGCGCTACGCGTCGGGCGTCACGCGCGCTATCTCGGAATTCGGGTTTTAACTTATCCGCTGACGATAGGCAAGACGAAGCGAGCAAAAGCCCTTTACCGCTTCACGAAATGGGTCGAACGTGTCTCGCGCGCGACGTTGAGCGCCGCAGCGCACGCTGTATCGAGAAATCGCACGATTCTTTTTATGCTGTCCTTGACCTTCCAACCATTGGAACGTCGATACTGGTTAATGTCAGGGATCGGCGCGATCCGCATTCGCGCGTCCCAGCCAGACCGGAGCGTTTCACCATGTCCACTGCAGCATCCGAAAACCCCAGAACCGCGGAGCTTGCCGTCAGCGGCATGACGTGCGCGTCGTGCGTCATGCGCGTCGAGAAAGTGCTCAAGCGCGTGCCCGGCGTCGAGAGCGTCGCGGTCAATCTCGCCACCGAAAAGGCGACGATCCACACGAGCGCCGCCGTAAGCGACGAGCAACTGGTCGCCGCCGTCGCGAAAGCAGGTTACGAAGCCGCGCCGATTCTGCCCGACGCGCCGCCCGCCGACGCCTCCGCTGCGTCCGCCGCCACCGCGCGCACGATCGACCGCGAGCTTGCGGCGGTGTTTGCGTCCGGCGTGCTCACGCTGCCCCTGCTCGCGCCGATGTTCGGCCTCGAACTGAATCCGTGGCTGCAACTCGCGCTGGCGAGCGTCGTGCAGTTCGGCTTCGGCGCGCGTTTTTACGTGGGCGGATATCGCGCGGTGCGGGCGTTCGCGGGCAACATGGATTTGCTCGTTGCGCTCGGCACGTCGGCGGCGTGGGGCTTGTCCGTTTATCAGATGTTTGCGCACGGCGGCATGTCGGCGCATCTGTTTTTCGAGGCGTCGGCGGTCGTCATCACGCTGGTGCGCTTCGGCAAATGGCTCGAAGCGCGCGCCAAGCGGCAGACCACCGACGCGATCCGCGCGCTCAACGCACTGCGGCCCACCACGGCCCGCGTGCGCGACCGGAACGATCCGTCGCGCGAACGCGAAGTGGCGCTCGCGGAGGTGCGTATCGGCGATATCGTCGTCGTGCGGCCGGGCGAACGCGTGCCGGTGGACGGCATCGTGCGCGAGGGCCGCACGCACATCGACGAATCGCTGATCACCGGCGAGAGCCTGCCCGTCGCGAAGGAAACGGGCGCGCGCACGACCGGCGGCTCGATCAACGGCGAAGGCGCGATCGCGGTCGAAACCACGGCGACCGGCGCGGAAACGACGCTCGCGCGCATCATCCGGCTGGTCGAATCCGCGCAGGCGGAAAAGGCGCCGATTCAGCGTCTGGTCGATCGCGTGTCGGCGGTGTTCGTCCCGGCGATTCTGGCGATTGCCGCCGTCACGCTCGCCGGATGGCTGCTGCACGGCGCGAGCGCGGAGACGGCGCTGCTGAACGCGGTCGCGGTGCTCGTGATCGCGTGTCCGTGCGCGCTCGGCTTGGCCACGCCGACCGCGATCATGGCCGGCACGGGCGTCGCGGCGCGTCAGGGCATTCTGATCAAGGACGCGCAGGCGCTCGAACAGGCGCACGCGATAGGCGTCGTCGCGTTCGACAAGACCGGCACGCTGACCGTCGGGCGACCGAGCCTCATCGCGTTCGACGCCGCGCCGGGACAGGATCGCGCGCAGGCGCTCGGGCTCGCCGCCGCCGTGCAGCGCATGAGCGAGCATCCGCTGGCGAAGGCCGTCGTCGCGGCTGCCGCCGAGGCGGATACGCCGCATCTCGACGCGGCCGCCGCGCGCGCGGTCGCCGGGCGTGGCGTGGAAGCGAACGTCGGCGCACGGCGCATTGCTGTCGGCAGCGGGCGCTGGGTCGCGGAACTGGGCGCGGACGTGCCTGCGCCGCTGGCAGCGCGTGCGCAGGAACTGGAAGCGCAGGGCAACACGGTGTCGTGGCTGATCGATCGAATCGACGGTAAAAATGCCGTGCTCGCGCTCCTCGCGTTCGGCGACACGATCAAGCCGACCGCGCGCGCCGCCATCGAACGGCTCGCGGGCATGGGCGTGAAGAGCGCGCTCGTCACCGGCGACAACGCGGGCAGCGCGCAGGCGGTCGCTCGCGCGCTGGGCATTCCGGCGGATCTCGTGTTCGCGCAGGCGTTGCCCGACGACAAGGCGCGCGTGGTCGCGGAACTGAAAGCATCGACGAGAGGCATGGTGGCGATGGCCGGCGACGGCATCAACGATGCGCCCGCGCTCGCCGCCGCCGACATCGGCATCGCGATGGCGAGCGGCACCGACGTCGCGATCGAAGCGGCCGGCATCACGCTGATGCGCGGCGATCCGGCGCTCGTCGCGGACGCGATCGACATCTCGCGGCGCACCTACCGCAAGATCCGGCAGAACCTGTTCTGGGCGTTCGTCTACAACCTGATCGGCATTCCGCTCGCGGCGGCGGGCCTGCTCGATCCGATGTTCGCCGGCGCGGCGATGGCGTTCTCGAGCGTGAGCGTCGTCACCAACGCGTTGTTGCTGAGAACGTGGCGCGCTCAGGCGGGCGCGGCAGCCGAAGTGGACGCGGCGCGCGCGGGCAAGCCGATCACACGGCCGGCGTAACGCGCGTCCTTCGCGGCGATAGCCGGAACGGCGGCGATGCGCCCGGCGATGTCTTCATCGAACGAGGCGGACTTCGGCGCGCCGCTGGTGTCGATCAGCATCATCATCTGCTCGCAGGCGCAGACGGGCTCGGCTGCGTCGCCCTCGAACATCTCCAGATAGAGATGCACGCGCTTCCTGTCATGTCCGACGACGCGCGTTTCCACGCGCACGGCCGCGCCTTCCTTGATTTCGCGCAGATAGCTGATGTGCGCCTCCAGCGTGTAGAGCGTGCGCTGGCGGGCGCGGCGGCCGGCGTCGTCGAGGCCGATGTGGTCCATGAACGCATCGGTCGCGAGGCTGTAGATCAGCATGTAGAACGCGTCGCGCAGATGGCCGTTGTAGTCGACCCATTCGGCCTTGACCGTGTCGCGATAGATCATCGTGGCTCCCCTAATCTTCGATGCCGTGACGCGCTTTCGCCGCCGCAATCGCCTCGATCACGCTCGCGATGCAGTCGTCGCGGTACCGCTCCAGTTCCTTGATACCGCGCCCGTTCGTCTGCCGCGACGTGCCGTCCACGACGCGGTCGATGAGTTCGTCGGTCAGCGTCGGCGCGACGAGCTTCGTCCACGGCAGCGCAAGCGCGGGGCCGAATTGCTGCATGAAGTGTCGCATGCCCGCTTCGCCGCCCGCCAGCGTGTAAGTCAGAAACGTGCCCATGAACGACCAGCGGATGCCCGCGCCGTAGCGAATGGCGTCGTCGATTTCGCCGGTCGTCGCGACGCCGTCGTTCACCAGATGCAGCGCCTCGCGCCACAGCGCCTCCAGCAGCCGGTCCGCGATAAAGCCCGGCACTTCCTTGCGCACGCGCAACGGCCGCATGCCGATGGATGCGTAGAAGCTCATGGCCGCATCGATGGCCTCGCCCGACGTATTCGCGCCGCCGAGCACTTCGACGAGCGGCAGCAAATACACCGGATTGAACGGATGCCCGACGACGCAGCGCTCCGGATTGACGGCGCGCGCGTAGAAATCGCTCGGCAACAGCCCCGAAGTCGACGACGCGATGATCGCCGCGGGTTTCGCCGCGCGGCTCACGCGTTCGTGCAGCGCGAGCTTCAGTTCCTCGCGCTCGGGCGCGCTTTCCTGGATGAAGTCGGCATCGGCCACGCATTCCTCGACGCTCGCGACCACGCGCAATCTTTCCGGCGATGCGCCCGGCGCCAGACCGGCGCGTTCGAGCGCCGGCCACGCGTTCGCGACGTTCGCGCGAAGCTGCGCCTCGGCGCCGGGCGCGGGGTCCCACGCGGTCACGTCCAGCCCTGCTCCGAGCGCGCGCGCCACCCAACCGCTGCCGATCACACCCGCGCCGAGCGCGGCGAATTGCTTGACTTGCATGTTTCGAATGTCCTTGTGGGTTTAAGCGAATTGTTCGAGTGCGCGCTTGTCCAGCGGACGTTCGCCGCGCGGCGGCAGGCCGAGCTTTCTGCGGCCTTCGGCGGGCGTGAGCGCGCGGGCGCCGAGTCGTTCGATGATCTCGATCGCGCGCTGCACGAGCGAGCCGTTGGTCGCATGCACGCCGCGATCGAGCCACAAGTTGTCTTCGAGTCCGACGCGCACGTGGCCGCCCAGCAGCATCGCCTGCGCGACCATCGGCATCTGCATGCGGCCGATGCCGAAGCCGGCCCAGTGCGCGCCGGGCGGCAGGTTGTCGACCATCGCTTTCATCGTGCCGGTGTCGGGCGGCGCGCCCCACGGAATGCCCATGCAAAGCTGGAAGAGCGGCGGCGCGTCGAGCAGGCCTTCCTTCAGCAACTGGTTGGCGAACCACAGATGGCCCGTGTCGAAGATTTCCAGTTCGGGCTTCACGCCGAGTTCCTGGATGCGCTTCGCACCGGCGCGCAGTTGCGCGGGCGTCGAGACGTAGATGTAGTCGCCGTCGCCGAAATTGAGCGTGCCGCAGTCGAGCGTGCAGATTTCCGGCAGCAGGTCTTCGACATGCGCGAGCCGCGTCAGGCCGCCGACGAGGTCCGTGCCTTTGCCGAAGCGCATCGGGTCTTCGCCCGGACCGATTTCGAGGTCGCCGCCCATGCCCGCCGTCAGATTGATGATGACGTCGACGTCCGACGAACGAATGCGATCGACGACTTCCCGATAAAGCGCCGGGTCGCGGCTGCCTCTTCCGGTCTTCGGATCGCGGACGTGGCAATGCGCAACCGTGGCGCCCGCGCGGGCGGCTTCGATTGCGGCTTCCGCAATCTGTTTGGGCGTGACGGGAACCGCCGGGTGTTTGGCGGTGGTGTCGCCGGCGCCGGTTACTGCGCATGTCACGATGACTTCGTAGTTCATGGGTTTTCTCTTTTATCGATCGAGAATGCTGCTTAGGTTTCCTGATTTTTCGATGCTTCCCGGATTCACGTCAGGGCCCTGTGCGAGGCCCACGCAGCCCTTCAGCGAAGCCCGAGATACTGTTTGACCGCCGGCAAGCCATCTTTGCCGTCCACCGTCTTCACGCCTGCAAGCCACGCGTCCAGCACCTGCGGGTTCTGCTTCAGATAAGCCTTCGCCGCCTCCGCGGGCCGCTCCTTGTTCATCACCGGCTGCATCAGGCGGTTCTCGAGATCGGTCGTGAAGCGAAGGTTGGACACCAGCTTTCCCGCATTGGGACAACGCGTCAGAAACTCCGGATTCGTCAACGTATAAACGCGCGCCTCGCCGTAGTTCGGCCCGAACACTTCATCGCCGCCGGAGAGATAGTTGATCTTCATCTGAATGTTCATCGGATGCGGTTCCCAACCGAGAAACACAACCGGCTTCTTGTCACGCACCGCGCGCTCGATGGTCACGAGCATCCCGGCCTCGCTCGACTCCACCAGCTTGAATCCGCCGAGCCCGAACTGGTTCGAGTCGATCATCTTCTGAATCTTCGCGTTCGCGCTGCTGCCCGGCTCGATGCCATAGATCTTGCCGTCCAGCTCGTCGCGATGTTTCGCGATATCCGCGAACGTCTTGATGCCCGCGTCGTAGGCATAGCTCGGCACGGCGAGCGTCGCCTTCGCGCCCGACAGATTCGGCGGTTCCAGCTTCTGAATGCTCTTCGATTCGAGAAACGGTTCGACCGCCTTCTGCTGCACCGGCCACCAATAACCGAGCGACACGTCGATCTGTTTGCTCTTCAGCCCCGCAAGCGAAATCGGCACTGACGCGACCGTCGTCTTCGGCGCATAACCGAGCCCTTCGAACACGATCGAAGCGAGCGCGGTCGTCGAGGTGATGTCGGTCCAGCCGATATCGACGAAGCGCACGGTGCGGCAACTGGCGTCGTCCGCGCCCGCCGCGCGCGCCGCGCGCGCGTCCTGCGTCGCCGCGAACGCGACGCCCGCGGCGCTCATTGCGGCGATCAGCAGTTTCGAATTCAGGCGATGTCTCATGGCGTGCTTTCCAGTCAGTGGTTTGCAGGATGAGCCGGTTCGTGGCGCCGGCGTGCATACAAAGTAACGTCGCATAAAGGTGCACGAACGCCCGTGAGCGACCGCGACTTGACTGCATGCGACCTGCCTGATGAGCGGTGACTTGGCGCGCGCGTTTTCGTGGTCAAGCTAACGGAAAGCTGACGGCCGATTCGGTTTAATGAAGTCAGCGCGGAAGTCAGCGCGGAAGGCAGGCACATGCCTCGGCGTGACGACCAACGGGGGCCGGGAACGGTCGAACAGCAAAAAACAAGCACGAAAAATAATATGGCGTCGTTTCGAAAAAACTTCGCGATCTTGATGACGATGCAGATTTCCACCTATCTGGTGCCTCTGCTCACATTACCGTGGCTCGCGCGCGTGCTGTCGCCGAGCGGATACGGCCAGCTTTCTTTCGGGCTCGCGTTTCTCAGCTATTTCGTGATTGCGACGAACTACAGTTTTTCGCTCACGGCCACGCCGCAGATTTCCGTCAATCGCCATGACCGCGCTGCCCGTTCGCGCATTTTCTGGGAAACCATTTTTGCCCAGACCCTGATTACCGTCGCCGGCTTTGCGATTCTGCTGGCGCTGACATTCGTCTTTCCGGTGCTCGGAGAAAATCGCACGCTTCTGTTATTGGGCTTCGGTCTCGTCATCGGCACGATGCTGATTCCGACCTGGTATTTTCAGGGCATGGAAGATCTGGGTCTCATCAGCACGCTCGTTTTTATTGGCCGCGCGCTGAGCATTCCGGCGATGTTTCTTTTGGTGCGCGAACCGGGCGATATTTACTGGGCGATGAGCGTCAATTCGATGGTATCGCTCGTCACCGGCGCTGCGGTGCTCGTTTATCTGCTCACGCGTCGCGAGATCGATTTCGTGTGGATTCCATTCGCCTCGATTGTGCGCGAACTGAAAAACGGCTGGAGCGTGTTCATGGCGACGGCTATCGTCGAAATTTACGCGTCGAGCAATATCGTGCTGCTCGCGTTGATGGCGGGCAATGTCGCAGCCGGTTATTTCGCGGCCGGCGACAAGCTCATTCGCGCCGCGCTCAACATCCTGAGTCCGCTCAAGACGGCCGCGTATCCGCGCATCAGCTTTCTGATGCACCACTCGCGCGGCGACGCCTTCGCCTTCCTTCGCGTGATGTTCATGGTTCAAGGCAGCATCGTGCTCACGACCTCGCTCGTGATCTTCTTCGGCGCGCCGCTCGCCGTTCAACTGCTGTACGGCGCGCAGTTCCAGCCGACCATCGACGTACTCCGCTGGATGGCTTTCGTGCCGTTCATGGCGGGCCTCTCCGACCTCTTCGGCGTTCAGACCATGTTGCCGCTCGGCATGAAGGCGCAGTTCACGCGCATTTTGATCGGCTCGGCGCTGCTGAACTTCCTGTTGCTCGCGATACTCGCGAACCTGTTCGGCGCACAGGGCGCGGCGGCCACGGTGCTTGCGGTCGAAAGCGCCATTGCCGTTTCGATGGCGATGACCCTTTATATGCGCGGCGTCCCGTTTTTACGCAAAACCGCACTGCAATAGCGCGCGCCCAATGCACCATTAACGAGTTTGCGCCAGCGCGTTTACGCCGATTCGTATGCGCACGCGTTCAGGACGCGTAGTTATTGCCGCTCTTTGAAATACGCAGCATATTTGCGGCCATTTAGGCAAGAGCAAGATTTGCCGAGACGCCGCAAAGTTTGTGGGTGCCCGCACACAGCGGGCTTTTCTAACGAGGTAACCTGATTCAGAGGGATAAGCATGTTTGCCGGCACCGTGCATTGCAACGGAAATTGAGAGGTTTCCGGCACGAACGTCGAGCACATCGCTAACTAACACACGCTGTCCAGATTACAGGTGCATACAAAAATGGACCGACAAGACGCCATCCGAGAGAGTGCGCGGCTCTTCGCGCGCGAACCCCTTTTCCAGCCGCCCGCCGGGCAAATCGAAGCCTCGCGCATGACGGCTTTTATTCAGGCCTTCGAAAAAACGACCGGCCAGCGTTTCGCAAATTATCCCGAATTGCACGCTTATACAGCGCGTGAATATCGGCAATTCTGGAAGTGTTTTCTCGATTCGGCACACGGCCTGGAATGGTCCGGATCGAATGAACCGGTTTGTATCGGCAATCAGTGTGAATCCGCGCGATTTTTTCCTAATGTCGAATTGAATTACGCCGAGAATCTGCTGGGCGCTCGCATCGCGCCCGACTCGGCGCCCGCCCTTACCTCGCATTACGCCGACGGCCGGCGCATCTGCTATACGCGCGGCGAGTTGCGCGAGCGCGTCGCGCGTCTTGCGCAGGCGCTTGCCGATCTGGGCCTGAAACCAGGCGACCGCGTTGTCGCGATCATGCGCAACGACGCCGACGCGATCACGGCCGCGCTCGCCGTGACGGCGCTCGGCGCGACGCTCTCGACCGCCGCGCCGGAAAACGGCGTGCAGGCGATTCTCGACCGCTTCGCACCGCTCGCGCCGACAATGCTATTCGCGCACACGATGCAGCGTTCGTTCGACACCGGCAGCTCGATCTCCGGGCACGTCGCGGCTGTCGCGGCACAGTTGCCGTCGCTGACCGACATCGTCTGCCTGGACGAAACCTCTTTGCCGAGCACCGTCGCGCAGCGCCAGCACGAGATTCGCTCGCTGATCGTGCGCGGCGACGCAATGCGCTTTGGCTGGACGCGTTTCCCGTTCAATCATCCGCTCTTCATCATGTTTTCGTCGGGCACGACGGGCAAGCCCAAATGCATCGTGCACGGCGCGGGCGGCACGCTCGTCGAACATGTGAAGGAGCATCGGCTGCACAGCGATCTCGGCCCCGGCGACAAGCTCTTTTTCCACACGAGCTGTTCGTGGATGATGTGGAACTGGCAGTTGTCGGTGCTGGCTTCCGGCGTCGAGATCGTGACTTACGACGGTCCCGTGGCCGCCGTCGATACGCTATGGCGCATCGTCGCCAATGAGCGCGCGACCGTCTTCGGCACGAGCCCCGCCTATCTGAAGATGTGCGAAGACGCCGGACTCGAACCCGCCGCGCAATTCGATCTCTCGGCCCTGCGCGCGATGATGTCGACCGGCGCCGTGCTCTACGACTCGCAGTTCCAATGGGTCCACGACCACGTGAAGCAACTGCAATTGCAGTCGATTTCGGGCGGCACGGACATCATCGGCTGCTTCGTGCTCGGCAATCCCAATCTGCCCGTCTACGCGGGCGAAGCGCAATGCAAGAGCCTGGGCCTCGACGTGCAGGCGTTCGATCAGGGCGCGAGCACCATCATGCCGGGCGAACTCGTGTGCACGAATCCGTTCCCGTCGCGCCCGCTCGGTTTCTTCGGCGATGACGACGGCGCGCGCTTTCATCGAGCCTATTTCGCCGCGAACGAAGGCGTCTGGACCCACGGCGATGTCATCGAGTTCTCGCCGCAAGGCTCCGCGCGCCTGCACGGCCGCAGCGACGGCGTGCTCAACGTGCGCGGCATCAACGTGAGTCCGGGCGAGATTTATCGGATCCTGAGCGAGATCGCCGAGGTTCGTCAGGCAATGGCCGTGCCTCAGACCGGGGCCAACGCGGGCGACGCCGGCCAGCGCATCGTGCTGCTGCTCGTGCTGCGTCCGGGCGCGCAACTCAATGCCGCGCTCGCCGCGCGCGTGCGCCGCGAGTTGACGCGTCAGGGCAGCGCGGCGCTCGTGCCCGATATCATCGTGCAGGTCGATGGCCTGCCCGTCACGCATAACGGCAAGCCCTCCGAAGCCGCCGCGCGCGATGCCGTCAATGGCCTGCCCGCGCGCAACGTGTCGTCGCTTGCGAACCCCGAATGTCTCGACGCGATTCGCGAGCATCCGTCGCTCTCGCGCGAACGGCGCGAACTGCCCGAGCCGGGGAAATCGGCCGCGCAGATCGAGGTTTATCTGTGCGCGCTGTGGGAACAGCAATTCAGCTTCTCGCCGATCGGGCGCGACGACAACTTCTTCGAGCTTGGCGGCCACTCGCTGCTCGCCGCGCGCATGCTCGCCGACGTGCAGCGCACGACCGGCCGCGTGTTGCCCATTGCAACGATGATCGTCGCGCCGACGATCTCGCGTCTCGCCGCCGTCCTCGCCGCCGATCCCGACACGCGCGCCGAAAACTCGACGCTCGTGCAGATGCGCGCGGGCAGCGGGCGGCCGCTCTTCATGGTGCACAGCATCACGGGCTCGGTGATGGAGTGCCTGACGCTTGCGGGCATGCTGCAAAACGAGCGGCCGGTCTATGGATTGCAGGCGCTTGGCCTCGATGGCGACGCAGCGCCGCAACACAGCGTCGAGGAGATGGCGAAGGTCTACGTACAGCGCATGCGCGAAGCGCAGCCGCACGGACCGTACGCGCTCGTCGGCTATTCGTTCGGCGGCCTGATCGCGTTCGAGATCGCGCAGCAACTCGTCGCGGCGGGCGAGCCGATCGAAATGCTGTGCCTGCTCGATACCTACGTGCACGAGCACTGCCTGCCGTGGCCGCTTTGGACGCGCTTCCAGGCGGGCGTCGTCGCGGAACGTCTGCGTGAATTCCGCACGCTCGACGCGCGGGCGCGCGTCGGCTATATGCGCGGCAAGGCGGCCGCCATCGCCGACCGCGTGCGCATGCGCATGGGCAAGCAGGCGCACAAGGCCGCGCCCGACGCGCAAGGTCTGCCGCCCGTGTTGCTGCGCGTGCGCGAATCCATGCGCGTCGCGATGACGACCTACAAGCCGCGCCACTATCTCGGCGGCCCGATCGTGTATGTGCGTGCAACCGTGCTCGACGAGGCGCGCGGCGATCCGCTGCCGGTGTGGCAGCGCGTCGCGAAGCAGGGCCTGTACATCATGAAGGTCGATGGCAAGCACACGGACCTCGTCGTCGAGCCGCATCTCGCGACGGTCGCGCAGACGCTCACGCGGGCGTTGTCGAGCGCATAACGCGGCGTTCTCCGGGTGCCCGATCCGGCCGCCCTACGGGGCGTGCCGGATTGCGCGCGCTTTTTGCCCTTGCTAGCGTGGACGATTCGTGATCGTTGCAATATCGACGCACCCGTCGATCGAACCGATGCCCGCTCCTCAAGACTTCCATTTCCTGCTGCTGCCCGAGTTTTCGTCGATCGGATTCATGTCCGCGATCGAGCCTTTGCGCGTCGCCAACCGCTTTGCGGGCGAGTTGTATCGCTGGCATATCGTGTCCGCCGATGGCGGGCCGGTAGCCGCGAGCAACGGCATCTCGCTTAACGCGGAATGCGCATTCGACGAAGTCGCCGATGCGCGCACCGTGTTCGTCGTATCGGGCTTCGAGCCGCTTTCGAGCTACACGCGCGCGATCGGCGACTGGCTCCGGCGCCTCGACCGCGCGGGCGCCACGCTCGGCGGCATCGACACCGGCAGCTTCATCCTCGCGGAGAGCGGACTGCTCGCGGGCAAGCGCGCGACCTTGCACTGGGAAGCGGCGGCGGCGTTCGCGGAGCAATATCCGGACATCGAGACGAGTCAGGAACTCTTCGAGATCGACACGCGCCGCATCACGTGCGCGGGCGGCACGGCATCCATCGACATGATGCTCGACCTGATCGCGCGCGAGCACGGCGCGAGCCTCGCCGCGCAAGTCTCCGAGCAGTTCGTGCTGGGACGTATCCGGCAACGTTCGGATCATCAGCGTTTGCAGATCGCGGCGCGTTACGGCATCCATAACCGCAAGTTGATTCAGGTGATCGGCGTGATGGAGCAGAACATGGAGGAGCCGCTCTCGCCCGATGCGCTCGCCGAATCGATCGGCGTAACGCGGCGTCAGCTCGAACGGCTGTTCTGCTCGGCGATGAAAGACACGCCCACGCATTTCTATCTCGGTCTGCGGCTCACGCGTGCGCGCGAGCTGCTTCAGCAGACCGATATGTCGATACTCGCCGTATGCGTCGCGTGCGGCTTCGAATCGCCGTCGCATTTTTCGCGGACGTATCGCGCGCGTTTCGGCACGAGCCCGCGACAGGATCGCAGTGCACGGCGCGGCGTGGTTCCTGTGCGGCTTGTGGCGGCTTAGAAGGAATGCCGCATACCAATACGCACGTCGGCCTGCGTATTCGACGACGACGGCGTAAAGCTATAGCCGATCACCGCATCGATCGGGCCGGAAGCGCGCAGATAGTCGCCGGAGATATAAACATCCGTGCGCTTCGAGAGCAGATAGTGCAGCCCGAGCGAGCCCTGATTCCAGTGATTGCCTTCGAAACGCGTGTGCTGATAGCCGCCGTAGAGCATCACGTCGGGCCTGAACGTGTATGACGCGCCGGCTTCGTAGACCTTCATGTAGGACGTCACGCCGAGCCCTTTGATGGCGGTCCATGTGAAGTTGCCCGACAACATCACGTCGCCGATGGTCCACGCGCCGCCGACCGCGAGCGCGCCTTGCTTATCGACCGGAAACGCGTTCGCGCTGTAGAGATCGGTGACGGCGCCCGTTGCAGGATCGACGGTTACGGTCGGCTGGCCGAGGAAGCTGCGCGCGCCGATCATCGCATACGGATCGAACGCATAGATGCCGTTCGGATTGTTGAGCTGCGTATAGGCGACGCCCAAATTGAAGGTGTTTGCGGCGTAATGGCCGCCCACGCTCCACGCGCTGTTGCGATGAAAATTGCCCGCGACATTGCCGAACGAATACATGCCGCCGAACGTAAAGCCGCCGAAGTTATTGGAGAGAAACTTGATCGAGTTCGGCAGGCGGTCGCCGTTCATGCGGTCGAAGTCGCCCTGATGGATCGCATAGCCGCTCGCCCACGCCGAGATGTTGTAGAGGTAGACGAACTCTTCGGTCATGTCGAGCTGATTGCCGAGCGAGAGCGTGCCCCACTGATTCTTCAAACCGACATACGCCTGCCGCCCGAACTCCGAGCCGCCGAACGCGTATTGACCGTTGCCGAGGTGAAAGCCCGACTCCAGCACGAAGACCGCCTGCAAGCCGCCGCCGAGATCCTCGACGCCGCGAAAGCCAATGCGGTTGCCGTAAGAGATGCCATCGTCGAACTTGACGACGTGCGAGCCGCCCGTGTTGCTCACCCAGGTGATGCCCGCATCGAGAATGCCGTAGAGCGTCACGCTGCTTTGAGCATGCGCTTGCGTGGACGCGAGGGCTGCGCCCGCAGCGACCGCAATGCCTGCGATTGTGTTTGCGCGTGCCCGGGCCGCGCTCGCGGCAAGTGCTTTTCTCATGTGCTGGTCCTTTGCTCGTCTTGATGTGTCTGTCATTGGAATAAGCGATGCCCTGCCTCGCACGCATCGCGTGAAAGCATGTCGCATGACTTGCCGGGAACTGCGGAAGACTGCCGCCGACTGCGCTCGACCTGCTGCGCGGCGCATCGAAACGTCGCGCCGATGACGTAAAAATAAGGCCCCATATATGTCGCGGCTCGACTGAGTGCGACGAAAATCTGTCCAGTTGCGACCCATCCCGCCGGGGCGCGGGATGGGCGCATTCGATTCGCTACTTCGTGCCCAGCGCGGTTTGTACGGCTTCGAGTCCGTTGCCGCCGCTTGCCGTGGTCACGCCATCGAGCCACGACTTCAGCAACTCGGGATGATGCTTCAGCGCATCCGTTGCGGCGGCATCGACATTGGTCTTCTTTTCCAGCACGTCGGTGATCACGCCGTTCTCCAGATCGACGTTGAACGTCATCTGCCTGAAGAGCCGCGCGACGTTGGGACACTGCTGCTCGTAGCCGCTGCGCGAGACCGTATTGACCGTCGCGCCGCCGTAGTTCGGACCGAAGTACTTGTCGCCGCCGTCGAGATAAGCAAGCTTGAACTTCGTGTTCATCAAATGCGGCTCCCACGCGAGAAACACAATCCACTTCTTCTCGCGCACCGCGCGCTCCACTTGCGTGAGCATCGCCGTTTCGCTCGATTCGACCAGCTTCCAGTTGCCGAGACCGAAGGCTTTGTCATCGACCATATGCTTGATGTTCTGGTTCGCCGGCGCGCCGGGCTCGATGCCGTAGATGCGGCTGTCGAACTTGTCGGCGTTCTTCGCCAGGTCCGCGAACGAATGCACGCCTGCCGCGGCCACGTAATCCGGCACGGCGAGCGTGAACTTCGCGTTGGAGAGATTCGGGCGCACCACGTCGATGGATTTGTCATCGAAGAAGGGCTTCACGAGCGGCGCCTGCGCGGGCATCCAGTTGCCGAGGAACACGTCGATCTGCCCTTTCTTCATGCCCTGATACGTGATCGGCACGGACAGGTTCGCAACGTTCTGCCTGTAGCCGAGCGCCTTGAGCACGACGCCGCTCATCGCATTGGTGGCGTCGATGTCGGTCCAGCCGGGACCGGCCATGCGCACTTGCGTGCACGACTGCGGCTCGGCGGCGAATGCGTGAGACGCCGCGCAGATCAGCGCGGTCGTGAAAAGCGCACGGATAAAGCCCTTTTTCATGGTGCTTTCCTGTCGATGTGGGGAGTGGGTGTGATCGGATCGTCAGTGCTCGACGGCCGGGAAGCGTGCCATCGCTTCGAGATCGTCCAGATCGATGTGATTGCGCATGTAACGCTGGCTCGCATCGACATGCGGCTGCCAGTCCCACGACTGGATCGTGCCGCGCGTGGTCGCCGCAAAGTGAAAATGACGGCGGCGCTGGCTCTTCAGCACGTCCTGATGCAGCGCATCGAGATTCCAGCGCCGCGCGATCTCGTCACGAAACTCGGCCACTTGCGCGGCGTAACGTGCGTCACGCGCGAGGTTCTCGCGCTCGAACGGATCGGCCTTCACATCGTAGAGCTGATCGGGATCGACGCTCGCATGGATGAACTTGAAGCGCCCGCGCCGGATCATCACGACCGGCGCGATCGCGCCTTCCGCGAGATATTCGCCGATGGCTTCGTCGTGGCCGCCGGTCTCGCGCAAATGCGGCACGAGGCTTTGACCGTCGATGCTGTCGGGCCATGATGACATCGCTTCGCCGCGCGCGAGTTCGACGAGCGTCGGCAGCACATCGAGATGCGACACCGAATCTTCCACGCGATGCGCGCGGAACTGCTTCGGCGCATGCACGATCAACGGCACGCGGCAGCCGCCTTCGAAGAAGGTCATCTTGTACCAAAGGCCGCGCTCGCCGAGCATCTCGCCATGATCCGACGTGACGACGACAATCGTGTCGTCCGCGAGGCCTGCCTGTTCGAGCGCTTCGAGAATCGATGCGAACTGATCATCGACATAGGACACCGCGCCGTAGTACGCGCGCCGCGCGTGCCGAACCTGCTGCTCGGTCGGCGGCGTGCGGTCCGCTTCGTAGACATGACGCAGGCGCTTCGAATGGGGATCGCATGCGTCGAGCGAGTCACGATACGAAGGCATGTCGATTTCGTCGTCGCGATACAGGTCCCAGTACTTGCGCGGGATCGCGTAAGGATCATGCGGATGCGTAAGCGATGCGACCATCATGAACGGCCGCGCATCCTTGCCTGCGTTGCGCTGGCGCGCGATATCGAAGAGCTTCTGACGCGTGGTGAACGTTACTTCGTCGTCGAAGTCGAGTTGATTGGTGCGCACGCATGGGCCTGCGTCGATCACGGAACTCATGTTGTGATACCACGAGGGGCGCGCGTCGAAGTTCTGCCAGTCGGGCGTCCAGCCGAAATCGGCGGGATAGATGTCGGTGGTGAGACGTTCCTCGAAACCGTGCAACTGATCCGCGCCGCAGAAATGCATCTTGCCGGAGAGAATCGTGCGATAGCCTTCCGCACGCAGATAATGCGCGAACGTCAGCGTCTCCGACGGAAACTCGGCCGCATTGTCATACGCGCCGATCTGCGACGGCAGCTTGCCCGCGAGAAGCGAGAAGCGCGACGGCGCGCACAAAGGGCTCGCGCAATACGCGGAGTCGAACACGACGCCTTCGCGCGCGAGCGCATCGATGCGCGGCGTCTTCGTCACGCGGTTGCCGTAGGCGGACAGTGCGAAGGGCGTGAGTTGATCGGCCATCAACACCAGGATATTTTGTTTCGTCTCAAGCATGAATGCGTGCCTCGAATAGAATCCGTAACAGTCGGCTCGTTCCATGGACGAGCGTCCAGCCTCACTATTGCCGTTCAATTCGCGGCTGTGAAGACAGCAATTCGTTATGCGTTCATAAGGGGGCGTTATGCCGCGGCCGGATCGTCTGCCGCCCATGCAGGCGTTATTGATGTTCGAATCCGCCGCGCGCCTGGCAAGTTTCACGGCCGCGGCGCGTGAGCTTGGCTCGACGCAGCCTGCCGTGAGCCAGCGCGTCGTGCAGCTCGAAGAAGCGCTGGGCGCGGCGCTGTTCGAGCGCGGGCATCGCGGCGTCACGCTCACGGAAGACGGCGTGCGTCTGTTCGAAGCCGTGCGGCAAGGACTCGACGTCATTCGCAGCGCCACAGCCGATATCCGTGCCCGCCGCGCGCAACGCACGCTCACGCTGTCGACGGATTTCGGCTTCGCCACGTTCTGGCTGATGCCGCGTCTGCCGCAGTTCAAGGCGCTGATGCCCGATGTCGACGTGAAGATCATCACATCGCAGAGCATGCCGAGCGCATCGGGCGATCATGCGGATGTCGTGATCGTGTTCGGCGACACGCAGGCCGACTGGGGCACGCGCAGCGCCGTGAAGCTGTTCGCCGAATGCGTGGTGCCGGTGTGCAGCCCCGCGCTGATCGCGGGCGAGACGACGCCGCGCAATGCCGCCGATCTGCTCGCGCTGCCGCTGCTGCATCTGGAACCGACCTTTCCGGAACGCTGGCTTTCGTGGAACGCATGGTTCGAAGCACACGGGCTCGCCGCACCGCCGACGCACGGCGGCTTCACCTTCAACAGCTATGCGCTCGTCACGCATGCGGCGGTGATGGGCCAGGGCGTTGCGCTCGGCTGGGCGCCGCTCATCGACGAACTGATCGTAACGGGTCAGCTTGTCGCGCTGTGCGATGCGCCGCTTGTCACCGAGCGCGGTTATGTGCTCGTCACGCCGCGCGAGCCGTCGTCCGCGGTGCGCGCCTTCAGCGAATGGCTGCTCGACGAATGCGAAGTGGTCCGCTGACGCTTTCGTACTAGCTGCGCGGCGGTTCGCTTCTATCCGCGCGCTGCCTGCGTTTGCTCTACTAGCGTGTACGTTCGCCGCATGTCGCGGCGCTGCGATCATTCGAATGTGGAGCACGCATGGCAGCCGATTCCCGCTTTGATCAACTGGTGCTTACCGTTTCGTGCCCGAGCGCGGCGGGACAGGTGGCCGCCATCGTCGGCTTTCTTGAGCGGCATCACGGTTATATCGACGAATTCACTGTCTTCGACGACGACCTGAGCGAACGCTTCTTCGTGCGCTGCGTGTTCCATGCCGCGCGGGCAAATGAAACGCTCGATCTGCCGATGCTCAAGCGCGAGTTCGAACCGATTGCCGAGCGCTTTTCGATGACGTGGGCCATGCACGACCTCGCCGTCAAACCGAAGGTGCTCATCATGGTGTCGAAGCTGGAGCACTGTTTGGCGGATTTGCTGTTCCGCTGGCGCATGGGCGAATTGCAGATGGATATCGTCGGGATAGGGTCGAATCATGCCGACCTTGCACCGCTTGCCGAGCAACATGGGCTGCGGTTTCATCATCTGCCTGTCACGGCCGATACGAAGCCGCAGCAGGAAGCGCGCTTACTCGATTTATTCGAATCGTCCGGTGCGGAATTGATGGTGCTCGCGCGCTACATGCAGATTCTTTCGGGCGCGACGAGCCGAAAGCTCGCGGGCCGGGCGATCAATATTCATCATTCGTTTCTGCCGGGCTTCAAGGGCGCGAAGCCCTATCATCAGGCGCATACGCGCGGCGTCAAACTTATCGGCGCGACGGCGCACTTCGTAACAGACGATCTCGATGAAGGCCCGATCATCGAACAGGAAGTCGAGCGGGTCGATCACGCCTATAGTCCGGAACGCCTGCTCGCGACGGGCCGCGATGTGGAGTGCATCACGCTGGCGCGCGCCGTGAAGGCGTTCATCGAACGGCGGGTGTTCATCAACGGGGAGAGGACGGTGGTACTCAGATGACGCACTCGCCCTCTCTATCCCTTATTTAGCGGGGGCCGCGTCGAACGAGGCCGCGCGCGCCGCTTCGCCCGGCTGGGTGAACACGCGGTCGCGTAGCTGCTGGATGCTCTGCTCGCGTGCCTGAGGCGACTGCGCGCTCGCGTCGATCTGAGCGCGCTGGGCAGCGTACGCGTCGTACTTTGCCTGCCACGCCAGGTCGTCGCGCCGGTTCTGCGCGACGCGATCCGCTGCATCGGCGCCAATTGTCTGCACCAGCGAATCGCGGAGTTGATCCGGCGAACCGTTCGCGGCTTGCGCACTCGCGACCTGGTCGATGAGCGCCTGATCGTGCTTCGCCGCCGCACGCAACTCGCGCTCATCGGCAGGCAAAGCCTCATCCAGTGCATCCAGTTCCGCGGCCTTCTGTTGCGCGCTCAACGACGGATTCTGCATCAGCGCGATACGCGCCGCATCGTTTCGCTGCACCGCGAGTTCGCGGCCGAAGAACGCGTCTGCCCAATCGCCCATCTCGCGCGTCGCAAGCGATTCGCGTTGCGTGAGCGCGTTCAGCACTTGAGCGACATCGATTTTTTGCGATGTACCGTCCGCCTTGGCGTCCGACGGAGCACCGCCCTGTTGCAAATCGCCGATGCCCTTCAGATACCGTTTATACCGATGCCACACGTCGAGCGCCTCGCTTTGCGCGGGCGTAGCGTCGAGTTGTGCGGCAATCTCGCGCTCGACCAATGCGTCGAGTTCCTCGGGCTTCAGATCGCTTTGCGCGTTGAGGCAGTAGTCGAAGAACTCCCGAACGGCACGAACTTTCATCAGACGACCGTGCTCATCGAGCGGCAGCCGCGGCGCGCTCGAACCTGCGAGTGACCTCGGCAGCCCGTTCTTCGCCGCCGTCAGGTCACGGCCGTCGTCTTCCATCGACGAACTCGACGCACCCGGAGCTTGTGCATTCGTCATCGTTCCGGGCGTGTTCGCCGAGGTGTGGACGGAGCGCCAGTACCACACGCCCGCCACTACCGCGCTCACCACGGCGACGCCGAGACACGTACGCTGAAACCGCGTCGCCATGATTTAAACGCCCGCCGTCTTCAGACGGTTCGCATGCGCGCGAATGACCGAGACCGGATCTTCGGCGAAGAAACCGCGAATGCCCAACAACTGGTTGATTTCGTCGATGTGGTTCCACTTGTAGCTCGTGCTCAGCACCTGGCCATACAACGAACTGCAGATCGACACGAGGCCATCGTTCGGTCCCGCATTGTGATTGAGCATGTCCGTACCGGTCAGCAAGAACACGGGGGTCGTGAAGTCGAGCAGATTGGCCAGATCGAGCACCGGGAACGTGCTGGTGTCTTGTGCGACCGTCAAGCCGCCCACCTTGCCGATAGGCTGAATCGCCGATCCCGTCCACGAGTAATACAGTTGACGAGCGCCGCCGACCGTTGCACTCGCCGCACCCGTCTTGCACGAACCCGGCGCGCCCAGCGCCGCGCTCGGGAAGCGCGTGTTGAAGCCTGCAGTACTGGACGTGGTGAGCGTCTGCAGCGCGAGGTTACTGTCGACGTTGGTGCTATGACTGCTGTTGGCGACGATACCGAACAGGTTCATGACCGTAGTGATGACCGGCTTGAGGATGCCCGTGGGATCGCCATTCATCACGCCGACGAGAGAATCCGCGAATTCGGAGCCGCGATGCGGCGTGCCGATCGTCGTCACCGATGCAACGAGGTCGGGCGCAACCGCCGCGACATACCGGCTCGTCAGACCGCCTTGACTGTGGCCCACGAGATTGACCTTGGTCGCGCCCGTCACGGCGAGCACGCGCTTCACCTGAGCCAGCAGTTGTTCACCGCGACCGTTGGGGCCATCGTCGCTCTGAAAGCCGGACAAGTTGGCGACGTAGACCTGCGCCCCGTGCGACTGCAGATCGGACTGGATGCCGTACCAGTAGTCCATGATGCCGAAGAACTTGTCGGTGCCCATCAGGCCGTGAACCAGAACGATGGGATATTTCGTGGCGCCGTAGGTGTCCGCCGCGAGTGCCGGGCGCATGACGCCAATCGAGCAAAGGGTCATGACGACGAGTGCCGCGCTGCGAACCACGCGTGAGCGCAGATGGTTCATGAATCTGATGATGTGCGCCTTGTACATATCTTGCGATTCTCCTTCTTCTGTAAGGTACTTTTTCAAGGAGACGGATATTCCGCGATATGTCTCAGCCGCTCAAGTCGGATAACTCTGAAATGCCGATTGCGCATCAAATTATGGCCAAGCGCCAAAAAAAAACGCGAAGCGCAGGCTTCGCGGTGTGCATCGTTCAGATACTTTCGGCTTATTTCATCCAATGCTGCATACGGTCCATTGCCATGTTGTGTGACGACGGGCCCGAAAATCACGGACACCTGAACTCGCCGTCCACGCAAACAAAAAAAGCGCCGCAGGTATCCCTACGACGCTTCAGCGTTGCCCAACGCCCAAAAACCTATTTAGTCCACGAATCCACGCGATCGCCATGGGCGCTGATCCACGCATCCGCGGCGGCTTGCGGCTTTTCGCCATTCTGCGTCGCGAGCATCACGCTATCGATCTCACCCGGTTTCCACTGGAACTTCTTGAGAAACGCCACCACCGGCGGAGCCTTCTTCTCCAGTTCGGGATTCACCACGTTATCCACGTGCTCGGACTCGCCGAACACCTTCTTCGGATCTTCGAGGAACTTGAGCTTGTACTTCGCGAACATCCAGTGCGGCTTCCAGCCCGTCACGATGATCGGCTTCTTCGCCGCTTCCGAACGCGCCAGTTCCGCCGTCATCGCCGAACCCGAACTCGGCATGAGCTTGTAGTCGAGGTTGTAGGCCTTGATGGCTTCGCTCGTCTTCTGCATCACGCCCGCGCCTGCATCGATGCCGACGATGCGCGAATCGAACTCCGCCTTCTTCGCTTCGAGATCCGACAAGCTGTTGACGTCCACGTTATCCGGCACGATCAGGCCGATCTTCGCGTCCTGAAAGTTCGGCCCCAGATTCACGACCTTTGCCTTGAAGTTGTTCCAGTACGCGCCATGCGTGACCGGCAGCCACGCGGACAATGTCGCGTCCAGATCGCCGCGCGCGACGCCCTGCCACATCACGCCCGCAGCAACCGGCACGAGTTGCACCGGATAGCCCAGCTTCTTCTCGATGATGCGCGCGGCCACATTCGACGTCGCGACGCTATCGTCCCAGCCTTCCACGTAACCGATTTTGATGGTCGGTTTGTCTGCGGCGTTTGCCCCCAGGCTCGCGGCCAACGCGGCGGACATCGCCCCAAGAACGAGCGCTCTTCTCATCGGTTTCATTTGGTTTCCCCTTAGCGGCCCCACGCCGTGTAGCGAACAGAATCACCAGCCAGAATTGGCCTGTAACGCACTTTTCCGACACTCAGTTGTCAAGAAACGACGCAGCCCGATCAGGGTCGCCCGAGGCCTTCACTTCACTTGTCGACGACGAGATCGCTCAACGGCTTGCTGCAACACAACAGCACCATGCCCTGATCGATCTCGCGCTGACGAATGCCACCCGCGTGCTTCATGCTCACTTCGCCGGACACGAGCTTGACCTTGCATGTTCCGCACATGCCTTGCGTGCAAGACGACGGCAAGCGCACGCCCGCTTTCTTCGCGGCATCGAGCACATGTTCGCCGCTGCCGCATTCGATATCGCGCCGGCTCTTCGCGAAGTTCACCTTGAACTTCGCCTCGACCGGTGCAGGCTCGATCGATTCCACCGGAGCGGGTTCGAAGCCCGTCGCCTGTTCGCGCGCTTCCACGAAATCCGTGTGTGTCGCGAGCGCGTCGGCGACATGGGCTGTCGTCAGTTCCGCCGCGACTTCCTCGATCACGCCGAACGAGAAGCTTTCCTCGTGATAATGCTTGCGATCGAAGCCACCTTCGTCGAGCAGATCGCGCACCGCTTTCATATACGGCGCCGGGCCGCACGTAAATATCTCGCGCTCCAGAAAATCCGGCGCGATCAGCTTGAGCAGCGGCAGGCTCAGGAAGCCCGTCACGCCCGGCCAGTTGGTGCGCGTGCCCACACGTTCGCACACGAACGCGGTGCGGAAATTAGCTTGATTCGATGCGATCAGATCGAGTTCGCGCGCAAAGATGATGTCGTCCGGCGTGCGCGCGCTGTGCACGAACACGATATCCGCATCTTCACTAAGCTCGTGATGCGCGCGGCTCATCGACATCAGCGGCGTCACGCCCGAGCCCGCCGACAGGAACAGGAACTTGCGCGCCGGATGACGTGCGCAAGTGAATTCGCCCGACGGCCCGAGCACACGCACGTTCGATCCGGCGACCACGTTGTCGTGCAGCCAGTTCGACACCTTCCCGCCCGGCACACGCTTCACGGTGATAGAGATCGTATGCGGCCGCGTGGGCGAGGACGAAATGGTGTAGCAACGGTTGATCTGCTCACCGTCGATCTCGAGTTCGAGCGTGATGAACTGCCCCGGCTCGAACACGAACGTGCGTTCGCCCGGCGCCTTGAAGAAAAAACTTTTGACGTCGTGCGTTTCCTGCCGGACGTGACAACACACGAGCGTCTCGTCGGTGTCGCAGTCCCAGCGCCCGGGCAGCGTCGCCCAGAACTGCGGCCGGGTGACACGGCTTTCGGTCGGCTCGAAGGTGGCCTGATCGCGCATCATGTTCTGCTCCTGCTTACCGCTTTAGCGCATGAAGGAAACGACTTTCTCGCCGTGCGACGCATCGACGCCATGCTCCGGCGTGTTCGCGTAATCGGCAAGGCGGCCTATGTACCACTCGCAGAACTTCTCGACGAGCCCTTCCGTGAACGGCGAATACGGACCCGGCTCATACGCATTGCTCGTGACGCCCAGTTGCGAATACTCGACGAGCGTGCGGTCCTGGTCGTTCGTCGCGCGCCATACGGCGGTGAGATTATCGACGTCGTAATCGATGCCTTCGCGCGCATCCTTGTGCACCAGCCACTTCGTGCGCACGAGCGTTTCGCCCGCCGAAAGCGGAATCACCGAGAACGTCACGATGTGATCGCTCATGAAGTGATGCCACGAGTTCGGCTGCGTCCAGAACGATAATCCGCCCAGGTCCGCGCGCTCGAAACCGCCGAGCAGTTTCTTCGATGCGACCTTCGCATCGAGCGTCTGCGATTCGCCGTCGCGGTCGAGCGGCAGACGCTGCGTACGAAAGCCCGTCACGAGATCGGCGAGACGCTCGATTTCCGCGGACGGCAGGCTCATCGCTTCCCATTGCTTCGAGCGCTCCTCGACGGTGCGCTCGAACGCGGCCATGCCTTCTTCGTTCGCGGGCGAACGCTGATAGCCGAAGCCGTATTCATAGAGCGAAATGGTCAGCTCAGGATGGTTCGCGACGCAGTGATAGCACTCGCGATTGTTCTCCATCGTGAGCTTCCAGTTGCCCTTCTCGACGATATCGATGCTCGCCGCGATCTTCGTATCCTTCAGGCCGTGCGGCAGCAGATACGGCTCCATGGCCGCGCGCATCACGGCGAAATCGGCGGGCGGCTCGTCGGCGAGACAGACGAAGATCAGGCCCGCGAGATTCTGCACATGCACTTTCTTCAGGCTGTGCTTGCAGCGGTCGAACTGGTCGCCCATGTGTTCGGCGAACATCAGGTCGCCGTTGAGGTTGTACGTCCAGCTGTGATACGGGCACACGATATTGCCGAGCGATCCCTTCTCCTGATTGCACAGGCGCGCGCCGCGATGCCGGCACACGTTGTAGAAGGCGCGGATTTCCATGTCGTCGTCGCGAACGATCAGGATCGAATCGTTGCCGATTTCGACCGTCGTGTAATCGCCCGGCTCGGGAATATCCGGTTCGATGGCGACCTGAATCCAGGTCTTGCGGAAGATCGCATCGAGGTCGAGCGCGTGGATGTCCTCGCTCGTGTAGAACGGCGCCTCGAGCGTATGGCCCTTTTTGCGGCGTTCGATCATTGCGCGAACGTCTGCCGAAACTTTCATCGTGTGCTCCGTTATGCGTCACGTCTGGTGCCCCGCCAAACACCTTTGAACGCGGGCTGCTGCTTTTGTATGGGGGTCCGGACTCGCGCCGGAAATCAGTAATCGACGAGTTGATGCTCGCGCAAATACGCGAGGATCACTTGTGCTTTTTCGACGGAACTCCCTTCAATTACGACGCTGCCGCCGCGGCTTTCTGTCGTCGTCGCGCCGAGCATGCGCGCGTGGCCCGAGCGCTTCTCGGGCGCGGCGAGCTTTTTCGGTTTCGCGCTTACCGGTCCGAGCGTCCACGCGGCGCATTCCTTGTCGGCGGGCGCGTTCGCCGCGACCGGTGCGACGTGGCCCTCACGCATGCGCGCATAGGCATAGCGCGGCGCGGCATTGGCGAGCGGATGCACGGCGACGAGCGCGGGCAGCGGCGCGCGCACGCGGCGGCGCAAGCCTTTCGGCATGAACTGGCGCACTTCCACGCCTTCCTTCGTCACGCCGACATCGACGGCCGCGCCGACCAGCGGCAGGTTCAGCGCATCCGCGAGCTTGTAAGGCAGCGTGCCGCTGTCGAAGGCGCCTTCCGCGCGCGTGCCGGTCAGCACGAGGTCGTAGCCCGCGAGCCGGGACGCCAGCGCAGCGCAGGCATCGCCCGGCGTGTTGAGCACTTCCACTTTCGGCGCGCCGAGCGCGAGATATTCTCCGAGCGCAGGATTGGCCGGATCGCCCGCGTGCAGCACGTCGAGCTGCGCGCCCTGCGCCTTTGCAATGTCGATGGCGATCGTCAGCGCGGCGGCATCGTTGCGGCTATAGCGCGCGGTGCCGCTCACCGGATGACGCCCGGTGGACACGAGAACGGCGATTTTCATGCGGCCACTCCTTCGGCGACGGGCGCGCTCGTGACAATCGATGCGCCATTGGCACGCGACGCACGCGCGGCAGCGGCGGCATCGGTCAATGCCTTGATGGTTTCCTGCGTATCCGCGACGATCGTGAGATTCGCGCGCTTGGCGATCGGCGCGCTCGCGTCGAGATTGACGGCAATCACATGACGGCAATCTTTGATGCCCTGCAAATGCTGCACGGCGCCGGAAATGCCGAACGCGATATACACGCTCGCCTCGACAGTCTTTCCCGTCGCGCCGATTTGTTTGTCGCGCGTGAACTTGCCATCGTCAACGGCGACACGGCTTGCGCCAATCGCC
Organism: Caballeronia insecticola; assembly: GCF_000402035.1. Classification (GTDB taxonomy): domain Bacteria; phylum Pseudomonadota; class Gammaproteobacteria; order Burkholderiales; family Burkholderiaceae; genus Caballeronia; species Caballeronia insecticola. The sequence goes on from NC_021294.1 coordinate 1,415,591, forward strand.
GCGCCCAGCGTACCCGCGAGCGCCTCGAACGCGGCGATGTCCGACACGCCATTGCCCGCCGACACGATGAAGTCCGCTTCCTCCAGCGCGACCTGCGCCGCGTCCATCTCTTCGATACCGAGATCGACGTATGCGCTCACCTTCGCCGCGGGCACGATGCCCTCCGCGCTCAGCGCCTCGCCCGCGCCGACGAACGGCAGCTTCGCATCGACGGCGTTCGCGGCGAGCAGCACCACATCCGGCAACGCGCGCGATGCGAACGCGCGGCCCGCATGCGCATACGACGCGACATGCGCGCGATCCAGCTCGACGACTTGCGTAGCCAGCGACGCATCGGCGCGCGCGGCGTAGCGGCGGCCGAGATCGCCGTCGCCGGTTGCGTTGTCCGGCATGAAGATATGCGCCGGCGTAAAGGCCGACACGCACGCGGTCAGTGCGCGCACTTCTTCATCGGGCGCGTAGTTGCGCCGGTCGAACGCGGGCAATTCGATGAAACGGTCCGCGCCCAACGCGGCCGCATCGTCCTTGAACTCGCCGAATGCAATCAGCACGACTTCGGTGGCGTCGTCGGCGAGCAAGGCGGCGGCGGCCAGCGCCTGACGCGCGTGGTCGTCGAGCGCGCCGCGATCCGTGTGCGCCGCGACGAGCAGCGCGCGCGTCGCGGGTTTCGTCGTGCGGCGCGGCTTCGTCGTCTGCTTGTGGCCGCCGTGCGCAAAGTCCAGCACCATGCCATTGCCGACTTCGCCGAGCGTGATGCGCCTGAGCCCGTCCGCCGTGACGATAAACGGACGGCGCGGATCGATACGTTTGATGTTGTCGTTCATGGCATCACTCCAGCGCGGCGGCGACGAGTTCCGCCACGTCGAGCACTTCGGGACGAGGGCCGACCACGCCTTCGAGCATCGCGGTGCATTGCGGACAACCGACCGCGACCACTTCCGCGCCGATCGACTTCGCATCGGCGATACGGATATCGGGAATGCGTTGCTTGCCGGGGATATCGGTCAGCGGCGCGCCGCCGCCACCGCCGCAGCAGCGCGCACGCATGCCATGACGTTCCATCTCGACGACCTTGATGCCGATGGTCTTCAAGAGCTTGCGCGGCGCTTCGGTCTCGCCGTTGTAGCGGCCGAGATAGCAGGGATCGTGATACGTGATCTTCTTGTCCGCGAGCACGGCGGCGGCCTTCGGCGCGAGCTTGCCGTTCTCGACGAGTTCGGCCATGAACGCGGTGTGATGCTGCACTTCGTAATAGCCGCCGAGCGCGCGATATTCGTTGCGCAGGCTGTGCAGCACGTGCGGGTCCGTCGTGACGATGCGGCGGAACTGATACTGCGAGAGCGTCGCCATGAGCTTCGTCGCGCATTGCTGGAACGTGGCTTCATCGCCCAGGCGCCGGGCCGTGTCGCCGGTATCGGTCTCCACGCCGCCGAGCACCGCGTAATCGACGCCTGCCTTGTTCAGCACCTTCGCGAACGCGCGCAGCGTGCGTTGATAGCGCATGTCGAACGCGCCCTCGCCCGCAATCAGCAAAACGTCGACGGGACGGCCCGGCTGCGCAACCTGCACCTGCAGATCGACCGACCAGTCGTAACGCGCGCCGATGTCATAACCATTCTGGCTGCCCGTCTCGCGCAGATTCGCGAGCGTGATCGGCCCCTTGCCCGGCACGTCGCCATCGACGAGCGTTTGATTGCGGCGCATGTCGACGATCGCATCGACGTGCTCGATCAGCATCGGGCACTCCTGCACGCAGGCGCGGCAGGTGGTGCAGGACCAGATCGTATCCGCTTCGATCATCTGCGAAATAAGCGGTTTGGCCGGACCGCCCGAATGTTTGCCAACCGGAATGCCGGGCGTCGGGCTGCCCGCGTATTGCGCATCGGAGCCGCCCACCATGCCGACGACGAGATCCTGAATCAGCTTCTTCGGATTGAGCGGCTGACCGGAAGCGAACGCGGGACACGCGGCTTCGCACTTGCCGCATTGCACGCAGGCATCGAAGCTCAACAACTGATTCCAGCGAAACTCGATGGGCTTGCCGACGCCGTATTCCTTCGCATCGAGCACGGGCTTCTTGAGCGCCGTGGGCGGCACCACATCGTGCTCGTGCTGGCGCGTCGCGTGAAAGCGCTCCTGACGCGGATGAAACGCGAGATGCAGGAGACCCGCCATCGCGTGCTTCATCGGACCGCCTTGCGCGGCGCCGAAGGTCATCGTGTAAGCGCCCGCCGCAATCAGCAACGCGACGATGATCGCGAGCGCGCCCGACATCCACGATGCAGGCAGCAGCATGAACAGCGCAAGGCCGAGCGCGAACGAACCGAGCAAGAGCGGCAGACTGTCCCACGGTCCGCGCGACAGACGCGCGGGCACGTCCTTCGCGCGCCGGCGTCTCCACACGAACACCGCGCCCACCAGCATGATGATCGCCGCGATGAAGATCAGCCGGTCGAGCCACGGCGAGTAGATCGCGAGACCGTAGTTGAGGAAGACGAGCGCCATCGCGAGAATGGCGCCGCCCGCGGTCGCGACGTGCGTCTTCGCGATATACGGATCGCGCGCGACGACATGATGCAGGTCCACGAAATAGCGCTTCGGGATGGTGAGCAGATTCGCCCATCCGTATGCGCCCGTTGCCGTCGCGCGGCCTTCGCGCCAGTAGGCCGCACGCTTCGCCAAGGCAAACGCGAGGCCCGCCATCGAGAGCCACAACAACGCGGTGATGACAAACACGGGGTTCATCGTCGAATGCCCTCGTCAGAAGTCTTTGCAGAGCCGCAGCGAATCGTAGATTGCGCTGTGGATGTTGTGCATCGAGATGCAGTCGCCGACGCGGAACAGCAGGAAGCGTCCATTGCCAAGCTCTTCGCTCAACGAGGGCTGCGGTTGCGATGCGAACAACGTGTGCACGTCGATTTGCCCGCGATTGAGCGATTCGGGCTTGAGCTTCCAGTAGAGCGCGTCGTTCGGCGTAATGCCGTTCTCGATCACGACCTGATCGACCGCGCGTTCTTCCTGCTCCTCCGTGTACTCGTTGCGGATCACGGCGATCTTCTTGCCGTCTTCCTCGTACACCTTGTCGAGCCAGTAGTTCGGCGTGTGGATCACGCCCTGCGCATAAAGCCGGCGATAGAAGATCGGGAACGTGGTGCCGCCGGTGTCGTCGGCGACCTTCACGTCAGGCGTGACGATCTCGACGTTATTGCCCTTCGATGCGATGAAGTCCGCGACCCCCGCGCCCGCATGCGTGGAGACGCCGTCATACACGAGCACGTTCTTGCCCGGCTCGACCTTGCCCGAGAGGATGTCCCACGAACTCACCGCGAGTCCCTGCGCGACGCCCCATCCGGGCACCTGATCCGTGAACGACGAACCGCCCGTTGCGAGCACGACGATGTCCGGCTTCTCCGCCATGATCATCTTGTCGTCGGCGGCGACACCGAGACGGCGATCGACGCCGAGACGCTTCGTCTCCATGTCGAACCAGCGCACGATGCCGGCCATCTGCTCGCGCTGCGGCGCTTTCGCGGCGAGCATGATCTGGCCGCCCACATAGTCGTTCCTTTCGAACAGCACGACGTCATGGCCACGCGAACGCGCGACGCGCGCCGCTTCGAGACCGGCAGGCCCCGCACCGACCACCACGACCTTGCGCTTCGGCCCACGCGTCTTCTCGATGACGTGCGGCATGGTCGTTTCACGCGAGGTTGCCGCGTTCTGCACGCACAGCACATCGAGCCCGTTGTACTGACGGTCGATGCAGTAGTTCGCGCCGACGCATTGCTTGATTTCGTCTTCGCGGCCATCGCGAATCTTGATGACCATATGCGGATCGGCGATCTGCGCGCGCGTCATGCCGACGAGATCGACCATGCCGTTGGCGAGCAGCCGTTCCGCCTGGCCCGCATCGCGAATGCTTTGCGCATGCATGACCGGCAGCTTCACGACCGACTTGATGCCCGCCGCAAGATGCACGAACGGCTCGGGCGGCAGCGCCATCGGCGGCATGCAGTTGGCGAGCGTGTTGTGCGTGTCCGCGCCCGAGCCGATCACACCCAGATAATCGATCAAACCCGATTCCGACATCGCCTGCGCGATCTCCTTCAGGTTCTCGTGCGAGAGGCCGTCTTCATGGAACTCGTCGCCGCACATGCGCAGGCCGACGCAGAAGTCCGCGCCCACCGCTTCACGCACGGCGTTCAGCACTTCCGTACCGAAGCGCAGACGGTTCTCGAGCGAGCCGCCCCATTCGTCCGTGCGGAAATTCGTGCGCGGGCTCCAGAACTGATCGATCAGATGCTGATGCGCGGCCGAGATTTCGATGCCGTCCATGCCCGCATCCTTCACGCGCTTCGCGGCGGCGGCGAAGTCCTGAATGATGCGTTTGATCTCTTCCACTTCGATGATCTTCGCGTTGCCGCGATGCACCGGCTCACGCACGCCCGAGGGCGACATCAGATGCGGCCAGTGCTCGCCGTGCCACGCGGAACGGCGGCCCATGTGCGTCGCCTGAATCATGATGAACGCGCCATGACGATGCATGGCTTCGGCGAGACGCGAAAGCGGATCGATGACCTTGTCGGTCGCGAGATTCACCGACTTCCACCAGCCTTGCGGACTGTCGATCGAAACGGGACTCGAACCGCCGCACACGGCGAGGCCGACGCCGCCCTTCGCCTTTTCCTCGTAATAACGGATATAGCGGTCGCCGGGCAGGCCGCCCGGTTCGGCATAGACCTCCGCGTGCGCGGTGCTGACGATGCGATTGCGCAGCGTCAGCTTGTTCAGCTGAAGAGGCTTGAAAAGGTTCGGGTAACGCATTGCGATCGACCTCGGAATGAATTTGCTTCAGTGCGTGGCGCTTACAGCGGCGACACTTCGAACACGCAGTGATCGTGTCCTTCGGCCGCGCATTGCGTCTCGATCGACTTCGAGCGCGGGCCCTTCTTCGCGCTGTCGGGCGCGGTGTCGTTGACCCAGTCCATTGCGCCCGCGAACCAGCCCGCGAACATGTAGCAGAGCTTGCCCTGCTTGCCCGGCTGCTGAAGCACGAACGACGAATGACGAAGATGAATGCGCGCATGCGACGTCGAAGGATCGGCTTCGACGATGTCGAACAAACCCCAGCCGCGTTGCGACAGACGTTTCAGGTAATGCTCGAACACGGCCATGCCGCTGATGCCGTGCTTCTCGGCTTCCTTGTCGCACCAGTGATACGCGGACTTGTAGCCGGCCTTGTAGAGAATCTCGGCATACGTGTCGCGGCCGAGCGCTTCCTCGACGGCAACGTGATTGTTCGTGAAGAAGTGGCGCGGCACGTAGAGCATCGGCAGCGCGTCGGTGGTCCAGACGCCGGTTTGCGGATCGACGTCGATAGGCAGTTGCGGTTGCATCGCGGGGTTCCTTGTTTTTGTCGTGGGTCTCAGACGTTCCAGACTTCGCCGAAGAAGCGCATCCAGTTTTCGCCCATCACCTTCTTGATGCGCGACTCGCTCCAGCCCGCCTTTTCCATCGCGGCCGTGAGGTTCGGGAACTCGCCGATGGTGCGAATGCCTTCCGGATTCACGACCTTGCCGAAGTTCGTCAGACGGCGATAGCGGCCCTTGTCGTGCGTGATCCAGTCGAAGAATTCGGTGCTGTAGCCTTGCGTGAAGTCCGTGCCGATACCGACCTTGTCTTCGCCGATCACGTTGATGACGTAATCGATCGCTTCGAGATAATCGTCGACGGTGGCGTCCGGGCCTTTCTTCAGGAACGGCGAGAACATCGTCACGCCGACGAAACCGTTGGCATCGGCGATCTCTCTCAGTTGGTCGTCCGTCTTGTTGCGCGGATGATCCTTGAGGCCCGACGGGCAGCAGTGCGAATACGTGACGGGCTTCTTCGAGCAGGCGATCGCATCGGAAGAAGTCTTCGCGCCGACGTGCGACAGATCCACCATGATGCCGACGCGATTCATCTCCTGAATCACTTCGCGGCCATAGCCGGAAAGACCGCCATCGGCTTCATAACAACCCGTGCCAACAAGGTTCTGCGTGTTGTAGCAAAGCTGCACCACGTTCACGCCGAGTTCCTTGAACACTTCGATATAGCCTAAGTTGTCCTCGAACGCATACGAGTTCTGAAAGCCGAAGATGATGCCGGTCTTGTTCTCCTTCTTCGCGCGCAGGATGTCGTCGGTCGTGCGCACGAGCGTGAGAATTTCGCTGTATTCGCGGATCTGCTGCTTCATTTCCGCGATGTTGTCGATGGTCTTCTGAAAGTCTTCCCAGACCGAGACGGTGCAGTTCACGGCGGTGACGCCGCCACGGCGCATGTCCTCGAACACGGAGCGCTCGAACTTCGAAATGTTCAGGCCGTCGATGATGATGCTGTTGTCGTGCAGGGTGCTCATCGTGGTGTGCTCCGTGTGCTCAATAGATGGGGAAGCGCTCGCACAGCGCGAAGATTTCGCGGCGCACGCGTTGTTCGGTTTGCGGATCGCCCGCCGGATGTTCACGCAGGGAATCGAAGACTTCGAGAATCAGGCGGCCCACGTCGCGGAACTCGTTCACGCCGAAGCCGCGCGTCGTGCCTGCGGGCGTGCCCAGACGAATGCCCGAAGTCACGGTCGGCTTTTCGGTGTCGAACGGAATGCCGTTCTTGTTGCACGTGATGCCCGCGCGCTCCAGCGCCTGCTCCACCTGATTGCCCTTGAGGCCCTTCGGACGCAGATCGACGAGCAGCAGATGATTGTCGGTGCCGCCCGTGACCAGATCGACGCCACCCGCCTTCAGCACTTCGCCCAGCGCCTTCGCATTGGCGAGCACGTTGTCGATATAAGTCTTGAAATCCGGCTGCAGCGCCTCGCCGAACGCGACGGCCTTGCCCGCGATCACATGCATCAGCGGGCCGCCTTGCAGGCCGGGAAACACGGCGGAGTTGATCTTCTTGGCGATGTCTTCGTCATTGGTGAGCACGAAGCCGCCGCGCGGGCCGCGCAGCGTCTTGTGCGTCGTGGACGTGACGACATGCGCATGCTCCACCGGATTCTGATGACGCCCCGCCGCGATGATGCCCGCGATATGCGCCATGTCGACCATCAGCTTCGCGCCGGCGTTGTCGGCGATCTTGCGCAGACGCGCGAAGTCGAGCTCACGCGGATACGCCGAGAAGCCCGCGATGAGCAGCGTCGGCTTGTGCTGCTGCGCCAGTTCCTCGATCTGCTCGTAGTCGATCAGCATGGTGTCGCGATTCACGCCGTACTGCACGGCGTTGAACCACTTGCCCGAGAGCGCGGGCTTCGCGCCGTGCGTCAGATGACCGCCCGCGTCCAGCGACATGCCGAGCACCGTGTCGCCCGGCTTGGCCAGCGCGAGCATCACCGCGCCGTTGGCCTGCGCGCCGGAGTGCGGCTGCACGTTGGCGAACTTCGCGTTGAACAGTTGCTTGATGCGGTCGATGGCGAGCTGCTCGATCTCGTCGGCGAATTCGCAGCCGCCGTAATAGCGCTTGCCCGGATAACCTTCCGCGTACTTGTTCGTGAGCACCGAGCCTTGCGCTTCGAGCACCGCGCGCGAGACGATGTTTTCCGACGCGATCAGTTCGATCTGCGATTGCTGTCGCTCCAGCTCTTTCAGGATCGCGCCGCGCACGGAGGCGTCGCGGGCCGCGAGCGGCTGTTCGAAGAAGGGATTCGTATTCGACATGGAAGGGTCCGTGGGTCAGAAGTAACGGTCGTAACGTTCGTAGCGTTCGTTTTGAAGCGGGCCTGGCGGAGATTCCAGCCGTTCGCCTATGCCGCTCGTCGTTGCGTCTATTCTTGACTTTCGTCCCGCCGGTCAATTTATGAATTTAGACGTGTTCTTTACCTTTTCCGACATGCGCGTCTGTTTTCGACAAGTGGCGAATTCGGATTCGGTGTAGCTCATTTTTTAGGAGCGTTTGCTGCACTGCGCCGGAACGATCGTGCGCTGATCCGGTGCGTGCCTTGTCGCGTCTGGCCCCTCGCCAGTGCAAGGCTGCAGCGAAGCAGTCGCCGCGCGCTCGATGCTCAGGGTTTAGCCTTATGGCATGGTAGTTGCACTCGCAACCAAAATTGCGGAGGTAGTAAAGCGCCGCGAATGACGGCGCCAATCAAACAGATTCGAAGGAATCAGTTCTCACATGTCCCCCGATCGCACGGCGTCGCTGTCGCACTTCGCGTTCATGCCGCTTCCCAACTTCACGATGATCGCCTTCACCAACGCGATCGAAGTCCTGCGCATGGCGAACTATCTGACGGGGCAGCCGCTGTATCGATGGTCGATCGTCAGTCCCGAGGGCGGACCTGTCACGGCGAGCAACGGGCTTTCAGTCGATACGGGTCCGGTGGACTGCGTCGGTCAGCCGGATATCGTGTTCGTCGTCGGCGGCATCGACGTGCAGCGTGCCACCACGCCCGAGCATCTCGCCGCGTTGCGCCGCTTCGCGCGGCTCGGCAGCGTGCTGGGATCGCTTTGCACCGGCACCTATGCGCTGGCCCGCGCCGGGCTGCTTGCCGGTTATGCGTGCGCGATTCACTGGGAGAACATGTCGGCGCTGAAGGAAGAGTTCCCCGACACGCGCTTTCTCAAAGAGCTGTTCGTGATCGACCGCGACCGCGTGACCTGCACGGGCGGCGTCGCGCCGCTCGACATGATGCTCAACCTGATCGCCGCGCGCGTCGGCACGCCGCGGGTCACGCAGATTGCGGAGCAGTTCATCGTCGAACATGTGCGCGATACGAGCGCGCAGCAACGCATGCCGCTGGTGGCGCGGCTCGGGTCGGCCAACAAGTCGCTCTTCGAAGTCATCTCGCTGATGGAGAACAACATCGAAGAGCCTTTGTCGCGCGAAGAACTGGCGCGGCTTGCGGGCATGTCGCAACGGCAGTTGCAGCGCCTGTTCCGCGAGCATCTCGGCATGACGCCGACGCATTACTATCTGACGCTGCGCTTGCGCCGCGCGCGCGAGTTGTTGCTGCAGACCGATATGTCGATCATGCACATCACGATGGCATGCGGCTTTCAGTCGGCGTGTCACTTCTCCAAGAGTTATCGCGATGCGTTCGGCACCGCGCCCACGCGCGAGCGGCGCAAGCAGGTTCCGCCGTTGTCTTCCGTGCCTGCGCTGGTGGCCTGACGTTTAAATCGCGAGGTGAAGCCGCGTTTCGCAGACTTCGCATCCACCGACTCTTTCCGTCCGAAACACGCCGTCGAGCGCGAAGCCGAGCGCCTTGTAAAAGCGCAGGCCCTGCACGTTCTCCTCCAGCGCCCAGAGCGTCACTTCCCGATAACCTTCGCTCGCTGCGGCGTTGATCGCTTCGTCGATCAGCATTCGGCCCACGCCCCTGCGCCATTGCGACGGATCGATATAGATCACTTCGATCTCGGCGTCGGCCTGGCCTTTGTCGTTGTCGCGTGAAGCGCCCCACGCGATGAAACCCTGGATGACGTCGTTGCGTTGCGCGAGCATCACGCGCGGCATGCCACGCGCAATCAGCTCGGCCCACAGTGCGCGTCGTTTTGGAATGGAAAGCGAATCGAGATAGGCGGCCGGGAAGATCGACCGATAGGCGGCTTGCCACGCCCGAACGTGGATGCGCGCGATTCCCGCGGCATCGTCGGGGCGTGCCAGGCGGACGGTCAGCGCGTTGCGGAGATAATCGGCGGTCATACATCGAGTATGCCGCCGATTTGCGCTTTTTGTTGTGGCTCAGGCCGCCTTCAGCAAACCATGCGGATCGATGACGAATTTGCGCGGCGCGCCGCCATCGAACTTGCGATAGCCGTCCGGCGCTTCATCGAGCGAAACGACCGAGACGTTCACGATATCCGCGATCGGGAGGCGGTCCCACAGAATCGCCTGCATCAGATTGCGGTTGTACTTCATGACGGGCGTCTGGCCGGTATGAAACGAATGCGACTTCGCCCAGCCGAGGCCGAAACGGATGCTCAAGCTGCCCTTGCGCGCGGCGGCATCGGCGGCGCCGGGGTCGTCGGTCACGTACAAACCCGGAATGCCGATCGCGCCGGCCGCCTTCGTGATCTCCATCAGCGAATTGAGCACGGTCGCGGGCGCTTCGTGGCCGCTGTCGGTGCCGTGGCCATGCGCTTCGAAGCCCACGCAATCGACCGCGCAATCCACTTCCGGCTTGCCCAGAATCTGCTCGATCTGTTCGCCGAGCGTCGCGTCTTTCGAGAGGTTGATCGTCTCGAAGCCCATCTTGCGCGCGTGCGCGAGACGCTCCTCGTTCATGTCGCCGACGATCGTGCACGCCGCGCCCAGCAAGCGCGCCGATGCCGCCGCCGCCATGCCGACCGGTCCCGCGCCCGCGATATACACCGTCGAGCCCGGCCCGACGCCCGCCATCACCGCGCCGTGATAACCGGTCGGGAGAATGTCGGAGAGACAGGTGAGATCGCGAATCTTCGACATGGCCTGCGCCTTGTCGGGAAACTTCAGCAGATTGAAGTCGGCATACGGCACCATCACGTATTCCGCCTGTCCGCCGATCCAGCCGCCCATGTCGACATAGCCGTAAGCGCCGCCCGCGCGCGACGGATTCACGTTCAGGCACACGCCCGTATGCTGCGCCTTGCAGGTCGGACAGCGGCCGCACGCAACGTTGAACGGCACCGACACGAGATCGCCAATGGAGAGCGTCTCCACGTCGCGGCCCACTTCGATCACTTCGCCCGTAATCTCGTGACCGAGCACGAGACCGACTTCGGCGGTCGTGCGGCCGCGCACCATGTGCTGGTCCGAGCCGCAGATATTGGTCGTGACCACTCTCAGAATGACGCCGTGACCGATGTCGCGGCCGCGTGGATCGACCATCTTCGGATAGTCGATGGATTGCACTTCGACCTTGCCCTGCCCCAGATAAACGACGCCGCGATTGCTGCTCATTTGATCGTCTCCTTGTTTCGTGGACGGCACGCGCGATGAAGCAGGCTCGTGGTTCATCGCACCCGTGCAACGAGGGTATCGCTGACGGCATGCGGCGACTGTCACTCAATGCGACGCGCGTTTGACTCAAACCGACATCGCGCGACGCCGGGCTTTCGACCGGCTTTTTATTGATTGACCGTTCAAAATAAAAAAACTACCATCGGCGCAATTCGAACCTTGCAATATCTGCGACTACCGTCATGCCCAAACTCGGAATGCGCGAAATCCGTCGCGCGCAACTCATCGATGCCACGCTGCACACCATCGACCAGTCGGGACTCGCGGGCGCGACGCTCGCCTCCGTGGCGCAGCGCGCGAGTATTTCGACGGGCATCGTCAGCCATTACTTCGGCGACAAGGACGGCCTGCTCGAAGCCACCATGCGGCATGTGCTGCGCTCGCTCTGGCAAGGCACGTCGCGCCGCCGCAAAGCCGCGAAGGCGGACCCGCGCGCGAAGCTGCGTGCTGTTGTAGCCGCGAATTTCGATGTCGAGCAAGTGAACGGACCGGTCATGAAAACGTGGCTCGCGTTCTGGTCGGAGAGCATGCACAAGCCCGAACTGCGGCGTCTGCAACGCGTCAACACACGGCGTCTGCATTCCAACCTGTGCGCCGATTTCTCCAGAGCATTGACGAAGCCGGCCGCACGCCGCGCCGCCAGCGGTCTCGCCGCGCTGATCGACGGCCTGTGGCTGCGCGGCGCGCTCGCGGGCGAACCGTTCGACACGAAGGCCGCGCTGCGTCTCGCCTACGACTACATCGACCTCGTGCTCGACGCGCGCGGCTGATCTCATCACATTCAAAGGAGCGCGATATGTCCGCATTCGGAGAGCAACGGCTTTATATCGGCGGCGAATACGTCGATGCGACGAGCGGCGAAACCTTCGACACGCTCGATCCCGCCAACGGCGAAACGCTCGCACGCGTGCAGCAGGCATCGCAAGCGGATATCGATCGCGCGGTGCGGTCCGCGCGCGACGGCCAGCGCGAATGGGCGGCGCTCACCGCGATGCAGCGTTCGCGCATCCTGCGCCGCGCCGTCGATCTGCTACGTGCGCGCAACGACGAACTCGCCGCGCTGGAAACACGCGATACGGGCAAGCCGATTGCGGAAACGCGCGCGGTCGATATCGTCACGGGCGCGGATGTGCTCGAGTACTACGCGGGACTCGCGACGGCTATCGAAGGCGAGCAGATTCCGCTGCGCGAATCGTCGTTCGTGTATACGCGGCGCGAACCGCTCGGCGTGTGCGCGGGCATCGGCGCATGGAACTATCCGCTTCAGATCGCGTGCTGGAAGTCCGCGCCCGCGCTGGCGGCGGGCAACGCGATGATCTTCAAGCCCAGCGAGATCACGCCGTTGAGCGCGCTGAAGCTCGCCGAAATCTATACGGAGGCGGGCGTGCCCGCGGGCGTGTTCAACGTCGTACAGGGCGATGGACGCGTCGGCGCGATGCTCGCCGGGCATGCGGGCATCGAGAAGATATCGTTCACGGGCGGCGTCGAGACCGGCAAGAAAGTGATGGCGCACGCAGGCGCATCGACGCTCAAGGAAGTGACGATGGAACTCGGCGGCAAGTCGCCGCTCATCGTGTTCGACGATGCGAACCTCGAACGCGCCGCCGATATCGCGATGAGCGCGAACTTCTTCAGCTCGGGCCAGGTGTGCACGAACGGCACGCGCGTGTTCGTCGAGCGCGGCGTGATCGACAAGTTCGAAGCGCTCGTGCTGGAACGCGTAACGCGCATTCGTATCGGCGCGCCGGATGATCCGCAGACCAACTTCGGGCCGCTCGCCAGCGCCGCGCAATTGCAGAAAGTGCTGGGCTTTATCGAGAGCGGCAAGCGGGAAGGCGCGCGGCTCGTCGCGGGCGGATCGCGCATGACCGATGGCGCGTTCGCGCGCGGCCAGTATGTCGAGCCGACCGTCTTCGCCGATTGCCGCGACGACATGCGTATCGTGCGTGAGGAAATCTTCGGTCCGGTAATGAGCATCCTCGCATTCGACGACGAAGACGAAGTCATCGCCCGCGCCAACGATACGGCCTATGGCCTGGCCGCGGGCGTCGTGACGGAGAATCTGTCGCGTGCGCATCGCGTGATTCATCGGCTGGAAGCGGGCATTTGCTGGATCAACACGTGGGGCGAGTCGCCTGCGGAGATGCCGGTTGGCGGATACAAGCAATCGGGCGTCGGGCGCGAGAACGGCATCGTGACGTTGAACGCGTACACGCGCATCAAGTCCGTGCAGGTCGAACTCGGTCCCTATCAACCGGTGTTTTGAGGAGCCAGGCGATGAGCGCGAACGAATACGACTACATCATCGTCGGCGCGGGATCAGCGGGCAACGTGCTCGCCTCGCGTCTCACCGAAGACGAAGACGTGACCGTGCTGCTGCTCGAAGCGGGCGGACCGGATTATCGCTTCGACTTTCGCACGCAGATGCCTGCCGCGCTCGCGTATCCGTTGCAGGGGCGGCGCTACAACTGGGCGTATGCGACGGAGCCCGAGCCTCACATGAACAACCGCCGCATGGAATGCGGACGCGGCAAGGGGCTGGGTGGATCGTCGCTGATCAACGGCATGTGCTATATCCGCGGCAATGCGCTCGATTACGACAACTGGGCCGCGCAACCGGGCCTCGATGACTGGAGCTATCTCGATTGCCTGCCGTATTTTCGGCGCGCGGAGACACGCGATGTCGGACCGAATGCCTATCACGGCAGCGACGGTCCCGTGCATGTCACGACGAGCAAGCCCGGCAACAATCCGCTTTTCGCAGCGATGGTCGAGGCCGGCGTGCAGGCGGGCTATCCGCGCACGGACGATCTGAACGGCTATCAGCAAGAAGGTTTCGGACCGATGGATCGCACCGTGACCGCCAAAGGACGGCGTGCGAGCACGGCGCGCGGTTATCTGGATCGCGCGAAGCATCGCGCCAATCTGACGGTCGTCACGCACGCAATCACCGACCGCGTGTTGTTCTCGGGCAAGCGGGCAGTCGGCGTGGCGTATCTGCAAGGCGGGCAGCGTGTCACGGCGCATGTGCGGCGCGAAGTGCTCGTGTGCAGCGGCGCGATTGCATCGCCTCAATTGCTGCAACGTTCGGGCGTCGGCAATGCGCGCTGGCTGAAGGAACTGGAGATTCCCGTGGTGCACGATCTGCCGGGCGTCGGTGAGAATTTACAGGACCATCTCGAGATGTATATGCAGTACGAGTGCAAGGAACCTGTCTCGCTGTATCCGGCGTTGAAGTGGTGGAATCAGCCGGCGATCGGCATCGAATGGCTGTTACGCGGGACGGGCATCGGCGCGAGCAATCAGTTCGAAGCGGGCGGATTCATTCGCACGCGGGACGACGATCTCTGGCCGAACATCCAGTATCACTTTCTGCCGGTCGCGATCAACTACAACGGCTCGAACGCGATCGAGATGCATGGCTTTCAGGCGCACGTTGGGTCGATGCGCTCGCCGAGCCGTGGGCGCGTGAAGCTCAAGTCGCGCGACCCGAATGCGCATCCGGGCATTCTGTTCAACTACATGGCCGATCCGCTCGACTGGCGCGAGTTCCGCGATGCAATTCGCATCACGCGGGAGATCATGCGTCAGCCTGCGCTGGAACGCTATCGCGGACGCGAGCTGCATCCATCCGATGACCTGAAAAGCGATACCGAACTCGATGCATTCGTGCGCGCGAAGGCGGAGACGGCTTATCACCCTTCGTGCTCGTGCAAGATGGGTTACGACGATATGGCGGTCGTCGATGGCGAGGGACGCGTGCACGGCATGCAGGGCTTGCGCGTGATCGATGCATCGATCATGCCGCAGATCACGACCGGCAATCTCAACGCACCGACGATCATGATGGCGGAGAAGATTGCGGATCGGATTCGCGGGAGGGAGGCGTTGGCGCGGGTGGAGACGGCTTATTTTGTGGCGAAGGGAAAGCGCGCTCGGAATCAGCAGGAGTTCAATCAGACGCAAGCCGTTGAAATGGCGGACGCGCGACGAGTGTAAGCGCGACGCACATGAAAAAAGGCCGCGAAAACATCGCGGCCTTCCAGACACGTTCCGTCCAACTCTTCATTCCCGCGCCGAAACCAGAACCCCGCTTCCTTTCTGCTCCTGCGCCTCCGATACCAGCGTCTCCAGCGCAAGCCCGCGCGTTTCGATACCGAGCAGCCACACCGCGGCCGCCGCGATGACGAAGCACAGTGCCCCGAGCGAAAACACGCCGCCCTGCCCGAACACCGGCAACACGACGCCCACGACATAAGGCCCGATCAACGACCCGACGCGACCAATCGCCGATGCGAAACCCGACCCCGTCGCCCGCGCGCCGGTGCCGTACAACTCCGGCGTGTAGGTATAAAGCACCGCCCACATCGCGAAGAGAAAGAACTGCATGGCGAGACCCGCGCAGATCAGAAGCGTCGGCGTTTCGGCATGCAATGCGGTCTGTCCGTATAGATAAGCCATCACGCCGCTGCCGATCAGCGACGCGATGCAGGTCGGCTTGCGCCCCCATCGTTCGACGAGCCACGCCGCGCACAGAAAACCCGGCACGCCGCCGAGCGAAATCAGCACGGTATAGAGCACGGACTTGGTAACGGCAAAGCCCGCTTGCTGCATCAGCGCGCCCAGCCACGATGTCAGTCCATAGAAGCCGAGCAGCGCGAAGAACCACAGCATCCACACCATCACCGTGCGCCGCCGATACGCGACGCTCCAGATCTCGCGAAACGCGCCGGTGCCTTTTTGCGCCGGCGGTTCGGCGAGCATCGCGGGCGGCGGCAACTGACTCAGCCCCTTCGCTTTCATCACCTTCACTTCGACGTCGGCGAGCACGCGATCCGCGTCGGCAAACCGTCCGCGATGTTCGAGCCAGCGCGGCGATTCCGGAACGACACGCCGCACGATCAACACAAACACGGCCGGAATCGCGAGCAGTGCGAACTCGGTGCGCCAGCCGAATTTCGGCAGCACGAAATACGACACCACGCCCGACGCGATGAAGCCTAGCGGCCAGAATCCGTCCATCAGCGCGATCAGTCTGCCGCGCGAGGCGGTCGGCACGAATTCGGACAGCAGTGTCTGCGCGATCGGAAACTCCATGCCCATGCCGACGCCCAGCAGCACGCGATAGAGGATCAACGCATCGACGGATTGCGCCGTCGAGCAGAGATACGACGCAAGGCCCCACAGCACCATGCTCCACTGGAACACGGGGCGTCGTCCGAAGCGATCCGCGAGCAGGCCCGCGACGGCCGCGCCCAGCACCATGCCGAAGAAGCTCGCGCTGGCGACGAGCCCCGCCATCGCCGACGACAAACCGAACTCGCTCTTGATGGAGCCGAGCACGAAGGTCATCGTGCCGAGATCGACGGAATCGAAGAAGAACGCAATCGCGATGATGATGAAGATGGTCCGGTGATAGCCGGAAAACGGCAGGCGTTCGAGCCGGGCCGCGGCGCTCGCGCGCGGCTGCGTGGCGTGCGTGGCAATAGACATGTCATCCCTCTCGATGCGGCGGGGCCGCGTGAACACTCGATGATCGATCTGACGAAGCGTCTTCAGTAGACGCCGACATAAATCGGCGACATAGAAGATTTGCGTCATGGGGATGGGATGGGGGCGTCATGGGCGCGGGTCATGTGTGAAGCGGGTGCGCGCGGTCGTGGCGATGTGCGTCAAGGCTTCGACACTCAACCTCGCCGCCACCCCCTTCACATACTCATGATGTCGCTCCTCGAGCGGCGCACCAAGATACTGCGCATGCAGATAGCGAATCAACGCAATCCGCCGATGCCTGAGCTCAATACTCCGCTCAAGCAACGCAAGCGCCGCGCCCGCATCGCGCTCCTTGCACGCGCGTTCGGACAGCCCCGCAGCAACATCACGCGACGAAGACATCACACCGACGCGTGGCGCGCAGCAGCCTGCATGCGCCACGCATCGTAATCCGCGCGCCGCCAGTCGAGCTCAAGCCCGAGACGCCGCGTACCCTCGCGAATCTTAGGCTTATGCAGCATCAACGTAAGCGCATCGAGCGCGGGCCATTCATCGAACGAAAGCGCCGCAATCTCCACCGCGAGCGTCTCCAGCAAGCGCGTATGCGGCTTCGCTTCGAGAAACGCACTCACGCGATGGCACCACGCTTCGTAATCGATCAGACCTTCGTCCGATTCGTGCGGCATCTCGCGATAACGCAGGCTCGCATCGATGCACACGGCTTGCGGCGCTTCATGCTCATGCGCGTACAGGCCGACGCGCGTCGTCACGTGCAACGCTTCGACGACCACGCGCCAGCCCTGTCCGCCCGCTTCCAGCGGTTCGAACGGCTTCATGCGAGCAGCGGCTCGGCCGCATCGAGCATCATCTTCACGAAGTAGTCCGCGAAGCTGCGGCGCACGATCATCTCGAAGCGATCGCCGCCGAGCGGCACGAGCGTCAGCGATGCCTTGAAGTAATGGCTCTGCGCGCACTGTCCCTCGCCGAACACCTTCGGATGCAGATCGAGCGGACAGCCGCGCGACAGCACTTCACGCGTCTTCGGACCGTCGATATCGAGCACCGTATAACCGCTGCCGATATCCACCGCCGCCGAAAACTGGCCGACGAACGCCGCGCGCAGTTTCGCTTCGAGCGGCGCGGGACGCGAGGCATCGTGCGCCGCGTCGGAATGCACGAGCCATTCGTCGGGACCGAGCCACAGCATCGTGTAGCCGTTGCCGCGCGCAATCGTGTTGGCCTTCTCGGGCGGCACGCAGCCGATCACGGCCTGCACCGCCTTCACGAACGCGGCATCGCGCGTATCGCCGCGCACGTTCACGAGTTCGAGAAACGGCCGCTCCGTCAGACGGAACGCTTTCGGCGAGCCACCCTGATGCGCTTTCAACAGCGCATCGGCGCCTACGAGCGGCGACTCCTGCCACACGCCTTGTCCGCTGATGGCACGATCGACGACCGTCGCGGAAGCCTTGATTTCATTCAACATGCTGACGTGCTCCTTCGCTGTCGTAGAACACCGAACTGGTGATTTTCGCGTGGACCTGCTTGCCGTTCGCGAGCGGAATCAGAACCGATTCGCCCATCTTGTCGAGACCGCCCTTCACGACCGCGAGCGCAATCGAGCGCTTCAAAATAGGGCTGTAATAGCTCGACGTAACGTGACCGAGCATCGGCGCGGTGTCGCCCTGGAACGGACCGGAGACGATCTGCGCGCCTTCCGGAAGCACGTACGAAGGATCGTCGGTCAGCAGCCCGACGAACTGCTTGCGCCCCGGCTTCGACGTATCCGAGCGCGCGAGCGAACGCTTGCCGATAAAGTCCTTCGACTTCGCGACGAGCCCGCCCATGCCGAGGTCGTAAGGCGTCATCGAGCCATCCGTATCCTGCCCGACGATGATGTAGCCCTTCTCCGCGCGCAGCACGTGCATCGTTTCCGTGCCGTATGGCGTGATGTCGAACTCCGCGCCCGCTTCCATCAGCGCCTCCCACACCGCGCGGCCCACGTTGGCCGGCACGTTCACTTCGTAGGCAAGCTCGCCCGAGAAGCTGATGCGCATCACGCGCGCCGATGCGCCCGCCACGGTGCCATCGCGATAGCTCATGAACGGGAACGCCGCATTCGCGAAGTCGATGTCCTGACACACCTTCTGCAGCACCTTGCGGCTGTTCGGACCGACGACAGCGAACGTCGCCCAGTGATCCGTCACCGATGCGAGACGCACGCGCATGTCGGGCCATTCGGTCTGCAGCCAGCGTTCGAGCCACGTCAGCACGCGCGCCGCGCCGCCGGTGGTCGTCGTCATCATGTAGTGCTGTTCGCCGAGACGCACGGTCACGCCGTCGTCGAAGATCATGCCGTTCTCGTCGAGCATCAGGCCATAGCGGCACTTGCCGACTTCGAGCTTGCTCCACGGATTCGTGTACATCCAGTTGAGCAGCTTCGCGGAATCGGGGCCTTGGATGTCGATCTTGCCGAGCGTCGATGCATCGAGAATGCCGACGCTCTCGCGCACCGCAAGCGACTCGCGCGCGACCGCTGTGTGCATGTCCTCGCCCGCCTTCGGGTAGTACCAGGGACGCTTCCAGTTGCCGACATCCTCGAACATCGCGCCGTTCTCGACGTGCCATTCGTGGATCGCGGTCTTGCGCACCGGATCGAGGAATTCGCCCAGCTCGCGGCCCGCGAACGTGCCGAAAGTGACAGGGGTGTAATTCGGGCGGAAGGTCGTCGTGCCGGTCTCGGGAATGGTCTTGCCCAAGGCCTGCGCGAGAATCGCCATGCCGTTGATGTTGCCGAGCTTGCCCTGATCCGTGCCGAAGCCCATCGCCGTATAGCGCTTCACGTGCTCGACCGACTCGAAGCCTTCGCGCGCGGCGAGGAAGATGTCGGCGGCGGATACGTCGTTCTGAAAGTCGATGAACTGCTTGGGACCGCGCGTCGCCATGTCCCGGCCGCCGACGAGCCACAGCGGCAGCATCGGCGCTTCGACGATTTCCGCGACCTTCACCGGCTGCGGCTTCGCGACGATATGACCCGCCGCGCGCGCCGCGTCCGCGCCCGCCTCCACGCCGAAGCGAATGCCGCGCGCCAGCGTGAACTCGCCCGCGCATGCGCCGACGCTGCTTTCCGCCTGCATCGCCTTGCCCGGCACGAAGCACGCTTTCTCGTCGTGCCAGTGCGCCTTGCCGCCCGATTGCGCGAACAAGTGCAACACGGGACTCCAGCCGCCCGACATCGCGACAAGATCGCAGGGCAGGTCGGTCTGCTTCGGGCCGACTTCGCCCTTCGCATACGATGCCACTTCCACCGACGCCACGCGCAGCTTGCCGCGCGCCACCGTGATCACCGCGTTGTTCAGCACGCGAATGCCGTAGCGGCGCGCGGCCGCGGGCAACGCCCCCTTCGATTCGACGGCACGCGGATCGACGACCGTCACTTCCGCGCCGGCCGCCTTGAGATCGAGCGCGCATTGATACGCGTCGTCGTTGTTGGTGAAGACGACCGCGTTGCGGCCCGGCAGCACCGCATAGCGATGCAGATACGTGGACACCGCCGACGCCAGCATGATGCCCGGCAGATCGTTGTTGCCGAACACGATCGGACGCTCGTGCGCGCCGGTCGCGAGAACCACGCGCTTTGCACGGATCTTCCACAGCAGCTCGCGCGTGCCCTTGCGCATCGATACGGGCAGATGATCCGTCAGACGCTGCGTGACCGTCACGAGGTTGTGATCCTGATAGCCGAACGCCGTGCTGCGCGACAGAATCTTCACGTCGGGCATGCGGCGCAACTCGGCTTCGATCTTCTGCACCCATTGCTGTCCCGGCTTGCCGTCGATCTCCGCACGGCACGACAGCAGCGAGCCGCCGAGTTCGCGCTGATCGTCGACGAGAATGACGCGCGCGCCCGACAAGCCCGCGGCATGCGCCGCCGCAAGACCCGAAGGCCCGCCGCCGACAACCAGCACGTCGCAATGCGCGAAGCACTTGTCGTAGCGATCGGCGTCGAGATGCTTCGGTGCTTCGCCGAGGCCGGCTGCATCGCGGATCACTTCTTCGTACTTCGGCCAGAACTTGCGCGGCCACATGAAGGTCTTGTAGTAGAAGCCTGCGGGAATGAAGCGCGCGATCTTCTGATTGACCGCCATGCGATCGTTCTCGATGTTCGGCTTCGCGTTCACGCTCGTCGCGACGAGTCCCTGATACAACTCCACTTCCGTCGCGCGCGCATTCGGCACGGTGTAGGCACCGGTTTCGAGCTGCACGACTGCATTCGGCTCTTCGACGCCCGCCGTGATGATGCCGCGCGGCCGGTGATACTTCCAGCTACGCGCGACGAAGTGTTCCCCGTTGGCGAGCAGCGCGGACGCAAGCGTATCGCCTTCGTAGCCCTGATAAGTCTTGCCATTAAACGTGAAGGTCAGGCTGATTGCGCGATTGATGCGCCCGCCCAGTCCGAGTCGGTCTTTCTGGCTCATTTCGACGTGCCTCCCGTCTTTGCCACATCATCGTTCATGACGGCCAGCGGACGGTCGAACGTCTCGTAGCCTTGAATTTCATAGGAAACCGTATCGCGCTGCGCCTTGAACCAGCGGCGGCAACCTTGCGCATGCATCCATTGTTCGCGATGCACGCCGCGCGGATTCTTGCGCATGAAGAGGTAATCGCCCCATTCGCGATCGGTGAGTTTTTCGGTGTCGAGCGGGCGCGCGATATCCGCTTCGCCGCCGCAGGAAAATTCGGTTTCGGCGCGCGGCCCGCACCAGGGGCATTCGATCAGCAACATGGTTCTCGTCTCCAGTGCGTATTAGTGGGCCACGGCAGCCGCGCCGTGTTCGTCGATCAGATGACCGGTATAGAAACGATCCAGCGAGAACGGCGCATTCAGCGCGTGCGGCTCGTCCTTCGCGATGGTGTGCGCATACGCCCAGCCCGATCCGGGCGTCGCCTTGAAGCCGCCCGTGCCCCAGCCGCAGTTGAGGTAGAGGCCTTTGACATCGGTCTTGCTGATGATCGGGCACGCATCCGGCGACACATCGACAATGCCGCCCCACTGACGATTCATGCGCACGCGCGAGAACACCGGGAACATCTCGACGATCGCCTCCAGCGTGCCTTCGATGATGTGAAAGCTGCCGCGCTGCCCGAAGCCCGTGTACTGATCGACGCCCGCACCGATCACGAGATCGCCCTTGTCGGACTGGCTGATGTACGCGTGCACCGCGTTCGACATCACGACCGTGTTCACCACCGGCTTGATCGGCTCGGACACGAGCGCCTGCAACGGATGGCTTTCGAGCGGCAGACGCACGCCGGCCATGTCGGCGAGCGTCGTCGTGTTGCCGGCCGCGACGATCGCGACTTTCTTCGCCTTGATGTGGCCTTTGGTCGTATCGACGCCCGTCACGCGATTGCCTTCGCGGCGAATGCCCACGACCTGACAGTTCTGGATGATGTCGACGCCCGCGCGATCCGCGCCGCGTGCGAAGCCCCACGCCACGGCATCGTGACGCGCCACGCCGCCGCGACGCTGAATCGACGCGCCCAGCACCGGATAACGGCTGTTGAGATTGATGGTCGGCTCGATTTCCTTGATCTGCTGCGGCGTGAGGAATTCGGCATCGACGCCGTTGAGACGGTTCGCGTTCACGCGGCGCTCGGTGTCGCGCACGTCTTGCAGCGTGTGCGCGAGATTCATCACGCCGCGCTGGCTGAACATCACGTTGTAGTTGAGATCCTGCGAAAGCCCTTCCCACAGCTTCATCGCTTTCTCGTACAGCGCGGCGGATTCGTCCCACAGATAATTCGAGCGCACGATGGTCGTGTTGCGCGCGGTATTGCCGCCGCCGATCCATCCCTTCTCCAGAATCGCGACGTTCGTGATTCCATGCTCTTTCGCGAGGTAATACGCGGTCGCGAGACCATGACCGCCGCCGCCGACGATCACCACATCGTATTCGCGCTTGGGCTCGGGACTTCGCCACTGGCGCTCCCAGTTCTCGTGATACGACATGCCGTTGCGCAAGAGGCTGAAGATGGAATAGCGGCTCATGGTGTTTCCTTAGTGCGGTGTTATGCGTTTGGGCTAGTCAGCATTCGATGACGTTCACGGCGAGGCCACCGCGCGACGTCTCCTTGTATTTCGTCTTCATGTCGGCGCCGGTTTCGCGCATCGTCTTGATGACGGAATCGAGCGACACGTAATGCTTGCCGTCGCCCTTCATCGCCATGCGCGCGGCGTTGAGGGCCTTGATCGCGCCCATCGCGTTGCGTTCGATGCACGGAATCTGCACGAGTCCGCCAACGGGATCGCACGTCATGCCGAGGTTGTGTTCCATGCCGATTTCCGCGGCGTTCTCGACTTGCGCGGGCGTGCCGCCCATCACGGCGGCGAGTGCTGCGGCGGCCATCGAGCACGCGACGCCCACTTCGCCCTGGCAGCCGACTTCCGCGCCCGAAATGGACGCCGTTTCCTTGTAGATGATGCCGATGGCCGCGGCCGTCAGCAGGAAGCGCACGATGCCTTCGTCGTTCGCGCCGTGCATGAACTTCACGTAGTAATGCAGCACGGCGGGAATCACGCCGGCCGCGCCGTTGGTCGGCGCCGTGACGACGCGCCCGCCCGCGGCGTTTTCCTCGTTGACGGCCATCGCATAGAGATTGACCCAGTCGAGCATCGAGAGCGGATCGCGCAATGACTCTTCCGAGCGCGAACGCAGGCTCGCGGACAAATCGGCCGCACGGCGCTTCACCTGCATCGGGCCGGGCAAGTCGCCGCGCTCCTTGCAACCGCGCTCGACGCACGCGGCCATCACGCGCCACACGGCGAGCATGCCCTCGCGCACTTCGGCTTCGGTGCGATTCGCGCATTCGTTCTGCATCGTCACTTCGGCGATGGACAGGCCGGTCTCGTTGCACACGCGCATGAGGTCGCCGCCGGTGCGAAACGGATGCGGCACCGTGCCCGCCGCGCGCACGCCGTTCACGCGATCGCCTTCACGGTTCACGACGAAGCCGCCGCCGACCGAGTAATACTCTTTCTCGACGAGCAGTTGGCCGTTTTCGTCGAACGCCTGAAAGCGCATGCCGTTCGGATGCACGATGCTCGATCCCGGCGCGCCCGGCATCAGCTTGCGATAGAAGCCGATGTGCTCGCGCTCCTCGAACGCGACGTCGTGCTTGCCGAGCAGGCTGAGCCGCTTCGTCGCGCGAATCTCGGCGAGACGCGGCGCGATCATGTCCGGATCGATCAGGTCGGGCAGATTGCCTTCGAGGCCGAGCAGCACGGCCTTGTCGGTGCCGTGGCCCTTGCCGGTCGCACCGAGCGAACCGAAGAGTTCGGCGCGCACGCGCGTGACGAAGGCGAGCAGGTTCGCGTCCTCGATATGCGAGGCGAAGCGGCACGCCGCGATCATCGGCCCGACGGTATGCGAGCTGGACGGTCCGATGCCGATCTTGAACAGATCGAAGACGCTGACGTTCATGGGCGAATCCCTGGGTGGCTTGCGCTGGGTTGGGTGACGGTATGACGCCATTGCACCAAACCGCAAAAACTCCCGATAGAACAAAAACGCCGTCGAAATGGGATGGCGACGTCAGCGCGGAATTCTGTCGCGAGCGCATGGCGGATTTGCCAATAATCCTGACGCTCCTACGAAAGTCGGCGCTTCACAGCGCGCGCCGCACGACGCGTGTCCGCGCGCCGTTCGTCGCAAATTCAGCCATTTTTGAGACTGTTCCGACAGGCTGAAAGCGAACGCATCGGTATATTCCCTTAGCTTAAATCCCCTGTTTGCTCCCACATCTGGAATGGAAAATCACGCCCTGACCGACCAGTTCTTCAAGTCCTGGGTCTTCGCGTTTCTGATCGGCGCCGTTGTCATCGGCGCGCTTCAGGTCGCCGATATCGTCTCTCTCGACCGCATCTCGCGGCAGGCGCCCATCTGGGCCGCGCTGGCGGTGCTGTGCTGCATCGATCCCGCGTTGCGCTACTTCGGCGTGTTGAAAGCGGAAATCGAACAGCGCTGGGCCGACTTCACCGTCGCCACGTTGCTCGGCCGCGCGTTCGGCGCGCTTGTCGGCGGTGCGTTCGCGTGGGGCATCTCCGTGCTCGGCCGCTGAAACCTTCCTCGCGTTTTCCTGCTGTTCCTTCGCCCGGCGCCCTTCGGCGCCGGGCGCGCCATTTCTGACGCGCGTCCCGCCGCTTGCGCACGAGTGTTATGCTCGACGGATCATTTCGAGCCCATTCCGAGCCGCACGTCACGCGCATGAACCCCGCAGATTCCCTTCCGCCGCAGTCCATCGACGGTCAATCGAAATCGCGCATCCGCTTCGGCATCATCCTGCTGCCGAACTTCACGCTGACCGCGTTCGCAGGCTTCGTCGATCTGTTGCGCCTGTCCGCCGACGAAGGCGATTTCAGCCGACCGGTGCGTTGCTCGTGGAGCGTGATCGGCGAAACGCTCGCGCCGGTACGCGCGAGTTGCGGCATCCAGATCACGCCGTGGGAAACCTTCGAGCAGGCCGAGCCGTTCGACTACGTCGTCGTGGTCGGCGGTCTGCTGCATTCGGGCCCTGCCGCCAGCGACGCCACGCTGCAGTTCATCCGCCGCGCGGCCGCCACGGACGCGACCATCGTCGGCATGTGCACGGGCGTCTTCTCGATGATGCGCGCCGGCGTGCTCGAAGGGCATCGCGTCTGCGTGAGCTGGTTTCACTACTGGGACTTCGTCGAGCGCTTCCCGCATGCGGATGAACAGTCGCTCGTCGCGGATCGCCTGTTCGTGATCGACCGGCGGCGCATTACATGCTCGGGCGGACGCGCATCGATCGATGTGGCCGCCGCCATTCTCCTGCGTCACTTCGAAACGGCAACGGTGCAGAAGGCGCTGCGCATTCTGCTCGTCGACGACATGCAGAAGGGCAATGCGCCGCAGCCGCATCCGCCGGGTCTCGCGCCCGCGACGCATCCGAAGGTGAAACGTGCGATCCTGCTGATGGAGCAGCACGTCGGACGTTCGCTCACGCTCGACGAACTTGCGCACAAGCTCGATCTTTCGACGCGGCAGCTCGAACGCCTCTTCAAGGCCGAGACCGGCAAGGCGCCGCAGGCGTATGCGAAGCAGGTTCGTTTGCGCACCGCCGCGTGGCTGCTGACGAGTTCGGACAAGACAGTGGCCGATATCGCGTCGAGTTGCGGCTTCTCCGATGCATCGCATCTGGGCCGCGAGTTCCGCAAGCAATTCGGTGTGCCGCCGATGATGTATCGCGAGCAAGGCGGCGTGCAGGACGACGCGCCGGAAGCCACGCAGGCAATGGACTACGACGAAACTTTCCCGGGCCGCGCCCAGGCGATCTAGCAGGATCTGTTCACGTTTTCCGCGGCTCATCAAACCAAGGAGGAACGGCATGGAGACTCACGGATATTCGCAGGAAGAATGGCAGGTGCGTTGCGATCTGGCGGCGCTGTATCGCGTGATTGGGCATTTCCGCTGGACCGACATGATCTTCACGCACATCAGCGCGCGCGTGCCCGGCTCCGACCATCACTTTCTGATCAACCGCTATGGCGTGCTGTTCGACGAGATGCGCGCGTCGGATCTGGTGCGCATCGACAGCGAGGGACGTCCGGTCGAAGCGGGCGCGCGCGACGATCCCGATCGTTATCGCGTGAATCCGGCGGGCTTCACGATTCACTCGGCGATCCACATGGCGCGTCATGACGCGGTGTGCGTCGTGCATACGCATACGGCCGCCGGGGCGGCCGTGTCCGCGCAGAAACAAGGCCTCTTGCCGATCAGCCAGCATGCGCTCAAGTATTACGGCCATCTCGCGTATCACGATTACGAAGGCATTGCGCTCGATCTCGCCGAACGGGACCGGCTCGTGAACGACCTCGGCTCGCATAACGCGATGATCCTGAAGAATCACGGCTTGCTCACATGCGGCAAGTCGATTCCCGAAGCGTTTCAGGAGATGTATTTCCTCGAGCGCGCGTGCGAGATTCAGTTGCGCGCAATGGCGGGCAATGCGGAGCTGATCTTTCCATCGGAGAAGGTGTGCGCGCTGACGGCTTCGCAATATCGGCGCGACGATGCGGAAGGCATCACCGCCCTGCAATGGCAAGCCGCATTGCGGATGATCGAAGGCGGCGCGAGAACCGATTACCGAAGCTGACGCGCCGCCGCTGCGTCGTTGATCGCGTTCAGTTGCCGGCGGCCACGTAGGCCTTCACCGCCGGCAACCCGTCTTTTCCGTCGTAGGTCTTTACGCCCGCGAGCCACTTGTCGAGCACGGCGGGATTGGCCTTGAGCCATTCGCGCGCTGCCTTGTTCGCGTCCGTCTTGTTCATGATCGGCAGCATCACGTGATTTTCGATGTCTGTCGTGAACTGCAAGTTCGACACGAGCTTCGCGACGTTCGGGCACCGCGCGTCATAATCGGTTGGCGTCACGGTCAGCACTTTCGCTTCGCCGTAGTTGGGACCGAAGACGTCGTCGCCGCCCGCGAGGTAGTCGATCTTCATCTGCACGTTCATGGGATGCGGCTCCCAACCGAGAAACACAATCGGCTTCTTGTCGCGGATCGCGCGATTCACCTCGATCAGCATGCCCGCCTCGCTCGATTCCACCAGCTTGAACTTGCCGAGCCCGTACTGGTTCGTATCGATCATCTTCTTGATGAGCGCGTTGCCGTCGTTGCCGGGCTCGATGCCGTAGATCTTGCCGTCGAGCTTGTCGTAGTTCTTCGCGATATCGCTGAAGTTTTTGATGCCCGCCTGATACGCATAGTCCGGCACCGCGAGCGTGTACTTCGCGCCGGTCAGGTTCGGCGTCGGCAGAACCTTCACCTGATTCGCTTTCCTGAATGAATCGATCATCGGGTCCATGGTCGGCGACCAGTAGCCGAGAAACACGTCGATCTGCTTGCTCTTCACGCCCGCGAACGTGATCGGCACGGAGGCGATCGTCTTCGTAGGGTTGTAGCCCAGGCCCTGCAGAATCGTCGATGCAAGGCCGGTCGTCGCGGCGATATCGGTCCAGCCGACATCGGCGAAATGCACGTTCCTGCACGCGGCAGGCTCGACGGCGTTGGCGGCGTTGGCGGCGCACACTCCCGACAGCATCGCCGCGGCGAGCGACGCGATCCACAAGCGTTTCATGTTTTCTCCTGGTTTTTATCGATCGATGACGCAGCACGGCCCGCGCGCGCGGCTTGCGAAGCCGGCACGGACCATAAAGCAGAAAAGACGCCTTATTAAGCCGACAGACGCCGCTCCACGCTGGGCGCATGTCCGAACTGCGCGCGATAAGCCTTGCTGAAGTGACAAGGCGAATGGAATCCGCAGATGCTTGTCACGCGCGCGATCGACGCATCGGTGTTGCGCAGCAATTCGCGGGCGCGTCGCAGCCGCAGCGTGAGGTAGTAATGCGTCGGCGACACGTTGAGGAACATCTTGAACATGCGTTGCAAATGCCGCTGCGACAGATGCACGAGCCGCGCGAGTTCTTCGAGCGAAAGCGGCTCTTCGATGTTCGCTTCCATCAGGCGCACCACTTCGACAAGCTCGGCACGCGAGAAGCCGACGCGCGCATCGACGGGAATGTGCTGGTAATCCGTCGATCCGCGAATCCGCTCGACGATGAACTGCTCCGACACCTGCGCCGCGTGCGCCTGGCCGAGCCGCATGCCGACGAGGTTGAGCATCAGATCGAGCGGCGCGGTGCCGCCCGTGCAGGTCAGACGATCGCGGTCGATCACGAAAAGCTCGTCCGCGAAACGCACGTGCGGAAAACGCTTGTTGACCGGCGACATGTCTTCCCAGTGCAGCGTGCAGCGATAGCCGTCGAGCAGCTTCGCGGCGAGCAACGCGTAAGGCCCGGTGCAGATGCCGCCGAGCGGAATGCCCGCTTCCTGCGCGCGCTGCAACAGCCCGATGATGCTGTCGTCGACGTAATCGGCGACATGCCAGCCTCCGCACACGATCAGCACGTCCGGCATGCCGGCTTCGTCGAGCGTCGTGCTCGGCTTCACCGTGATGCCGTTGCTCGCGCGGGCGGGCTCGCCGTCGGGCGTGATGATCGACCAGCGATAGTGCTGCGCGCGGCCCACGTAGTTGGCCATGCGCAGCACTTCGACCGCGCTCGTGAACGCGATCATCGAGAAGTTCGGCAGCGTGAGGAAGCCGAAGTGCGCGAGACTGGACAACGGCGAATCGGTGCCGGCCGGGACGATCGCGTCGCGCTTCATAGGCTCTTTAACCCTGTTGCGCCGCCGGTGCGCGGCGGACTTTCATCACGCTCTTGATGCCGGAGAACAGCGGGGCGCGCGCCATGCCGGGCGAGCGGCCGAAGCTTTCCGTGATGCGGTCCAGAATGATCGCGAGCAACACCACCGACAAGCCGCTTTCGAAGCCGAGACCGATATCCAGACGCTGAATGGAGGCGAGCACGTCGTTGCCGAGGCCGCCCGCGCCGACCATCGACGCGATGATGACCATCGACAGCGCCATCATGATCGTCTGGTTCACGCCGGTCATGATCGACGGCAGCGCGTTCGGAATCTGCACCTTGTAGAGCAGTTGCCACGGCGTGCAGCCGAACGCCTGACCCGCTTCGACGATCTCGCGATTCACATGCTTGATGCCGAGCGAAGTCAGACGCACGGCAGGCGGCATCGCGAAGATCACGGTCGAGAGAATGCCGGGCACGCGGCCGAGGCCGAAAAGCATCGCGGCCGGAATCAGGTAGACGAACGCGGGCATTGTCTGCATCAGGTCGAGCACGGGGCGCACGGCCATTTCGACGTACTTGCTCTTCGCGGTCCAGATGCCGAGCGGAATGCCGAGTAACAGGCTGATCAACGTCGACGACAACGTCAGACCGAGCGTGATGACCATCTGATCCCAGAAGTTGGTCGCATAGATCAGCAGCAGCGACAAGAGCGTGAACGCCGCGAAACGCCAGCCGACGCGCCACAGGCCGATGCCGACGAAGATCGCCATGAGCGCCCACATCGGGATTGCCTGGAGACTGTGCTCGACGGCGGCGGCAAAGCTCTCGATGACCTTGCCGATGGAATCGAAGGTCTTGGCGTCGTGATCGAGAAGATAGTGGACGCCGTGATCGACCCAGCTACCGAGCGGAATGATTTCAGACATGGGAACCTCGATGGCGCGTAAGAACCTTCAGCACGTTCGTCTTGTTGACCGAACCGCAATATGAACCGTCCGCATTCACGACGGGCAGCGGCGAGCGGCTCGCGACGACGCGGTGCACGACGTCGTCGAGCGTCATGTCGCGCTCGATGCATTCGACCTGATTGATCTGCGGCGCCGCGTTGCCGTTTTCATCGCGGCCGACGAAGCCGCGGATGCGGCGTTGCGCATCGAGCACGAACGCGTAGTCGGCGCTGCCGTTGAGCGTCGCGGCAACGCTCGATGCATCGATCTGCGGCGAATGCTTGATGAGCGGCACGTCGTCCGTCTGCATGAGGTCGCTTGCGGTCAGATAGCGGCTCGTGTCGATGCCGTCGAAGAACGCCTGCACGTAGTCGTCGGCGGGGTTCGTGATGATTTCCTGCGGCGTGCCGATCTGCACGACACGGCCGCCTTCCATGATCGCGATGCGCGTGCCGATGCGCATTGCCTCCTCCAGATCGTGCGACACGAAGAGAATCGTGCGCTGCTGTTCGCGCTGAAGATCGAGCAGCACGTTCTGCATTTCCTTGCGCTTGAGCGGATCGAGCGCGGAGAACGCTTCGTCCATGATCATCAGCGATGGATTCACGGCGAGCGCCCGCGCGAGACCGACGCGCTGCTGCATGCCGCCCGACAATTGCGAGGGCAGCTTCTGCGCGAACGGCGCGAGGCCGACTTGTTCGAGCACGGTCATTGCGCGCGCCTCGCGCTGCTTCCTGCCGATGCCCGCGACTTCCAGCCCGAACGCGGCGTTGGAGAGCACCGTGCGCTGCGGCATGAGCGCGAAGGACTGAAACACCATGCTCATGTCCTTGCGGCGCAGCGCCGTCAGTTCGGAGCGCGGCACGGCGGCCACGTCGCGGCCGTCGATCAGCACCTTGCCCGCGGTCGGATCGACCAGACGGTTGATGAGGCGGATCAGCGTGGACTTGCCGGAGCCTGACAGGCCCATGAGCACGAAGATCTCGCCTTCTTTGACATCGAAGGAGACGTTATGGACGCCGACGATCTGTCCGGTGCGCTTGAAGACTTCTTCCTTCGTTGCGCCGCCGGCGAGCATGTCGAGCGCCTGCTTGGGACTATTGCCGAAGACTTTGCACAGCCCCTCGACTACCACCTTGGGGGAATTCATCGAATATCTCCTTGCGTGGGCGGAACGCGCGTCCGCGCTGTGCATACATAGTTGCCAGAAAAAAGTCGCCCCTGCCGACTATTTGCGACAACCACATGTGGAAATACGACACTGGAATAAGGACGGGCGTGCCGGCTTCGGATCGAAGGCTTGCTGGATAAGGCTTTGCGGCGAACAGCGGCGAAAAATCGACGGATTTTTACGTGTCGCACGAAGACAAGTCAGAGCGCCTTTTTGCGATGCAGGCGGCTTTAGAAGTGTCTGTCAGTCAGACGAAAGCAAGAGAAGTGCGTCGCGCGCTTGGGGGCGCGGAAATGAGACGCGTCAGAAAGGACGCTTGAGGGTGTTTGAGGCGAAGCTAAACCGCTAGAAAAACTACATATCTGAAAAGATGGGGCGGGCGGGTCGTGCGGCGAATGCCGTCGAGTGTTGCTGGTGTTGTGTTTCCCGCGCCGCCATTAGTTCAGCATTACAGACGCACGCCGAAAGCCGTGCCGCGTGCCTTACGTTGACGCTCGGCTTCACGGAAACGCGCTTGATACGAGTAGTCTTTGTCCATCGGCAGGTGCGGCGATTCGAACATTGCAGCGAACTTTTGCAGCAGGGCGAAGAGGTAGCTCATGTGTAACTCCCGGTTAGTGGTAGAGGGTTTTCCCTTAGAGAGAATTATAGGGTTAGCCCTTACCCATTTCTAGTGCAATGCAACATTTCTAGAGAAGAAATTCGGTAGTTTTTCTACATTTTTACCGATTTGCGGGCGCACGAAAACGGGGACGGGCTGCGAAGGCACGTCCGGCGGGGTTTGCCAGTCAGGAAATGTGGCTCAGCGACACGCCGCCGCAGGGCGGGATGTCGCGAGAATGTGACAGCGCCGCTTCAGTGCGAAGTCGGGCCGGAGCGTTGCGCGTGCTTTTTCGGTGCGAGAGTGGGTTCGGCGGGGCCGACCGGCGGCACCGGTGAGGCGTCGTCGGCGATGTCGGGGGCGGGGCGCAGGCTGACCGTCGCGGAATCGGTGTCGAAGAGCGTGGCGAGCGTCGCCTGCTGATTGAGCATCAGCTGCTCCATGCGGTCCTGCTCCAGCTTGCCGTCGCGGCTCATGCGCATCAGCACCGCCGTCTGCGCGATGCCCGTCGCCACCGTGCCGAGCATCACGCAGACGATGATCGTCAGCATCGTCTTCATGCGGCCCGCGTGCGCCGCCGCGGCGGTGCGCTGTTCAGCGAGCACGGCATAGAGCGCGTCGATGGTGTCGGCGAATGCCTTGGCGCGGGCGCGGTCGAGCACGGGCGCGGAAGCGTCGTTCGGTGCCAGCGCGCGTTCGGCTCGCGGCGCGACGCCGGCATCGACGCAACTGATGCTCGCGGCACGCGACGCGGCGGCTGCCATCGCCGCGGGCTTTGCGACCGTTTCGCTTTCGCTGGCGGGCGCTTCGGCGGCGACGGGTGCAAACGCATCGTCCTCGAACGAGCCTTGGATCGGCCCGACCGATGCCACGCTCTCGCGCGCCGCCCGTTTCGCCGCCGACGGCTCCGCTGCCTGGCCGCCATTCGATTGCACCGCCGCGAGAAACACCTCGGGCAACTCGAAGCCCTCGAAGGTGCCTTGGCGGATATCGGTGTTCATCGCCTGAAGCTGCGCGCGCTCGGCGTCTTCGGCGAAGAGATCGAGCGTTTCGCCGCTGCGCGCGCCTTCGCTCAGTTGCGCGAGGCGTTGCGCCGAACGTGCGGCGCGGGCGAGTTTGGTTTCGGTGTCGGCGCTATCGGGCGTGGCCGGCGAGCTGGCCGCGCGGCGGCGGCGTTGAGTTGCAGGGAGTTCGCCCGCAGGCGTTTCGGCATGACGTTTTACAGCGGAATCTGGCATAGGTTCGAAAGGCCGCAGCCTCGACAGCCGGCGCTTCGGCGATGATTTTCGAGAGGCCGCATTGTCGCATGGCCGCGGGCCCGGACCGGCACCCGCGACGCAAATTCAGCTCGCGTCGTCCTCGCGAAACTCGCGCACGACTTCGAGATGACGCAGACGGTCGCAGATCGCCTGATATTCCGTTGACGAAGCGCGCGACAACTCGACACGAACTTCGTCCAGTTCGGGCGAATCGTCGCTTTGCTGCACGACGAACTGCTTCACGCGCACGCTGCCGGGCCCAAGCGCCTCGTGCAGCGCATGAAAACTGAGCGAGCCGCGGTCGACCAGCATCGTCAGTTGGCGGCGCTGCTTGACGCTGATAAAGCGGCGCTCCAGTGGCTTGATGCCCGCGAGGATGATGAGGATGATCGCCGTCGCCGCGATCGACGCCGTGTAGAGCCCGCCGCCGACGGCCAGCCCGATCGCCGCGACCGACCACAGGCTCGCGGCCGTCGTCAGCCCGCGCACGATCTCGCCGCGCAGCAGAATCGAGCCCGCGCCGAGAAAGCCGATGCCCGACACGACCTGCGCCGCGATCCGCGACGGATCGAGCACGACGTGATCCGACTTCAGCACTTCCTCGAACCCATAAGCGGACACGATCATGATGAGCGCCGAGCCGACGCACACCAGCATGTGCGTGCGCAGCCCCGCCGCCCATGACAGACGCTCGCGCTCGAAACCGATCACGCTGCCGAGCGCCGCGGCCATGACGAGCCGCGACACGAGTTCAACGTTTCCCAACATGTTCCAGTCCTCCTCTCGTGGCTGGCCCGGCGGTTCGCGCCCGGCCGGTTTTGCTATGCTGTCTCGTTGCGCGCGCCCGAGCGATGCGCGCTTTCTGAACCCATCCAGAGTCGTCTTATGCAGGATCAGCATTCCAACGCTTCGTCGCCGATGCAAGCTGCGCGCCCGAAAGATGCCGTGTGCGCCGAACATGCCGCAACGCTGCGCGAACATTACGCGAAGATCGTGTTGCCCGTCTGGCGCGGCCCGGGATTCAACGCGGCGCTCGGTCTGCCGTTCGAGGCCGTCGCGCCGGACGACCATGCGCCGCTGCCACCGAAGCGTTATCGCGCGATGGCCTGCGCGCGGCAACTCTTCGTGTTCTCGGAAGCGGGCGACCTCGCGCATGCCGCGACGCTGTTCGAATCGCTGCGGCACTATTTTCAGGACAAGCGAAACGGCGGATGGTTCTATAGCGTCGATGCAACCGGCGCGCCGCTCGAGCGCCAGAAGGATCTGTACACGCACGCGTTCGTGGTCTTTGCCTGCGCGCATTACGCGAAGCGCAGCGGCTCGCCGGAAGCGTTCGCATTGCTCGATGCCACGTCGCGGCTGATCGAAGCGCGCTTTTCGAACGGCGGCGATTTGTTGAACGCGGCGCTTGCCGAAGATTTCGGCGCGACGCTCGAAACACCGCTGCAAAATCCGCTGATGCATCTCGCCGAGGCATGGCTCGCCGCACGCGAAGCCACCGGCGACGCCGCCTACGACCGGCGCCTCACGCTGCTCGCGCGCTCGGTGGCGAACGCCTTCGTGCACGAGCCGAGCGGCTCGATCGCCGAATTGCCGATCGGCACGGCCGGCAACCGGCTGGAGCCCGGCCATCAGTTCGAGTGGTATTTTCTGGCGCTCGGCAGCGGTCACGCCGCGTTCGAAGCCGCCGGACTGAACGAAGGACTCGCGCGCGCGTTCGACTTCGCGCAGAAACACGGCGTCGATGCAGCAACCGGCGGCGTCTTTGCCGCCATCGACGAAAGCGGCCGTGTAATCGACGGCACGCAGCGCATCTGGGCGCAGACGGAATATCTGCGCGCGCTGGCCACACGCGGCGACGCGCTCGGCGAGCAGATCGAACGCTATCGCGCGCGCTTCCTGCATGCGCGCGGCTGGGTCGAATGCCGCTCGGCGCAGGGCGAGATCAGCCGCGCCGAGATGCCGTCGACCACGCCGTATCACCTCGCGACATCGTACGCAGCGTTGCCGCGCTGATCGCTCAGGCGAGCTGAAATACGGAAACCGCCGCCTTCAGTTGCCGCGTCTGTTCATGTAGCGACGACGCGGCCGCCGCGGCCTGCTCGACGAGCGCCGCATTCTGTTGCGTCATTTCGTCCATTTGCGTGACGGCCTGATTGACCTGCTCGATGCCCACGCTCTGCTCCAGCGACGACGCGCTGATCTCCGCCATCATCTGCGTGACGCGCGAAATCGATGCCGACACTTCGCGCATTGCCGCGCCCGCGCGTTCGACAAGCACGGAGCCGTCGCTGACCTGCGCGACCGACTCGCCGATCAGTTCCTTGATCTCCTTCGCCGATTGCGCCGAGCGCTGCGCAAGCCCGCGCACTTCGCCCGCGACGACCGCAAAGCCGCGCCCTTGCTCGCCCGCCCGCGCCGCCTCCACAGCCGCGTTCAACGCGAGGATATTGGTCTGGAACGCGATACCGTCGATTACCGAGATGATCTCGGCGATCTTGTCCGAACTCGCCGCGATGCCGCGCATCTTCTCGACGACATCATCGACCACGCCCGAGCCGCGTGAGGTTGCCGCGAGCGCGTCGCCTGCCAGCGTGTTCGCTTCGCGCGCGTGCTCGGCGTTCTGGCGCACGGTGGCGGTCAGCTCTTCCATGCTCGACGCGGTTTCTTCGAGCGAAGCCGCCTGATTCTCCGTGCGCGCGGACAGATCGGCGTTACCGCTTGCGATTTCATCGGCGCCGAAGTTGATCGAATCGGACGTTTCGCGCACCGTCTTCACCGTGCTCGCGACGCTCGACTGCATCGCCGCGAGGCCCGCGAACAGACGCCCGATTTCGTTCGTGCCGCGATCCTCGATGCGCTCGTCCAGACGCCCCTTCGCGATGCGCTCGAAGTGGCGGCCCGCTTCCTCCAGCGGCGCGATCACGCCACGGCGCAGCGCGACGTGCACCAGCGCGATGCCCGCGACGAGCGCCGCCAGAATCACGATGCCGACCGCGCGGAACCACGCGTAACGCGTATCGATCGATGACAGATAGCCGCGCCCGGCTGCATCGCCGAAATTGACGAAGTTCTGCTGTTCCGCGAGATAGCGGTCCTGAAAGCCCTGCGTCGGCTGGTCGAGGAACGCCTGAATATTGTTGGCGTCGAGATACTGAACGAGTTCGGAGAGCGCTTTCGCGTATTCCGCGTATTTCGCCTGGAGCGCGGCCGTGCGCGTCACGTTTTCCGCGCCGGTCTTGCGCGCGTTCAGAAACGACGTGAACGACTTGTCCGCCGCCGCGATCTGCTCGCGCGCGTGCTGCACGATCTCCGTAGGCTCGGCGCCGCCGCGCACCATGCGGGTGCCCGCGCGCGAAAGGTTGATGCGCGCATCCATCAGATGCTGCGTGGTCTCGTTGACCGCGTTGACCTGCTTGAGCGCGATATCGGACAGGCTGCCGACATCGTCATGCGTGCGTGACAGCGACCAGAAGCCGAGCCCCTCGGTCACCAGTTGAAAGAGACAGAACACCACGAGTACCGCGAGCAAACCCGATGAAACCTTGATCTTTCCGAACATCTCTTACCCACACTTTCCGAAATAAAGCCCGCCGACGCGGGGACAGTGCGGGTTTACGGCAACGCGCCCGGAAAGCTTGAATCGTTTGCCGCAGCGAAGTGTCATGCGGATGCAGGAAATGCGCCGACCGAAACGCGCTATTGCACAATATTTGCGTCGCTTCCTTGCAGTGCGCGCGAACGCTACCTATTGTCTTTGCAGGACGGCACCGAACCCACCAAGGAGTGTCCGAATGGCCGAAATAGTCGATATCGCGCGCGGTGCGCTGAATGCGCAACCGTTCAGCGCCTTGCTCGGAACCAAGCTGATGCAGGTCGATTCAGCGAGTCTCACGCTGTGTCTGACGATCAGGGACGAGCTCAGGCAACAACACGGCTACGTGCACGGCGGGGTGGTGAGTTATCTCGTGGACAACGCGCTGACTTTCGCGGGCGCGCTGCGGCTCGGGCCGAAGGTCGTCACCGGCGAGTACAAGATCAACTATCTGCGCCCGGCCGTCTCCGGCACGCTGATGGCGCGGGCGCGCGTGGTCCATGCGGGCATGTCGCAGGCAACCTGCCAGTGCGACGTGTTCGTCACCGACGGCGGCGCCGAGCGGCTCGTCGCGGTCGCGCAGGGCACGATCACGCGTATCGGCGAGGGCGTCGCCACAGAACCGGTTTTCCACGCCTGAACTCATCTTCCTGAAACCGTCGTCCAAAGCAAAGAACCTCGCCGCGGCGAGGTTCTTTGTTTATGCGCGTGCGGATTATTTCGCCGCGACGGTCTTTTGCGTCTGCTCGCCGAGGCCCTGAATGCCGAGGCGCATCGTCTGGCCGGCCTTCAGATACACCGCGTTCGGCTTCACGCCCATGCCGACGCCCGGCGGCGTGCCCGTCGAGATGACGTCGCCCGGTTGCAGGCTCATCACTTTCGACAGATACGCGACGAGTTGCGCGACCGTGAAGACCATCGTCTTCGTGTTGCCGTTCTGATAGCGCTTGCCGTCCACTTCGAGCCACAGATCGAGCTTTTGCGGATCGGCGATTTCGTCTTTCGTGACGAGCCACGGACCGATCGGGCCGAACGTGTCGAAGCCCTTGCCCTTGTCCCATTGCGTGCCGTGTTCGAGCTGCCACTCGCGCTCGGAGACGTCGTTGATCACGCAGTAGCCCGCGACGTAATCGAGCGCGTTCGCTTCATCGACATACTTCGCTTCCTTGCCGATCACCACGCCCAGTTCGACTTCCCAGTCGGTCTTCACCGAGTTGCGCGGGATTTCGACTTCGTCGTTCGGGCCGCAAATCGCGCTCGTCCACTTGCCGAAGATGACGGGTTCGGTCGGCACCGGCAGATTCGATTCCGCCGCGTGATCCGCATAGTTCAGGCCGATACACACGAACTTGCCGACGCGGCCGACGCACGGCCCGATGCGCGGATTGCCGTCGACGACAGGCAGCGTCGCGACATCGGCAGCGCGCAGTTTCGCCAGGCCCGTATCGGTCAGCGTGGCGCCGGCGATGTCATCGACGACCTTCGACAGATCGCGAATCCGGCCCTCGGCGTCCAGCAAACCCGGTTTTTCCTGACCCTTGGGGCCGTAACGAAGCAGCTTCATCTGATGTGTTCCTCGTGGTTCCGAAAAAGAATCAGCGGCGGTCAGTTCGACCAGCCGCCGTCGATGATATGAATCTGGCCCGTCGTAAACGACGATTCGTCCGAACCGAGATAGAGCGCAAGCGCTGCAATCTCCTCGGCGCGGCCGACGCGCCCCATCGGCTGACGCGCAACGAACGCCGCCTGAATCTGCTCGACGCTCGCGCCCTGCGACTGCGCCTGCTCCGCAATGCGCTCCTTCAGCGACGGCGACTCCACCGTGCCCGGGCAAATTGCATTGCAGCGCACCCCACGCGTGACGAAATCGGCGGCGACCGCCTTCGTGAGCCCGATGACGGCCGCCTTCGACGCACCGTACACGAAGCGATTCGGCACGCCCTTCACGCTCGACGCCGCCGACGACATGTTGATGATCGAACCGCCGCCTTTTTCCAGCATCTTCGGCAAGAACGCGCGAATCGTACGGTACATCGCCTTGGCGTTCAGGTCGAAGGCGAAATCCCAATCCTCTTCGCTCGCCTCCAGAATCGAGCCGGCGTGCACGTAGCCCGCGCAGTTGAAAAGCACGTCGATCGCGCCGATTTCCTGAGCGAGCGCGTTGATCGCCTGCGTGTCGCGCACGTCGAGCTTGCGCGCTTCGAAGGGCTTGCCTTCGAGCGATTCCGTGCGGATATCGGTGGCGATCACGCGCGCGCCTTGCGCCGCGAACAATTCGGCCGTCGCGAGTCCGATGCCTTGTCCGGCCGCCGTGATCAGCGCCGTCTTTCCTGCCAGTCTTTGTACCATCTACTGCTCCAGTCGAAGTTATTTTTGAGACATGCCGGGTATATCAGCCGTTTCAGAGGCGGTAGAACGCACGGGCGTTCGCGCCGAAAATCGCGTCTTGTTGAGCTTTTTCGAGATGAGCGGTCAGTTTTTTTGCCGTGGCGTGCCACGCAGTGTAGCTGCCGTTCAGATTCAGTACCGGCCAGTCGCTGCCCCACATCAGCCGCGCCGCGCCGAACTGTTCGATGAGATGCGCGACGTAGGGTTGCAAAGTTTCGTCGGTCCAGTTTTCTCTTGCTTCGGTTGCAAGGCCGGACAATTTGCAATGAAGTTTCTGCGGAAGCGCCGCGAGTTGCGCGATGCCGTCGGCCCACGGTTGCCAGCCCGCGTCGATGCCATTGCGGATCGGCGGCTTCGCGCCATGATCGACGACGATTCTGAGCGTCGGATAGGTCGCGACGAATTTGATCAGCGAAGGCACATGCCGCGCGAAGATCAACGCGTCGAAGGCGAGATCGTGCGCGATCAGGCGTTCAATCGCGTCCGGGCGCGGCGCGTGTTCGATCCACGTATCGTCGGGCAGGTCCTGCAACATTGGGCGGACGGCCTTGAACTTCGGCTCGCGGGCAAACTCGTCGATGAGTGCGGGCGCATCGGCGGAATCGAGCGGCACCCAGCCGACGACGCCGGCAATCGACTCATCGTTGCGCGCGAGAGCGAGCAGGTAGCGTGTTTCATCGACCGTCGGTGCGGCTTGAACCACGACCGTTCGCTGAACGCCGACAGACTCTCGCAGCGGCGCAAGATCATCGGGGCCGAACACGCGATACAACGCCTTCATCTCCGGCGTGAGCCAGCCGTAGTCACCGCGCGCGGGATCCCAGTAATGCTGATGGGCATCGATGTTCATGGCCGACGTCATCGCGGGACCGGCGCATTCGCGTGAAGCAGACCATCGGCACGCAATGCATCCCATAACGCGGATGGAATC
The DNA here is from genome assembly GCF_000402035.1 of Caballeronia insecticola. Classification (GTDB taxonomy): domain Bacteria; phylum Pseudomonadota; class Gammaproteobacteria; order Burkholderiales; family Burkholderiaceae; genus Caballeronia; species Caballeronia insecticola. Next base: position 1,455,183 of record NC_021294.1, read on the forward strand.
GGCGTCGCGAAAGAGGCCGCGTTCTCGCGCACTTCGTCGGGCGTGCGCGCGCCCATCAGCACCGTGGCCACAACTTTATGCGCATAAGGAAACTGGATGGCCGCCGCCGAGAGCGCGACGCCGTGTTCGCGGCACACGCGCTCCAGCCTGCCGACGCGCTCGACGATGTCCTTCGGCGCATCGCCATAGTTGAACTTGAGATCGCCGTGCGCTTTGGCATCGAGACCGCGCGCGAGAATGCCCGAGTTGAACGCGCCGCCGAGCAAAATGCTCACGCCGCGCTTCTCGCATTCAGGCAGCAAATTGTCGAGCGTGTTTTGTTCGAGCAGCGTATAGCGTCCGGCGAGCAACGCGCAGTCAATGTCGAACTCGGCCATCGCTTCCATCACGGCCGCGCCTTCGTTCACGCCGAGGCCGACTGCCTTCACGCCGCGCGATTGCTTCAATTCTTCGAGCGCGCGAAAGCCGCCTTCGTTGGTTAGTTGCTTCCAGTAATGCGCGTTTTTTTCGCCGTGCGTGACGCGGCCGATGTCGTGTATCAGCACGATATCGATATCGATCATGCCGAGCCGCATCTGGCTGTCCTCGAACGAGCGCAGAATGCCGTCGTAGGTGTAGTCGTAGATCGCCTGAAACGGAAGCGGCGCGGCCCAGCCTTCGCTGCCGTCGTCGGGCGTCGTGCGCGGAACGAAGCGGCGGCCGACCTTCGTCGACAACGCATATTCGCCGCGCGGATAGCGCCGCAGCGCATCGCCGAGACGGTGTTCCGCTTTCGTGTGGCCGTAGTGCGGCGCGGTATCGAAGAAGCGAATGCCCGCCTGCCATGCGGCATGGACGGTTGCGCGCGCCTCGTCCTCCGTGAGTTCGTGATACAGCCCGCCGAGCGGCGCGGTGCCGAGCGACAGCGCGGTGACGTCCAGGTTCGTCCGGCCAATTTTGCGTCGACGTGAGACTGCTTCTTGCGCTTCTGCGGTCATCTGCAAACTCCGAATAATTTGAGATGGCGAAACTCAAGCCGCCACAGTAACGCGTCTCGCACCGCTGGGCAAACAGGCAGGTCCGACCGGTTCGAAGGTTTTGTAAGTCAGAATGAATTCCTGATGCCCCAGCGACTCCGATTTCGACGCCGCGCCCGCCGCCACCGCCACGGTCACATCGACGATTTCGCGGCCCACTTCGTCGAGCGTCGCGCGGCCTTCGAGGATGCGTCCCGCGTCCACATCCATGTCGCCGGACAGGTTGCGATAGGTCGCCGGGTTCGCGCACACCTTGATGACGGGCGAAATCGCCGAGCCGACCACCGAGCCGCGCCCGGTCGTGAAGAGAATCACGTGGCAACCGCACGCGATCAGTTCGCCGATCTCCGCGTTGTCGCTGATATTGGGAAAGCCGAAGCGCGGCTCGCCATCCGGCACCACGTCGAGCAGATAGAGGCCGCCCGTGGGCGGCACGTCGCCCGGCTTGATGATGCCGACAATCGGCGACGCTCCGCTCTTCGAATACGCGCCGAGCGATTTCTCTTCCTGCGTCGTCAGGCCGCCGTCCGCGTTGCCGACGGAGAACGAGCCGTGGCCCATCGTCGTGTAATAGCGCGCGGCCTTCTGCACGCATTCGACGATCGCATCGCCGAGTTCGGGCCGCGCCGCGCGCCGCTTCATGTGAAATTCGCAGCCGACGAGTTCGCCCGTTTCCTCGAAGATGCACGCTGCGCCCGCGCCGATGAACGCATCGAACGCGCGGCCCACCGCCGGATTCGCCGTGATGCCGCTCGTGCCGTCGGAGCCGCCGCAAATCGTGCCGACGATCAGTTCGTCCAGCGCCATCGGCACTTTTTCTTGCGCGGCGAGCGTTGCGCGCGCGTCGCGCACCCAGTCGAGACCGTTCTGAATCGTGCTGCGCGTGCCGCCTTTTTCCTGAATCGTGAGCACGGCGGCGGGGCGGCCGCTCGCGCGCACGGCGTCGGCGAGATAGTGCTTGTTCATGCTCTCGCAGCCGAGTGACACGAACAGTACGGCGCCGACGTTCGGATGTGTGCAGATGCGCTCCAGCATCTGTTCGGCGTAACTGTTCGGATAACAGCCCGGAAAGCCGATCAAATGGACGGGTGGTTCTTCTTCGCGCGCGTCGGCGGCGAAATCATCGAACGATGGACGAAATTGCGCGACGATCTCGCGCGCGACGTGATGCGCGCACTCGACGAGATACGCCACCGCGACGATGTTGCGAATGCCTTTCCTGCCATCGGCGCGGGGATAGCCTTGCAGTGCAGAAGTGTTCGGCGTGCTGTTCATGGGCGTCTAGTGCTGCACGTACGCGTGGCCGGCGTCGTGTGTGTAAGTGGGGATGTAGTCGCTTTCGAGATTGTGCGTATGCAGATGCTCGCCACACGCGACATCGGCGTTCACATGACCGATGATCGCGCCGTAGCGCAGCACCTTTTCGTCCTTCGACAAGTTCCGCCGCGCGAGCTTGTGCGCAAGCTCGATGGTCGTCGCGAGCGTGACGGACACGCCCTCGATCATCACGGTTTCGCCCGCCGGCAGACGCGCGGCGGCGATCAGGCAGTTGTCCTCCGGGCTCAGCAGAATGAGGCGCGGGTCAGTTGTCTTTTGCATCGTCGAACTCATTAGTTTTGCGCTTCGCCGCCCGCGAGCCGCGCCACCATCAGCGAGCCGAGGATGATCGCGCCGTAGATCGCCTGAATCCAGAACGATGGAACCTGTGCAAGTGTCAGCAGGTTTTGCACAACGCCCAGCAGCAAAACGCCTGACAGTGCGCCGAGCATCGTGCCCTTGCCGCCGTCGAGCGAGATGCCGCCGATCACCGCTGCGGCGAACACCGTGAAGATCATGCCGTTGCCCTGATTCGCGTTGATCGCGCCGACATAGCCCGTGACGATCAGCCCGCCGATCGACGCGAGCACGCTGCCCAGAACGAACACGCCCCACGTGACGCGCTCGACGCGAATGCCCGCCGCGCGCGCCGCTTCCGGATTGCCGCCGATCGCGTAGAGCGCCCGGCCGAGCCGGTGATAGCGCAGCATGAACGCCGCGATCGCGAACGCCGCCGCCGCGAGCCAGACGGAAACCGGCAGCCCGAGCACGAGCGTGGTGGCGAGCGTGAAGAACGACGGCGGCATGTCGAACAGCGTGCCGCCCTTCGTCGCGCCGACGAGCATGCCGCGCAGCACGATTAGCATCGCGAGCGTGACGATGAATGCGTTCAGGCGCAGCCGCACGACCAGAAAGCCGTTAACGAAGCCGATCAGCGCGCCCACCACGACGATCGCGGCGAGCCCCGCCGCCGCCGGCCATTCGAGGCCGAAGCCCGACGACGCAGCGGGCATCACGAGCATCGCGCCGACGGCGGGCGCAATGCCGACCGTCGATTCGAGCGACAGATCGAACTTGCCCGTCAGCACGATCAGCGATTCGGCGAGAACAACGAGCGCAAGCGCCGCCGACGCGCCCAGAATGCTGATCAGATTCGCCTGCGTCAGAAAGCTCGGGCTGACGAACGCGCCGATTGCGAGCAGCAACGCGAGCGCGGGCAGCAGCGCGAGATCGCGAAACCGCGCAAGCTCGATGCGCGGACGCGGCCGCTGCATCGGCACGCCGGCCATCGCGGGACTGGAAACATCATGCTTCATGGAGACTCACTCCTTCGACGGATGCGATGAGTTCATGGTCCTGCCATCCGGCAGGGAATTCGGCTGCGATCGCGCCGCGGAACATCACGAGCACGCGGTCGCAAGTGCGCAGGTCGTCGAGTTCGCCGGAAACGACGAGCACCGCCTTGCCTTCCTCGCGCACACGCTCGACGACGCCGAGCAGCGCCTCTTTCGATTTCACGTCGACGCCCGCAGTCGGGTCGATGAGCACGAGCACGTTCGGATCGGTGGCCAGCGCGCGCGCCATCACCACTTTCTGCTGGTTGCCGCCCGACAGACCCGACACGACATGTCCCGGCCCCTGCGTCTTGATGCCGAGCGCGGCGATCATGCGGCGTCCGAACGCGTTTTTCTTCGCGGGCGACGCGATGCCGAAGCGCCCGAGCGAGCGCGCGATCGTCATCGACGCGTTTTCCGCGACGGACTGCGACAACACGAGCCCTTCGCGATGCCGGTCCTTCGGCACGCAGCCGACGCCGTGCGCCAGTGCGGCGGGCACGTCGCCGGGCGGAAGTGTCCGGCCATCAACCTGAATGGTTCCGCTGCGCTGCGCCTTCAATCCGGCGATCGCCTCCGCGACGCTCGTGCGCCCGCTCGTCGTCGCGCCCGTCAGGCCGATGACTTCGCCGCGCCGCACATCGAAGCTCACGTCGCCGTAGTCGTCGCCGCAAAGCTCGGTGACAGACAACGCAACGGCTGCATTAGCAGGCAAGGGAGCGCGCGCGGCCGCATCGGCGACGGCGAGACCGCCCTGCTCGCCCGTCATCGCCTCGATCAGCTTGTCGCGCGGCAACGCGGACACGGGCGCGCTGACGATATGCCGCGCGTCGCGAAGCACGGTCACTGCCTGACAGATTTCGTACACCTCCTGCAAGTGATGGGAAATGAACAGGAAAGTGACACCTTCGCGCTGTAACTCTTCGATACGCCTGAACAGACGCTTGATCTCCTCGCCGTCCAACTGTGCAGTCGGTTCATCGAGGATGATGAAGCGCGCGCCGTACGACAGCGCCCGCGCGATTTCCACCAGTTGCCGCGCTTCCACCGTCAGATCGCCTGCGCGCGCATCTTCACGCACGTCGATCTTCCAGTGATCGAGCAACGCGCGCGCATCGCGACGCATCGCGCGCCAGTCGATCACGCCGCCTCGCCGATGTTGCCGGTTGATGAACAGATTCTCGGCGACGGACAGTTCGCGGATGATCGTCGAATGCTGGTAGACGCAGGCGACGCGCTCGCGCCAGGCGTCGCGGTCCGCGAGCGCCGGCGCGGGCTCGCCGCCGAAGCGGACTTCGCCGGCGTCGGGACGGCGCAGGCCGGTGAGCATCGACACGAGCGTCGACTTTCCCGCGCCGTTGCGCCCGACGAGCGCATGCGACTCGCCGGGCAACACGCGCATGCTCACGTCGGCGAGCGCGGCGGTCGAGCCGTAGCGCTTGGTCAACCCGAACGCTTCAACGACGGGCGCGCTCATTTGATGGTGTTGCCCCAGAGGGACTTGTCGTCGACGTTGGCTTTCGTCACGAGCGGCGCGGGCAACTGATCTTCGAGAATGCCGGGCGCGCGTTGCACGATCGTGCTGCCGTGATCCGTCGGGCCGGGCTTGAAGGTCTGACCGGCGAGCGCCGCCTTGATATAGAAGAGGCCGTATTTCGCGTACAGATCGGCGGGCTGCGAGATGGTCGCGTCGATTTCGCCGCGGCGGATCGCGTCGTATTCCTGCGGGATGCCGTCGTTGCTCACGATCACGATGTGCTTCGGATCGCCCGCCTTGACGAGCAGTTGCTTGCGACGCAGCGTCTGCAACGTCGGCGACAGATAGACGCCGCCCGCCTGCATGTAGATGGCCTTCACGTCGGGATTGGCGGTGAGCAGGCTGTCGAGCGCGGTGGCGGCGGCGTCGCCTTTCCATGCGGCCGGAATTTCCAGCAGGCTCAGCGACGGATATTTCTTCAGGCACTCGCGGAACGCTTCCGAACGGTCGCGGCCGTTCACCGACGCCAGGTCGCCCATGATCTGCACGACCTTGCCCGACTTCACATGCTCGCCGATGTACTCGCACGACTTCGTGCCGTACGCGCGATTGTCGGCGCGCACGACCATCGCGACCTTGCCTTGCGTCGGCGCGACATCGACCGCGACGACCGGCACGCTCTTCGCCGACGACGCATCCAGCGCGCGGCTGATCGCCGCCGAATCCAGCGGCCCGACCACGATGCCCTTCGCACCGAGGTTCAGCAGGTTGTTCATGTCGGTGATCTGCTGCGCCGGATCGCCGTTCGAGTTGACGGGCGCGAGGATGTCGAGGCCCATTTCCTTCGCGTACTTCGGCAGATAGTTGTTGTACGACTGCCAGAACGGCGAGGTGAGCAGCGGCAGCCCGAGCCCCACTTTGCCGCTCTCCGCGGCGTTGACGGTGCCGATTGCGGCGACGCCGGCCACGGCCATGGTGACGGCGGCGACGGCGAGTTTCCTGGTGAAGGTCATGCGGTTGTCTCCTGATGTGTGCGGTTCTTGGCGACTGCGACTGTGGGTGCTGCGGGAAACTTTCGGGTGCATCAATTCATCAGTGAACGTATTATTCATATACGCACAATCCGAAGTCAAGGACGGAGGCGGCAAGATCGATTGGTAATTTCCCTAGCCGCTTGTCGAACCCAAGCGCCTTCGGACGGCTTACACTCGGCGCGCCAAACATGAATCGACCCAGACTGAGAATGGCTTCCGAACCCACCGACAACGACGGCGACGCCGACCGCTACCGCGCGCCCGCGCTCGATAAAGGGCTCGATATCCTCGAATTGCTTTCGGAGCAGAAGTCGGGGCTGACGCGCGCCGAAATCACGAAGATGCTCGGGCGCAATGCGAGCGAGATGTACCGGATGCTGGAGCGGCTCGTCGCGCGGCAGTACGTCGTGCGCTCGCCCGAAGGCGACCGCTATTCGCTGAGCCTGAAGCTGTATGCGCTTGCGCACCGGCATCCGCCGATGAACCGGCTGATCTCCGAAGCACTGCCTGTGATGCAGCGGTTCGCGGATGCGGCCGAGCAATCGGTGCATCTCGCGGTCTACGATCGCGGCAATCTGCTCGTCATCGCGCAAGTCGATGGGCCCGGCACGTGGGGGATTTCGGTGCGGCTCGGCTCTCGCGTCGGCCTAATCGACACCGGTTCGGGCCGCGTGATACTCGCGTTCGAAACGGATGAACGCCGCGAACACATGCTCGCCGAGCATACGAAGGTGAAGGGCGAGATCACGCTCGATCGCGCCGTGCTCGACGCCGATTGCCAGCAAATTCGCGAAGCCGGCTATTCGAAGCGGGAAAGCCAGCAGACGTTCGGCGTGACGGACGTGACGTTTCCGCTGCTCGGGCCGTCGGGGCAGGCGATCGCCGCCCTCACCTGCCCGTACATGCGGCGGATTGACGAGTACGTGGCGCCGTCGATCGACGATGTCATCGCGCAGTTGAAAGATGCGGCGGCATCGCTTTCGATGATCCACGACTGAGCGACGCGCGCCTCGCGCGTTAGAATGGCGGCCCTCTCAAAATGACGGCGCGTCGCGACGGCGTGCCGCCCTCTTTAATCCGACGCATTCCCGATGGCCAAACTCCTCTCCGATACCGAATTCCTGCGTTTTTCCGAACTTCAGCAAAAACAGGCGAACTTCACAATCACGTCCGAAGAAGCGGACGAATTGCGGGAAATCGTCGCGCGTGCTCAGAAGAAGCGCGACGATCGCTCGGCCGCGATGCACGCGATCGAAACGTATATCGCGCAGTTCGACATCACGCCGGACGAGCTTTTTTCAGCCGAGCAGATCGGCGACGCGGCGCGTACCTTCGGTCTGATTCCGGCCGCGAAAAAAGAGCGCACCCTTCCGCCGCAGTTGACGTACAACGGCAAGCCGTATCAGTGGACCTCGCGGGCGCTGCCAGAGGAAATCCGCGTGCCGCTTTACGAAGCGTTCACATCGGGGCGATCGGTGAAGCCGTTCATCGCGACGCCGAAGGACAGCACGCGCTGCGCGCTGACGATCGCGCGGCTCGAAAAGGAAACGGGAAGTTCGTACGACGAAGCATTGCTTGGCGAACTCGACCTGTCCCGGGCTCAGGTCGAAGACGCGCTCGCCAGACTGGCGGCCTGATCAGCGGATTATTCGAAGCGCGGCTGTGAAGGAGACTCGCACAGCCGCATCCTGAAACCGACGACGCCGGGGTCTTCGGTTTTCGTCAATTCGAACCCGGCATTGCGCGCCAGCGCGATCATCCCGGTGTTCTCGCGCAACGCCTCGCCAATCAGCCAGCGCGTGCCGCGCTTTCTCTCGTAGTCGATGATGCGCGAGAGCAGCAGCGACCCCAGCCCCTTCCCTTTCATATCCGAGCGTGCCGCGACGGCGAATTCGGCGGTCTCGTTGTCGGGATCGGCGATCGCCCGCGCGACGCCGAGCGTTTCGTCCGCGCCCTCGCCGTTCGCTCTCGTGACGATCAGTGCGATTTCGCGGTCGTAGTCGATCTGCGTCATGCGCGCGAGTTGCGAATGATCGAAGCTGCGCACCGCGCCGAAAAATCGCAGACGCAAATCTTCGGCGGTATTCGCAGCGACGAATGCGCGATGGGCGTCTTCGTCCTCCGGGCGAATCGGCCGCACCGTGATGTGCATGCCGCGCCAGTCGAGCGTCTCTTCGAGGCAGCGCGGATACGGGACGATTGCGAGCGGCTTGCGATGCGCGCCCAGCGTGAGTTGCGGATCGTGCACGGCAACCGAATCGCGCGTCACGCGTAAAACGAGCCGCAGCGCGACGATTTCTTCGATATAGCAAACCAGTTGCGACAACGCGGTCAGCGCATTGAGCAACATCTCGGTGGGCAGTTCTCGCGAACGCGGCGAGCGCATGACGAGGTCGCGCGAAAGCACCGGATTGAGCGGCGGCAGCGCGAATTCGTGAAGCGCATCGGCGAGGCCCAACGCGCCTTCGGCTCTGAACTCGAACGCCGGACCGAACACGCGATGGTTGAGCAGACGCGTCTGAATCTCGACGGCGTCGCTCGTCAAAGAGTCCGGCGGTCCCGGTTTGACCACGATGCCGAAGCGGGCGAGAACGCGCGCCGCGCGCTCGCCGTTCAGTTCGGCGATGCCGTTTTCCAGCGCGACGCGAACCTCGTTTTGCGCGGCGTCGATTTCTTCGGGAATCTCGGCGGGCAGACCATCGGGCGTCTGCATCAGCAACTCGCGCCCCTGCCGGAAATCGACGAGACGCGCGAAACCGCGTGCGAGCCGATGCGGCGTCGTATGCACTGGAATACCGTTCGCGTGCAATTCATCGCGCGTGGCGGAATCGACGCATCCGAAGAAGCACGCCAGTAATCCTCGATACGCGTGCCGCCGCTCCGCGATCAGCACGCGCGCGACGTCCGCGACGGGCGCGCTGTGCGTCGGCGCATGCACGACGAACACGGTGCCGGTTTCGCGATGCGCGGCTAACGTCTCGAGCGCGGCGCCGAAATCGGCGGGCGTGGCGTCGTCGCCGAGCAGAAGCGGATTGCCCGCGCGCGCTCGGGGCAGTGCGGCAGCGACGGCGTCCCGGGCGGCCGCGGGCCACGGAGCGAGATCATCGCCGGCGCTGCCGAATGCATCCTGCGCAAGCGCGCCGACGCCGGGATCACTCGTGATCACCGTGGCGACATCGCTCGCCGCAACGCGTCCGATACCGAGCGTCTCGATCTCGTCGAGGAGGTCGTCGAGCGAATCGACGCGAACCAGACCCGCGCGGCGGAAAGCGGCGCCGTAGAGGCGGTCGAAGGGATCGTCGCGGCCGGTGCGAAGGACGAGCACCGGTTTGTTGCGGGCGGCGGCGCGCGCAGCCGACATGAACTTGCGCGCCGAGCGGATCGTTTCGATGGCCAGCAGAATCGCGCGCGTGGAGGCATCGCTTGCCAGGAAATCGAGGATGTCGCCTGAGTCGACATCGGCTTCATCGCCCAAGGCAATGATTCGCGAAAAACCGAGACCGCGTGCGCGCGCCCAGCCCAACACGCCATTCGTCAACGCGTTCGATCCGGACACCCACGCGACGCCGCCCGACTTGACGCTGCACGCGGGTGCGCCGAGACATGCGCCGATCGAAGGCGTGACCACACCCAGACTCGCCGGTCCGATGATGCGTAACAGGAACGGTCGCGCGGCAGCGAGGGTTCGGGCGGTCCAGTCGTCTGCGTCGCTGGATCGATGACCTCGTTGTTTCCCCTCGCCGACGATTACTACGGCCTTCGTTCCACGTCGGCCGAGTTGCTCGACGAGTTTCGGCCACGTGTCGGGTGCTGTGCAGAACACTGCAACATGAGGCGCGTCCGGCAAGCTGTCGACATTACGAAAGACCGGCTCGCCTCCGAGCGTTTCGTATTTCGGATTGACCGGCCAGATTGGACCTTTGAATCCGGCGCATAAGGCGCGCGTCCAGACCATTTCGCCGATGCTTCCCGCGCGCGAAGAGGCACCAATCACGG